>JBGAPN010000003.1:0-35520 GCA_044221235.1 Limisphaerales bacterium
CAAATCCCCGTTTCGTTTCAGGATTCTTCGCTGGCCTTTCGAGGGAATCCACCGTGAGAGATCGATTCGAAGAGGAATCACCTGGACGACACGGTTATCGTGAACGGCGACGGAATACCGGAAGAACTGGGACCCAAAGTGCCTCCAACCCTGGCTCCACAGGGTGTCCATCCACCTCCCGGGCAGTGCGGGCTGGATAAAGGCTTCTTCCAATACTGGCCAGCCCGGAACGGTTTCGGCAGCTTCCTGGAAACTAAGTGCCGAAGCGAATGGGAACTCTTCGGAATTCACAGAGGAAGAGGGTGAAGGTGGGCCATGTTGCTCCGGCCCTGTCCAAATTCAGGCCGAGAGTTTGGAGGCCAGTTCCTCGGAGGTCCATCCGCTTCCCTGCGACTCAAGGTCATCGGCAACCGAACCGTGCCGCCATACAGCGTATCGGGTGGTTCGCATCATGTCGTCTCGAAGACGAGGCTGGGCAAGCAGTCCTGCAAGGAATCCCGCCAACACGTCTCCGGTTCCTCCCTGAGCAAGACCCGGGTTGCCCGAGGAATTGACATAGATCGGTCCGGTCGCGCCTCCAATCAGGGTTTGGTGGCCCTTGAGAAGGGTCAGTGCATCGTAACGTTGGGCCAGTCGGCGCAGGGCTCCAGGCCGGTCCTGCTGGACTTCGTTGCTGGAGATCCCCAGCAGGCGGCCCGCCTCCCCGGGGTGCGGCGTGATCCAGCGCGGACCCACGCACGGGGTTCCGGGCCGAAGCCAGTCCAGCGCGCTGGCATCGACAATCATCGGACCGGGGAATTCCCGCCAGAGACGGGTCACTTCATTCCGTATCTCGGTGGGAAGCTGCGGGGCGGCCAGGCCCGGCCCCGCAAGGATGGCAGTCGCGGTCGAAGTCAGCGGATGTCGGACGGCAAAAGGGTGAACCATCGCCGCCGCCAGCTGGCACGAGACCGGAATCCACGTGTCGCCCGAGGTCAGCACGCTGACCAAACCGGGGCGCGCCCTGCCGGCTGCCCTCGCGGCGAGCACGGCAGCGCCAGAATATCCCAGACTTCCGGCAAGAACCAGGGCATGGCCGAAACTGCCCTTATGGGATGCCGTTCCGCGTCGAACTCGAGGGGACTGGAAGTCCTCGGCCAAACCCCATTTCAAGGATCCGCCGGACTCGGGTTCCCCGACGAGACCCACCTGCCGGGCTACTTCGAGTCTCCCCACTCCCTCCACCGCGGCGGGGGACAAAAGCCCCGCCTTCGGTGCACCGACCGTCAACGTGAACTCTGCGTGGATCGACAGACCCCAGTTCTGGCCGGTATCGGCGTTGAGGCCGGAAGGAACATCCACGGCGAGAACCCTCAAGCCAGAGTCGTTGATCGTGCGGATGAACTCCACCCACGACGGATTCAAGGGCCGGTTTAAGCCAATTCCAAACAGACCGTCCACCACCAGTGCAGGTTGCCTGCGGAGAGCTGCCGCAAGGACGGGATGAGACGCCGCCGGATCCGTTGCGCTCATCACCTCGACGACCCGGCCCGGGAGGTGCGGTTCGGCCGCACGGGCGTCGGCACCATTGTTGCCGGGACCCGCGAGAATCAGAATGCGGTCCCCGGGCGCTGTGAGGTTACGAATGAACCGGGCCAATTCCCGGCCGACACTGGCGATGACCGATTCTTCAGTGGCACCTGCGGCCCAGGATGCCTTTTCCCAGGCTCGCATTTCGGTGGTGGTGAGGACGGGAACCGGCATGAGATCTGGGCGGCAAACGGCGTTGAGTGGGAATGTCGGCGGCTGGACTGGGATGCCCGGTCGTGTCAATTGACCGAGACTTCCTGTCGAATTCCAAACTTCTCGATCCGTTTTCGCAAGGTGGCGCGCGTGATTCCGAGCAATCGTGCGGCCTGCACCTGGTTGCCCCGAGTCTCCTTGAGAGCCTCAATGACGAGGACCCGCTCGACCGCAGGAATCACCTTGAGTTTCCCATCCGAACGGCCGATGCGAAACAATGCCTGCGCCAGACCGGCAACATCATTGGGGAGGGCAGTGGAGGCGGCCGCCGGAGATGGGGCGGCTGGAGGTGATACCGGAGGCGGTGACGATCCGCCCGTGGAGGGAGCGGCGGAAGGTTGTTGAACCGGGCTCCCGGCCAATTCGGGCGGCAGGTCGGCTGGAAGAATAGCCTGTCCCTTTGCCACGACCGTGGCCCTTCGAAGCACGTTTTCCAGTTCCCGGACGTTTCCCGGCCAGGAATAGGACTCCAGAATTGAAAGTGTCCCTGGGCCGATGGACTTCGGTTTGCCTCCTGGCCCGGCCAGTTTTCGGAGGAAAAAGTCGACCAACAGCCGGATGTCCACCCGACGCTCCCGAAGCGGCGGCATTTGGATTCGAACCACATTCAACCGGTAAAACAGGTCTTCCCGGAACTGGCGTTGGGTGACGGCTTCCTCGAGTAGCTTGTTGGTGGCGGCAATGACGCGGACATCGACTTTAACCGTCTGGTTCCCGCCGACCCGCTCGAAGGTCCCGTTCTGGAGCACCCGGAGGATTTTGGTCTGGGTCGCGGGGGACATATCCCCGATCTCGTCCAGAAACAGGGTGCCGCCATCGCATTGTTCGAACTTCCCGATCCGTTGGGAGGCAGCTCCTGTGAACGCTCCCTTCTCATGGCCGAACAGTTCGGATTCCAGAAGGTTTTCGGCAATGGCGGCACAATTAATCGCGAGGAACGGCCGCTCGTTCCGTTTGCTGTAATGATAAATGGCGCGGGCGACCAGTTCCTTGCCGGTTCCACTCTCACCCGTGATCAGGACCGTGGCATCGGTCGCTGCCACCTGGCCAATCAGCTTGAAGATGTTCTGCATCGCCTCGCTGCGGCCGATCACGCCGACTTCGTAGTCCTCCGCTTCCATCATCGGTTGGAGGGCAACGGCTTGGCGCATGTCCCGGGACGCTTTGAGAGCCTGGGCGACCAGTTCCTTGAGGCGGGGAACGTCGAATGGCTTTAGGAGGTAATCGTAAGCGCCCAGTTTCATGGCCTCGATGGCCGTCTGGGTCGTTCCGTAGGCGGTCATCAGGATGACCGGCATTCGTGGGTCAATGGCCCGGATCCGTCGAAGGGTTTCTAACCCATTGATTCCGGCCATCCGGATGTCGCTGATCACCAAATCCGGCTTCACCCGCTGTACGGTTTGGACGCCCTCCTCACCGCTGGAGGCGGTAAACAGCTGCAGGTCGGGCGAATCAAAGATCCGACGGAAGCTGTATTGAACGTCCGCCTCGTCATCGATCAGGAGCAATTTGTCCATTTCGTCGGCGTCAGCCTAATGCCTGCGTTGTGTCCCGTCACTTCCCCTAATTTTTCATGCAAACGGTGGATTTCATGCACGTCCGGCGTTTTTCAAGGTTTTCAAGGGGTGCCTACCGGCCGAGGGGCGTGGAGAGGGATGCTCGAGGGGAGAGATATCTCGTCGGGTGGGGGAATCGTTTTTCCCGCTCTGAAAAAATTTTGTGGCAATCGAAAAGTCGTTTGGTAGCTTTCGCGGCCTTCGTTCCGGGAAACTCAGTGGTCTTCCGGTATTTCGAAGGTATAAACGATCTCGAATTCGGCTTTTTAATCACTGTGAGCGCCAACAAGGGAGCCCCTCACAAGCCGGCCGCCAAAAAGCCGGCCGGACCTGAGCCTGCCACACGCAAGCCGGGCGGTACCAGCGCCGCATCCATTCTTGGCCGTCCGTTGGCCAAGCAAGGAAAGGGAGCAGGACCGTCCTGGACGCCTTCGACCAAAATCAAGCCGGAGTGGCAGAAGTATTATCAGAACCTTCTGGAGCTTCATGCGCGTCTGAGGGACCAAATGACCGGTCTGGCCAAGGAATCCCAGAGCGAAATGGAGAGCTACAGTCTCCACATGGGAGATTCCGGCACTGATAACTTTGACCGGGATTTTGCCCTCAGTTTGCTGTCGTCGGACCAGGATGCTCTTTACGAGATCGAGGAGGCGCTCAAGCGCATCGAGAAGGGCACCTATGGAGTGTGCGAGCTGACCGGGAAGACCATTCCCCGGGCGCGTCTCGATGCCATTCCTTGGGCCCGGTTTACTGTTGAGGCACAGGCCCAGCTCGAAAAGGAGGGCGCTCTCAAGCAGCGCCGCCTGGGCGCACTGGGCACGGTTGAGACCAGTGCCTCTGTCGATTCGGATGAAGGCGATGAGGAGCCGGAAGAACGCCCCGCTGCCAAGGAGAAGGAGTAATTTCCCATGCCCCGCGAAATAGTCACCATTGAATGCACGGAGGCGCGCAAGGAGGGCAAGTCCCCCAGCCGCTACCAGACCACCCGCAACAAAAAGTTGCAGACCGAGAAGGTGGAAAAGAAAAAATATAACCCCGCGCTTCGCCGGCACACGCTGCACCGCGAAATCAAGTAAGCCATGCCCCGCAAGACCAAGCTCGACGAATCCAAGTCCAAGCGCCGAGGAACGACTGTCCGCACTCCGCGGGTCCGACCCAAGGTGGATTTCACCATCGACGCCATCGACTACAAAAACGTCACCCTGCTGAAGCAGTACGTGACGGAAAACGGTCGGATTCTTCCCCGGAAGTACACCGGACTGCCCGCGCCGTATCAGCGCCGTTTGGCGACCGCCATCAAGCGGGCCCGCCAGATGCTCCTGATGAAATAATTGGCGTGCGCCGTCGCATGACCCGCCGGATACCCCGGCGGGTTTCTGCTTTTCCCTAGGTCTCCCTTTGGTTGCAAATTGTTTGCAAACCATCGTGCTGGAACTCACCCTGCGCGCATGGCGTGTCGATTGTGGTTCCTGCTGCTCCTGATCCTGTGGACGCCTGGGAGTGAAGCGAAGGCAGCAGAGAACTCAAATCGGCGCCTGAAGATCCTCACCAGTATCGCCCCCCTATACAGCTGGGCTGCGAATGTGGCCGGCGATCGGGCCGACGTTCAGAATCTGCTGCCACCCAACGTCGGTCCCCATGATTTCCAATTCCGGCCCCGCGATCTTCGCAAGGTCCGGGAGGCCGATGTCATTTTTCTGAATGGATTAGGAATGGAATCGTGGCTGACCCGGGTGCTCACCGGGAATGAGGCCTCACTCCAGAAGCGAATTGTGGAAGTGGCGACGGGAATCCCGACCAATGACCTGATCCACGACCTGCCCCAAATACAACTGCAGGGAGATGGGGACAAGAATGCCCACGACCACGGGCATGATCCGGCGAATACAGCGAACCCTCACGTTTGGCTGGATCCGGTTTTTGCCCGGCACGGAGTGAGCAACCTCCTGGCGGTGCTTCAGCAGGTTGATCCAGGAAATGCAGCCGCCTACGCGTCGAATGCTTCGGCGTATTTGTCTCGGTTGCTGGTGCTTCAGGATGACCTGAAGATGGGAATCCAACGGTTGCCTCGGCGCGATATCGTTACGTTTCATGACGCATTTCCCTATTTCTGCCGGCGTTTTGGAATTCACCTCGTCGGGGTGATCGAAGAGGTGCCGGGAGCGTCGCCTTCGCCACGGTATCTTGCGGAACTCTCCAAGGCGATCCGAGAGAACCAGGTGGCGGCCCTGTTTGTAGAGCCATTGGTTGAAATCAAATTGGCCAATCAGCTGGCCCGGGACTTGAAAATCGGCGTGGCGGTGTTGGATACGCTGGAGGCCAGCCGGCTGGACACTGATTCCTATGAGAATGGAATGAGGGCCAACCTCCGTGCGCTCCAACAAGCATTGAAATAGTCATGGCCGAGATTCGATTCCATCCGGCCGGACTTGCAGTGGAGGTCCATGGACTGCGAGTTACCCTCGGGGCGGCGCAGGTGCTGCGCGGCGTGGACCTCCATGTCCCCAAGGGACAGATTGTCGCCTTGATTGGTCCGAACGGTTGCGGGAAGACGACGCTGCTGCGATGTCTGCTCGGCTTGCAGGAGCCCAGCCAGGGGGAGATCCGCATCTTTGGACAGAGATTGTCGCCATCGGTCCTCCAACGCGTCGGATACGTGCCCCAAAGATTGGCCCTGGACAAAAGTTTTGTACTGAGCGTGCGGGAGTTTCTCTGCCTGAGACTTCGGGAAACGCAGGGCTGGTTCTGGAGAAGTCGGCAGGGAATGGATGTCGTCCTGAACGGCGTTTTGCCCGACAATGAACTGGCCAGGCTTTTGGATCGACCGCTCGCCGGACTGAGTGGCGGGCAACTCCAGCGGGTCCTGATCGCATTCAGCCTGCTGGGGCGACCGGAGTTACTGCTGCTCGATGAGCCGACGGCAGGCGTGGATACGCCGGGTGAACAATCCTTCTATGAGCTGATTGCTGCGATCCACCGACGTCATCGGCTCACGGTGATACTGGTGTCCCATGATCTATCCATGGTCTATCGGCACGCCTCCCGGGTGTATGCGTTGAATGGCGTGATCTGTTGCGAAGGAACCCCTGAGGAAGTCATGAATGCCGATTCGCTGAAGCAGGCCTACGGAATTCATGTGACGCCCTATCATCATGACCACGGTCCGGGTCATCACCACTTGGTGAACATCCGGCCCTGAATCCCCGAGCAAGTCGATCCCGACGTACCATGTTTTCTGAACCCTATATGCAGCGGGCATTTCTGACGGCGTTGCTGCTGGGTCCACTTTGCGGGCTGCTCGGAGTCTTTGTCACCGCGCGCCGGATGGCGTTCTTCAGCGAGGCTGTGGCCCATTCCGCCCTGGCGGGGGTGGCGTTGGGACTGGCGTTCGGATGGGAGCCCGCATGGCCGATGGTCGGTGTAAGTCTCGCCGTGGCGATTCTGATCCTTTGGCTCAAGGAGAAGACCGACCTGTTGACTGACACCATCATGGCATTGCTGATGTCGGCATTCATGGCGGCCGGCGTTGTCGGCTTCAGCCTCCTCAAAGGATTCCGCGGCGAACTCCACCGCTATCTGTTTGGAGACATTCTCAGTGTAGGACCCAGTGAGGTGTGGATCGCTCTCGCAATCTTCGTCGTCGTTGGCGGTGTTGTGTTCTCGCGCCTGAGCCAGATGACTCTGCTGACCGTTCATGAGGACCTGGCCCATGTCAGCGGACTTTCCGTGCGATGGTTGAATTTCGGCTTCGTAATCACTCTGACGTTGGTGGTCGCGACCAGCATCCGCTTGCTGGGAATCATTCTCGTCACGTCCCTCCTGGTGATACCGCCCGCAACCGCCCGCAACTTGGCCTGCAACCTTCGTCAGGAGATTGTCCTGAGCCTATTGACGGGCCTGTTGGGTGGACTCGGAGGGGTCGCGTTGAGCTACCAGTTCGATTCCCCCTGTGGTCCCACCATTGTGCTCACGAGTGTCGCCTTGTTCCTGGCGTCGCTTTCCGTCAACCGGTTCCGCCGCGCCCGGCCCCAATCGAGCCCTGCATGAGTGATCCCTGCCGCCAGCACCGACACCCGCACCGCCTGGTCCAGCAGCCCCTCACTGAACTGACCGCGAAACTGCGAAAGCATGCCCGCAAGATCACCGGGCCCCGCCAGGCAATTCTCGAGGTCCTCCGGAGGCATCAGCACCCTATGAGCAACCGGGAAATCCATGCGGCGCTGGGACAGCAAGGATGCGATCTGGCGACCGTCTATCGGAATCTCCACACGCTCGAAGACATGGTCCTGGTCCGTCGATTTGATTTTGGCGACGGGGTTGCGCGGTTTGAACTTGTACCGGAGGGGGACGACGGCCACCACCATCACCTGATTTGCACGCGCTGTGAGTTGATCGTGGAAGTGGACGAGTGTTTCCCAGTGGAACTCGAGAGGGCTTTGGCCGGCCGGCATGGATTCACCGGAGTGACGCATCGTCTTGAATTCTTTGGGCTCTGCCCCCGCTGCCAGGCTCGGGGAGTTCCTGTGGAATCGAAGGCCAGTCCTTCAAGCTGCTGAACATGCGCCTCGATCAATGGCTTTGGGCGGTCCGGGTCTTTCGCACGCGGCCCCTGTCGGTGGCGGCCATCCGCGGAGGTCATGTTCGGCTCAACGGCCTCCCGACCAAGCCAGCGCGGGAAGTGCATCCGGGGGAAATGATCGTCATTCAGACAGAAACCCTCCGCCGGACCCTCCGTGTGGTGGGCAGTCCGCCGTCGCGGGTGGGTGCCCGATTGGTCCCGCAGTTTGCCGAGGATCTGACACCGCCGGAAGAATTCGAACGCGCTCGAATTGCAACGCTGTCCACCCCTCCAATTCGGCCCAAGGGAATGGGACGCCCCACCAAGCGGGACCGGCGCCAGTTGGAACGCCTTGATTCCTGAAATGTTGTCAAAGGGACCGGCTGAACCGCTTTCCCGGTGATTGTTTCACCAGCCGTTTCAATTCGAGGCTGAAAAGCGTGACCGAGACGACGTTCGCCGGAAGTCCGGCGCCCCGGATGATCTCATCGATGGTTTTCTCCTGACCTGGTGGAAGTGAATCCAGGATGGCTGCCTCCTGGGATGAGAGTGTCAACGACGGCAGGTCAACGGTCCCGTTTGCCGAAACGGGGCGGTTGGAGGGGGGAAACAGGTATTCGAATTCGCTCAAGACGTCTTCCGCCCCTTCGCACAGCTTGGCGCCCTTCTTGATCAGATCATGGCACCCCTTGCTGCGGGGGGAGTCAATGCGCCCGGGAACGGCAAAGACCTGCCGTCCATATTCGGTGGCAAAATTGGCGGTAATCAGGGCCCCGCTGCTGAGATTGGCCTCGATGACCACGGTTCCCTGACTGAGCCCGGCAACAATCCGGTTGCGGATGGGAAACGACTGCTTGTCCGCAGGCCGGTCAAATGGGAACTGGGTCAGGACGGCTCCCCGCTCGGAGATACGCTCGAACAGGTCTGCGTTCTCCGGGGGGAAGACCCGGTTGATCCCGGTCCCCAAAACGGCCAGGGTTCGGCCCTTGGCGCTCAGAGCCCCCTGGTGGGCCGCGGTGTCCACGCCTCTGGCCCCGCCACTGACGACGGTGACTCCCGCGTAGGCCAGCTGGTACGCCAATTTGCGGGCGACTTCGGTTCCGTAGGGTGTGGTCAGACGCGATCCAACGAGGGCAATCCCATTGCGGTCGCCCGCCACGAGGGTTCCCTTGACGTAGAGGACGATGGGCGGGTCGTAGATTTCACGAAGCGGGGCAGGGTACTCCGAGTCCAGCTGGGTGAAGATCCGGCAGCCAAACTCCGAGATCCGGCGCAGTTCACCGGTCAGGTCGATGGTGGACTCCCAGGACGCGATGGCATCTGCCGTTTCAGAACCGATGCCCGGGACGGCAAACAAGCGGGGCGCGGGCGCCTGCAGCACTGCGACCGGATCCCCATCAAAATGGTCGAGCAATTGCCGCAGCCGGATGGGGCCGACATTTTCGATCATGTTGAGCGCCAGCAGGGCCTCGTGAGGACTCATGCGGGTATGTTTGCCGCGTCCGTCCCTCATTGAGCGAATGGGATTCCCTCGCCAGATTTTGGGATCCTGCAGGGGTGAGTTTGCTGCGCCGGCTTGCCTCTCGAGGCCAACTGACTACGGTCGTCTACGGAACACCGAGCCCCATGACCACCGAGGAACAGATCGCGCAGTTTCGAGAAATGTACGGCCGCCTCCGCACTGAGATCGGCAAAGTCATGGTGGGCCAGGATGCCATTGTGGACGGAACGCTCACCGCGATCCTGGCTGGAGGACATGTCCTCCTGGAGGGGGTGCCTGGACTCGGCAAGACGCTTCTGGTGCGGACGCTGGGGGAGGTGTTGGATCTCAGTTTCAGCCGGATTCAGTTCACTCCCGACCTGATGCCTGCGGACATCTTGGGCACGAACCTCGTCATGGAATCTCCGGACGGGCGCCGACGGTTTGAATTTCAACGCGGCCCTGTGTTTGCGCATTTGGTCCTCGCGGACGAGATCAACCGGGCGACCCCGAAGACCCAGTCGGCGATGCTGGAAGCCATGCAGGAACGTCAGGTGACTGCAGGCGGCGAAGTCCGGCCACTTCCGAAGCCGTTCTTCGTCCTGGCAACCCAGAATCCGATCGACCAGGAGGGGACCTATCCTTTGCCCGAAGCGCAGTTGGACCGGTTCTTCTTCAAATTGCTGGTGGGGTATCCCACGAGGGATGAACTGACCGAGGTTCTCAATCGAACCACCGAAGGGACGAAAGTCGTGCCTGGCCGGGTACTCGATGGCGAAGGCCTCAGGACACTCCAGGCACTCGTCCGGGATGTGCCGATCGCGTCCCACGTGAAGGATTATGCCGTCCGAATGGTGCTCGCGACCCACCCGAAGACCGAGACAGCCGTGCCGATTACCAATCAGTATCTGCGGTTCGGGAGCAGTCCGCGCGGCGCCCAGGTTCTGATCCTTGCCGCCAAGGTCAGGGCGCTGACCCAAGGCCGGTTCAATGTCAGCTTTGACGACGTTGCCACCATGGCGCCATCCGCCCTGAGGCATCGCCTGATCCTCAATTTCGAGGCGGAGGCAGAGGGGGTCACCACGGATCTCGTAATTTCCCAGATCCTGAAGGACGTACCACGAGATGCCGTTGTGGCGGCCTGACGTGCGTACCCGCCCAAACAAACGGAGAATGGGAGCTGCTCGGAAGTCGTCAGGGAATCTCGGGGGTTCATCGAAAACCTCTCCGGTCCCAGTCATTGAAATTCACAATCGCCAGCGGAAACGGGTTCCAGCCACGGCGCGAATTCGTCGTCTCATCATGGATGTGCTTTCCGAGCAGAACCAGACGGGTGAAGTGGCTGTGCATTGGGTGGGCACACGGGGTTCGGCCCGGATGAACTTCCAGTTTCTCCAGCACACGGGGCCGACCGATATCATCACCTTCGACCAGGGAAGCACTCGCGAATGCCTCCGGGGGGAGTTGTTCATCTGCGTGCAGGAGGCTGTCCGGCAAGCCCGTGAATTTGGTACCACCTGGCATCAGGAAATCCGCCGGTATGTGATCCACGGTTTGCTGCATCTTCGAGGATTCGATGATCAGGACCCGCGCAGTCGGCGCCGCATGAAGCAGGAGGAAGGTCGCCTCCTGCGCCGTTTTGGCTGAACCCCACTCCCACGGATCCAACCGAATCCAATCATGGTGGACCTGCGAGATCGGGGAATCGTGATGCGGCTGCATCCGTACTCGGATACAAGCTCGATTGTCCACTGGCTGACGGTTGAACACGGCCGAATCGCCACGCTCGCGCGGGGCGCGCGGCGGCCCAAGTCTCCCTTCCACGGAAAGCTGGACCTGCTGGTGGAGGCCGAACTCAGTGTGGTGCCGGCACGCCGGTCGAATCTGCACACGCTGCGTGAGGTCGTCCCGGATGAACGGCATGCAGACCTCCGGGGAGACTATCAGAAGCTGCTCCAGGCGGCCTATGCGGTGGCGCTCATTGAACGGGGATCGGAGACCGACACGCCCATTCCTGAACTGTTTGCTCTCTTCACGGATTGGTTGCGCGAGGTGGAGGGACGGGTTGCCCAGCCCCGGTGGGTCCTTGCGTTTGAGGCGCGTCTACTGGCGTCGCTCGGGCTCGATCCCGTGTCAGTGAAACATTCACTGAGTCCGGAATCGGAACAGATCCTTGGGGCGCTCACGCTGGGACCTTGGAGTGCGATAATGGAGCTTCAGGCCTCCAGCCGATCGGTGCGCCAAGTCCGGGAATTCCTGAGAAGCCGCTTGGTGGAGGCGTTCGGAGCGGTCCCGCCGTCCCGCTCCCGGGCGCTCGGAATCGAGCCGGGCTGAAGCATATCGCACCCTGGGGCCCGGGAGCCTACTTGCTGCCGTCAACGGTCAGTTCGAATTCGAGCCGCGTTTTGCTGTCCCTCCGCTCGTCGATCATTTCCATGTCCTTGAGATGCCAGGCGCCGGCAACCTTCTTGACCGAACCGATGCTGAATCGTTTGAAAAGCTTTCCAGCCGAATCGTAGGCGTCGGCCTGAATCAGGCTCTTGAACTCATTATCCACCCACGATACCACCCGGGAATAGGGAGAGCCAGCCGGGCCGCGGCTCTCAAGGACTTTGCAGGCTCTTCCCTTGATCATGGGAGGGTCATTGCGGGGACTCGGGAGGATGCGCTGTTCCGGCCAGTGCAGGAATTCCAGTCCTAGATCGGACATCCAGAAATCTGAGCCGGCAAAGGGGATGAACGCCTTGCCAGCGGGCAGGATTTCAGATCCGGAACCGGTCCCGCCGTCGACCACATAGGTGGGTGGACGATCCGGGAACTGGAGAATCGCCAACGTCTCCCCCGGCGCCGTCGGGTCCACTCGGGGGACATACCGGGTGGTCCATCCTGCGGTGGCAGAGTCACCCAGGCGGGTTTCAATCGTCAGCGGAACCCGGGTCCGTTTGCCGAACTTGTCCCGGAACTCCAAGGTCGCCTGGTTGGTCGAACCGGTGCCTGGCTGCAGGGATCGCATTTCGGCCGCCAGCGCCCGCCCGTCCTCCTGCTCCCGTGTCAGCCGTGGAGAAGCCTCGATTCCTTGGGAGTCCGCCGCCCAGGCCGGATTGATCCAGAGCAGGCAAAAACACCAATAAATTCGGTTCACCCAGTTCATGGGCGAGTTGAAACATTCGGCGGAGCGCATTGAGAAAATCGGGGAGGGAAGGTGGTCGTAGGGTATGATGACGCGCCAACCGGGCGGTGCCTTTCGCTCAATCTAGCGGGGCTTGATTGTGATTCGGGGTGGTTCGCCCCGTCGCCCTTGAACCACGACACCGGGGGCCCGATCGGCAGAGCTGCAACCGCATCCCACGTGATGGTGGAATCGAAAACGCGCGGGCCTTACCTGACGCCAAACAATCAGCCCCGCCGTGATCAGCACGACGCCAAGAGCTGCTGGTTGCTGCCAGTCCATGGTGGAAGGCTAGCGCTCTGAGTCCCGGGAGCAACCTTGGGAAGGGAATACCGCACCGGAAAGGAGCTGGAATTGAAGCGCCATGGAACGACCTGAATTGACGATCGTGAACCGAAGTCGGTCTATTGGGGGGATGCGCACGCGGAATCCTTGGCTTGGGTTGGCCTCCCTCCTGATGGTGGGGTGCAGGACGCTGCCTCCGCCCGAAGTGATTCAGCCTGTCCCACCGATACGCCCGGTCCGGCTGACGGAACCCATGGATGGGACAGTGGGTCGGGTCGAGTCCGTCAATGCCCGGTTGCGTTTTGTCGTGCTCGATTACTCGCTCAATGTCTTGCCGAGGATTGGCGACCGATTGGACGTCTGGCGTTCCGATCAAAGAGTCGGCGAACTCAAGGTCTCGGGTCCGATTCGTAACACGACACTGGTGGCGGACATCGTCTCCGGCGATGTTCAGGCCGGCGATCTCACTCGCCCACAACCGGCCGAGTGATTTGGATGTTCAAATCCTGCGGTGAAACGGCATCGCCAATCCGCAGAAAGTCATTGTCTCGCCGGCAGAAGGCCGCGAGGCGGGCGTCGGGTCCATGCCATCAGTGTCAAGGGAAGTGAGATCAGGAAATAGATCGGATCCACCAGATAGTCCCAGTAGTTGGACGATTCCAGTCCGCCCAGATGCCACGTCGCAATCGCGATGATAAGGATCCATCCGAATCGGATTTTCAGTCCAATCAGCAGTGCTCCCAGCAGTCCGACGACAGGGTATAGGACACCCCCGGCCCACCCTGCGGAGTAGGGATCTGTGTGGGTCAAGCCCAAGGCGGCTGGATAGAGCAGCACACCCGCCGCGGTCCCAAAGGTCCAGAGCAGGAACTGGTCATGATCCCTCAGGAGCGTCGGGTATCCGAGGCGGCATGCCACTCTCTGTACCATCCATGCGGAGAAGGGAATGCTGAACCCCGGGAGGATACTGGAAACAAAGCCGGTGAGGGAAAGGCCGCCGGCGAATGGAACCGACACCAGGAGAATGCAGGCTGCCAGAAGGATGACGCCGGCCGTCCTGGATCGCCTTCGACGCTCGCCAACCAGGACATCGACCAGCCAGAACAGGGCGACTCCGGTAACCAGGGTGGCGACGGTGTTGCGTGGTAGTTCTTGGATCATGGGTTGGCGGGATCCCGAGCGGGAGCAGTCCAAGATTCATTGAAGGTGGCGACTTGGATGGCACGGCGTTTCCATGTGTATGCCATGTGGATCCAACCGTCTCGCGTTTGAAGAAGGAACGGGTACGAGAACTCCTCACCGTCCTCCGACTCGACGACCGGCCCGCGGGACCAGGTCCTTCCTGCATCGTTGGATGTGGCGAGGCGCAGGTTTGCGCGGCCGCTGTTGGTGTCATTGAACGCCAGAAGCAGCCGTCCGCTTGCCAGTCGGATGGCGTCAATCCCAGAGTCGGAATTGGGAAGACCGGACGGCGTCGGCGGCGACCAGGTTTCGCCACGGTCGGCGGTTCGCGAAATAAGGAGATCGCGACGGTCGTTGGCCGTACGACACAGCAACACTGCTTGTTCCGAGTCCAGTGCAACCATGGCCGGTTGAAATGCGGTCCGGCCCCCGAACGCACGGGTGCGGATGGGGCTGGAGGGATGTCCTGATTCGTCCATCCAGAGGAGTTCGGGAAACTTCCCGAACAATTCGTGGTAGATGGGAACAACCCATCCACCGCCAGCGAGGGGAGTGGGCCCGTTTTTGACCAGTTCGCTGACATTGAAAAAGGGGCTGAGCACCAGACGTCGGCTGGGAGACCAGGTCGTGCCGGAATCGTCGGACTCCTTGAGGCACAGGGAACTTCCAGACCAGCCGCCCACGGCGATGGCTACGTAGAGCAGGCGGATTCTTCCCTGGGTATTCGAAAAGACGACCGGGTTGCCGACCTTGCGCACATAGTGTCCGAGTTCGTTCTGCGCCGATTCCGCGGTGACCAGCACTTGCGCTTCGGACCAGCGTTCGCGGTTCTTTTGGGTGCTGAAGAAGATGGCGACATCGCGCGCTCCCTCGCGCGTCCCGCCATACCAGGCCGCTGCCAGGATCCCCGGGTTTGGTTCGCACAACGAGGCCACGTGAACACTGGGGATCGATCCGGAGGAATCGATGGGTGCACGAACAAACCGGGGCACGGGATCCAGGGCAGCCGATGACGCCGGTGGTGGAACGTCGAATCCGGGAGGGTGGTGGCGTCCCCGATTCGACATGAAGGGTTGGAGATGAAGGAGGAGGACGGTCGCGATGCCTCCCGCCAAGGTAAGCCTGCGGAGATTCATCGTTGAGTATTCCGGTTCACCTCGATCCCGATCATGTCGGTCCGAAGGTGGTCGAGGGACCGGTTTCGGAAGGCTTCGCGCCAGTCGGCGGTGGTGGCGTCTGCCCGGGCAAAACGGGCCCAAGCCTTCCGGGAGTAAAACGTCTTGAATCGGATGAATTCCACGCCGGAAAGACCGGCATCGTGGAGCTGCTTTTCAAGGTCCGCCCGCTGAGCACCATCCACGAACACGATCGCGGACCCGTCCGGTGGAACGCGATCCACCCGGAATGGTTGGATGCTGTGGCCGAGCCTCGGGGACAGCATGGCGGGTTGCAGGCGGTCGTAGGCAAAGGCTGGCCGGCGACCGATCTGTGACTCGATGTCCGGGGGGAGGTAATTGAGGCCCAGGCCGGGGTAGAGTCCTCCGAAGACCAGTGCGAATACGATACCGCCGGCGGCGACGACGGAACCGGGGTTCCAGGTGTTCCAGGCGCCCCAGAGCAACGTGAGCGCCACGAGGCCCGTGATCAGCGCCATCGTCGGTCCGAGGTGAAACCAGAACGCAACGCAACTAGCCGCCAGGGCTACGGCTGCCAGGAGCGATGCGGCGATGCGAAGGGTGAGACGTTGAAGAATGTCTCCCGACTCCAACCAGTCCGCCGCGAGCACCGCCTGGACGGGAACCACGGCCAGCATATTGCGCTCGAATGTGGCCATGAAGAAGAACGGTAGGACCGAAAGAAAGACGGTGGCGGTCAGCCAACGTCTTTGGTGCGAGTTCATGTCCGAGTCCCGACGGAACTGACGCCACATCGCCACCAAAACCATGGGAGTCCACGGCGCGATGAGCCCCAAGGCGCCGCCCAGTGCGGAGAGCGGAGCCATCCCATGCCATCGTCCGAAGTTTCGGGCGGCCAGTTCCTCACCGATGATCTGGCCGAAGCGGTCGCTCCAGATGCGTTGTATGGCGAGGGGCCAGGGGGTGCTGACTCCAAGGAACACGAGCAACGCCACGGCCCAGTGCCAGTTTTTTCCCCGAAGCGATGGCTGACGCGGCAGTTTCCACAGGCCGGCAACCACGGCCGCCGAGAAGAAGAACAATCCCACCGGTCCCTTGGTCAGAAAAGAAAGTCCCAGGCAAGCGCCGGAAAGTGTGGCATCGGTGATCCGGCCGGATCGATACCATTGGAGCCAGAATAGCACGGCCGCGGAGATCCAGAATGCGAGGGGAAGGTCCAGCATGGCCTGGCGAGCCTGGGCGGCGACGCCGATGCAACTGACGGTGATCAGGCCGGCGAGAAACCCATTGTTTCGAAGCAGTTCCCGTGAGGTCAGGCATGACACCACACCTAGCCCTGCGCCGGCCAGCACTCCCCAGATTCGGGCGGCCCACAGGCTGACCCCTGCGGCGTGGTAGGTGGCCAGGATCAGCCAGTAGACCAACGGCGGTTTTCGGAGGCGGGGCTCCCCGTTCACCCAGGGCGTGAGCCATTCCCCACGATCCGCCATTTCCATCGGCGTGCGCAAACCCAGGGAGTACTCGTCGGAACCTGTGACGCTGGTCTCAGACCAAATCGAAGGCAGAAGCACCACGAAGCCGAATAGGAATACGAAGAGGGGGGACCAGCGGGAAATCGGCCGGTTGCCTGATTCCTGCAGCGCCACCGCCCCGGTGGTCCCGGAGGATTCGGACGATGTCATAGCGGAGGGCTGTCAGGCACGTTGGTCGGTCCCGGCCGGCGCGGGATTGGATGTGCCGTGATTCTGCAATGCTCCCGGGCTCGGGCAAGGCAAGAGACCGGCCGGATTCCTGGCTCAGAATTGACCCTCGAATCGGGCTTCCAGGAGATAGAGTTTCCCAGGAGAGGGTCCGCTCTTCACGTTGGCGATTCCGCAGTTGAACTGCATTCGAATGTACTGGTTCCAGTACCAGTTCAATCCGGTCATGATGATTCCCATCCGGCCTCCGTTGATTCCCGCGCTGTCCAGGTCGACGTAGGAATACCGCCCCGCTGCCTCCCAGGCGCCCCACCCGGAGTCGGGTCCCCACAGAGGGTGCCGCGGTTGGACCCGGGTGGGAATCCCGGTAGCGCGGTTGTAGGGCCGATCCTCCCCGGTCAGCATCCATCCGCCCGCGAAGTAGAATCCATGGAACATGGCGGTCGCCGTATCGGCCCAAACCACGGAGTTGAAGTATTCGGTCTGGAGCAGGACGGGTCCCAGGCCCCAGGCCGCCTCACTGCCCACAGAGGATGCCTGATTGGCGTCGATCGTGCCGGTGTTGACCAGGAAGGGGGCGAGTCGGCTTTCCGGACGAGCCTGGTACTGCATCTCCGCGTCCTGGGGAAATACATAGGAGTAGCTCACGCCCAAGTGCATCCAGCGTTGGCGTTCCGCCCACGGCAGTGCGGTCACCCGGAATACGGGCTCGGCAAGGGTCTGGGAGGCACTTCCGAAATTGATGCTGGGATCCTGTCCCACGGAAAAGATGCCGGCTGATGCGGTCATCCGTTGATCGTAAAAGGTGCGATGCCATTCCAATCCGGCCCGCTTTCCCGGACTGAACGCCGCCGTTCCGGCCGAAGGCTCCATGAACGACAGGCTGCCGAACGACATGATGTTCTCCAGCGTTTGCGGTACCGTGAAATAGCCGATGGTCAGGTCTCCGAAATGCGGCAGGTCAACAAACCTCCAGTATGCCTTGTTGAGATAGAATTGCCCGCCGATGAGGCCCAGCTCGACCGCGTACTGATTCGTCAGCCAGAGTCCGACGGTGCCCTCCGTCAGGATTTGAAATGTGCGCAGTTGAATGCCGTCGGAGACGGGTTGCTGGCCTTCCTGGCTGGAAAACACGGCGCCATCGACAGCCAGTTTCGCCCCGATCCTTCCGCGAAGCTGGAGTCGGTCATTGAGAAAGGTCGCGCCCTCGGACAAGGGATCTGGAAGGGCCACCCGGGTGGAGAACACATACCGGACATGTCCATCCCACTCCATCCGGGCCACAAAATTCGTTCCGGTGGGAAGAGTTGGAGGGGGCGCCAGTGGGATCTGGGCGGATGGAATTGCAGGAGGGGGAAGGGGAAGGCGGGTTTCGAGGATGGAAGCGTCCGGCAGGGACGGATCGACCGCGACTGGACCTGGCGGGGAAGCATTTCCGGTCTCGATGGTTTCAATGGTTGACCGTGGGAGGGTGAGCCGGCCTTGGTTTTCGGTGTCGATGGTTACCTCCAGGGAATTCGCCTGAATCAGGGTTCCCGTGAATTTCTCACCGGTTAGCAACGTAACCACGTCGTCGGCACTGCCTCGGGTCGATAGACTCCATCCGACACCCAGGAGCACGAATAGCATCAGGCACCGGCCCATGAGCAAGTGGAGCCTGCGAGTCCCGCGATTGGGCGCGGACATTGCGGTATCGTGTTTGAAGGGCAGGGCGGCCATTCCGGTTTGGGCGGTCGACGGCGTCGATCCTTCCCGGGTTGCGACGGTTCTGGCAATCCGCCGGACGCAGGCGCGATGAAGTGGGCCGGAATCGACCGGACCGTCAGGAGCAGGCCGGAGTTCGGAATCGCCTACTTCGAAGGGATGGCAACGAGCTCCAGCAGCGCTGCGTCCCGTTCCGGTCCCTTGAGGAAATCGAACGCCCGGAGATATCGCGCCCGACCCGATTCCGGAGTTGCGGGATCCTTGATGATTTTGACCAGCAGACCTGGAGTCACTTTGGCGCGGGAACGCCAGATCAGGTCACGACCGGCAGGCGTGTTCCATTGGTCACCGACCTTCTTGAGCCAGTCGCCCAGAAAGGCATCCCACTGCGGATCTGCACCGATCCCAAGCGCTTCGAGGTACCATCGATCCCGTCCGTCATGCTGTTGGGCCAACGTGGTCCAGATCTGCGGCGCGTCGGGAGAGGATATCCCATGCAACGCGAGGGCAACTTCGCGGCGGACCGCTGGGCTGGGATCCTGGGCCAGGCTGGGGAGGATTTTTCCCAGGTCCATTTTTCGTTCCCGTGCGATCCGAAGCGCTGCGATTCGGATATTGGGATCGGAATCCTTCGTCCCGGTAGCGACGAAACCAGCACCTTTCCCCGGAACCCGAGCCAACAAGGGGAGCACGCGGGCGCGTTGCCGGGCATCCTTGCCGTTCCAGACCTTCAGGAGCTCCGATTCAAACGCGGGCGTTCCAAGCTGGGACTCAATGGATTTCCAGGCGAGGTACCGGGTGGCGAGGTTGGGTGAAGCGATCGCGGCCAGGGTTCCGGATGCGCTTTTCAAATCGGGATGAGGAACGGAAGGCCGATGCCCCGGAGGAGCCACCCGGTAAATGCGGCCGGTCATCGTCTCCAGAGATTGGTCGGCCATGTAGTGCCCACCGACACCAGCATCATTCCAGTCGGATACGTACACCGATCCGTCGGGTCCCACGGCGACGTCGCTCGGCCGGAACCAATCGTCCTTGCTGGTGAGGAGATTGGTCATACTGGCGGCATAGCCGGCGCCGTCGGGCGTCACTGGATACGCACGGACAACCCGTGGCCCTGCATCGCAGTGCAACATCTGACCCTGGAACGCGCCCGGAAGGAGCGATCCTTCGTAGATGGCGATGCCCGTCGGTGATCCTGCCCCCGTCAGCAGTAGCGTTGGAACCACTCCGGGATCGTTGAGATGCCAGTGCCGGCGCGGGACATCCTCCTCCCATCCGGTTCGCTTCTGGCCCCATCCCGCACCGGTGACTTCGTCCGCGTAGCCAAAATTGCCGCCTTCCATGACATAGTTGATGCGGACTCCCTTGTTGCCGTCGTCGTCATTGTCGGATTGCCAGACCGTACCGAACGAATCGACCGCAAGTTCGTAGTTGTTTCGGAAGTTGTGGCCGAGAACCTCCACTTCGCTTCCGTCGGGCCTGCAGCGAAACGCCATGCCCTGGCGATACGGACGTCCCTGGTCCGTGATCTCCTTTCCGAAGATGTCCTTGACGATTTCTCCCTTCGCGAGTTGGGCGGGAGGAATCGTGCCATGAAGCGGGAGGCTCTTCAGCTCGGCGGGCGGGCGTCGAAGGAAGCCGCCAGCATTCCCGAAGTTAAAGTAGAGTCGTCCGTCCGGGCCGGCGACAAACGCATGGGCCGCATGATCATGGTCGGCCGACTGGGGATTGGTGGTGAAGAGGAGTTCCCGTTGATCGGCTGCCCCGTCCCCATCGGTATCCGTCAGCACAAAAATGTAGGGGGCTGCCGACACGATGACCTTGTTTCCCAGCACGCAGATACCCAGCGCGGAGTTGATACTGGGATCTTGATAGAAGGTCAGGGCCTTGTCCGCCGTTCCGTCGTGGTCGGTGTCCTCCAAAACCTGAATCCGGTCACCTCCTGGGCGGAGGATCCCCCATTTTTGAAACGTGGATCGGTAGTTGGCCCCTTCCGTCACCCAGACGCGGCCCTGTGAATCGACATCAATGTCGGTCGGATTCACAACCATGGGCTCGGCGGCAAACAGGGATACCTCCAGGCCGGGCGCAACTTGCATCTGGTTCAGTTGGTCCTGTGCCGCTTTCAATCCTGCCCGGGCTGCGTCTGCCGAAGCGACGAAAGCCGTGGCGGAGACGGAGGCGGCGAGCAGGAAGAGTGATGACGTACTCATGGGATTCGGATGCGACCTTAAGGAAGTTGACGGAAACGGGAAAGATGGTTTCCCAAACTGCGTGGGTTGGACCCTCAGGCATTTGCGGAATGATCCGGCGAGCCTGATCCATGAAAACCTTGATGGGGATCCACGTGTTCCGGGTCGTACCCACCGTCGAATGGACTACTTCGCGTCGAGATTCCTTGCCAGCTGGTCAGAGCCGACCGCGGAAGGAATTCCATTGGAGGGGATGTCGCCATGGGCAATCCAGACCAGGGCGTTCAGGACGACCTTGCGGAAGTTTTCGTCCGACCAGTTTTTGTGAAAGTGCCCGCCGGTGAAGCCGAATCCTCTTCCGCCGCCGGGCCGGTCATAAGCCCACATCAGGACCTGCGGTTCTCCCTTCTTGACGGAATCGCGGACGGCGGGATTTCCCGAATGCGGTCCGTCTCCGCGCTGCATGGTCTCGGCGGGCGCGACGGCGCTCAGGATCGGAGTGACCCCTTTCATGTTCGGTACAAACCGCATATGAAAATACCACTCATCGTTGATGGAAAAGGGTTTGACCCCGCGCGTGATTGGATGATTGGGGAGCGATGTGAAGGTGGCGGTCCAATGCGGATTCACGCTCCAGAACGTCTCAAAATAGCCTCCGGTCCAACGGAGCATGGCATCGCCCGGGTCGCCTTTGGGTACTTCGACGCCATAGTGGGCCGCCCCAATTCCCACCCCTTTGGCCGCCAACTCATCCAAGAGCTTGAGACGGTCCGGTTGAATTGCCGGATGGCCATCTCCCCCGTCCGCAAACAACAATATCGCGTTGGCTGTCTTGAGGATCGACGGATCCGCCGGCCAGCCGTTGCTGGCTACGGTCGCCTTGATTCCGGGAATATGATTGAGCGCATCGGCCAGGAGAATCGCACCGGCCCGAAACTCGTGTTCCCCCTTTCCATGGCTGGGCACCCCCGCAACCAGCACGATGCTCTTGTCGGCCAGAAGATTCTGAATTGTGAGAACGCTGATGAGGAGTAACGGGAGGAGTTTCATGGACTGTGGAAGGCGGCCGACGAAACCGGGAGGACATTTCTTCAAGCGGCTCGGTCGAATCCGGTTGCCGGGACCATTGAGGTTGCCGCGGGGGGATTTCGCCGATTGATCAGGTCGTGATTTTTCGCGATACTGCAATGGATCGAAACCTGCCATACATTGGCCGTGACGTTGGTTCAAAATCTGGTATTCCGGTTCCCAATGCCCATGAATGTGGAAACCCGAGACCGTGTGGCTGTCCAGCGTCGTGTTGCGCAGAACTACTGGCGGATGTTCCCAACCGGGGATCAGGGTTTCGTAGCCAGGGTTTTCCCATGGGCGATGGATTGTTTTGAGGGCCGTCACCCCGAATACCAAGCCATTGATGCCCGGTATCACGATTTGGAGCATACCCTTCAGGGAACCTTGTGTTTTTCCACACTCCTGCTCCGGAGGGCCGAAGCGGGTGCCGAACCCAAGCTATCGGAAGAGACCTTTCAATTGGGATTATTGGCCATCTTGTTGCATGACACCGGGTATCTGAAGCGATTGGATGACAAGGAGGGTACTGGGGCGAAATACACCGCCACCCACGTCAACCGTTCGTGTGATTTTGCAGAGCGCCTCCTGATTGCCCACGGATTCACTCTTCGGCAGGTACGGGCCGTTCAGAATATGATCCGTTGCACTGGCTTGGGCGTGAATATCGCTGCCATTCCGTTTGAATCGGAAGAGGAAAAGGTGACTGGGTTCGCCTTGGGCACGTCCGACCTGCTCGGGCAGATGGCTGCGCCGGACTACATCGACAAGCTCCCGATCCTGTACGAGGAATTTGCCGAATCCGCCGCGTTCAACGCCGGGCGAGGCGGTGGGGGGCAGGTATTTGCGTCGGTGGATGACCTGATGCGAAAGACGCCCGGGTTTTGGTCCAATTACGTCCGGCCCAAGATCGAGAAGGATTTCCAGGCGGTATACCGGTATTTGGTCGATCCCAAGTCGGATCGTAACGAGTATATTGAGCTGATTGAGGCCAATCTGGCGCGTTTGGAGCGCCGCTTGGCAAAGGCGGCCTAAGGGCGCGGCCAGGGACACACTGTAAGGTTGTGTGCCAGAACGATCCTCGCTCCGCGATGGACCCGCGTTCAATTTCCCGTTTACTTGAGCCCGGTGACTCGAGAGTACCAACTTCGTGCCCATCCCGGGACCCCTGCGCTACGCATCGACTACGTCGGCGAGTTGAATCCGCAGCAGTTGGCTGCGGTTTCGGCGGCTCCCGGCCCGGCCCTCGTCCTGGCCGGCGCTGGTGCCGGCAAGACGAGGACGCTGACCTATCGTGTGGCCTGGCTTTTGGAGCATGGGGTTCCGCCCGAGCGGGTCCTGCTGCTGACGTTTACCAATAAATCGGCGCGGGAGATGATGCAGCGGGTCTCCGATCTAATCGGAGGGGACCTCTCCCGGCTTTGGGGGGGCACATTTCATTCGGTGGGACTGAGGGTTCTCCGTCGTCACGCTGAACGTTTGGGATACCAGGTTGGATTCACAGTGGCAGACCGCGAAGACTCGAAGGATTTGCTCGCCACCTGCATCCAGGAATCCGGGATTGATCCCAAGGCGACGCGATTCCCCAAACCGGAAGTATTGGGGGAGATTTTCTCGATGGCGCTGAATACGGGCCGATCGATCCGGGAAGTCCTTGATCAAGATCACCCGTCCTTTGCCGAGCTGGAGCCCGCGATTACTGACATCGAGCGCCGGTACACCGTCCGCAAGCGTGCCGCCGGTCTGATGGACTTCGATGACCTCCTGTTCCTCTGGTTGCGTTTGATGCGCGAGCAACCGGACCTGAAGGAACTTTATCAACGGCGGTTTCAGTTCGTGCTGGTCGATGAGTATCAGGATACGAACACGCTGCAGGGACAGTTATTGGACGAGTTATCCGGGTTGCACGGAAACCTCATGGCGGTGGGCGATGATGCGCAAAGCATCTACTCCTGGCGTGGGGCCAACTTCGCCAACATTCTCGATTTTCCCCGTCGCCATCCGACTGCGCAGGTGTTTCGGATCGAAACCAATTATCGCAGCACTCCGGAAATCCTGTCCCTGGCCAATGCCGCGATTGCGGCCAACAGCCGTCAGTTTCCCAAAGTACTTCAGCCTGCCCGCCCGTCAGGGATGAAGCCTGTCCTGGTGGCCAGCAATGACGGAGGGGAACAGGCATTGTTTGTCGTCCAACGAATCCTGGAACTCCGGGACGAGGGCCGGCGCCTGGATGACATCTGTGTCCTGTACCGGTCGCATTTCCATGCACTGGAACTTCAGCTGGAGCTGACGCGTCACAATGTCCCGTTCCTGATAACAAGCGGCATTCGCTTTTTTGAACAGGCCCACATCAAGGATGTTGCCGCGTATCTGAAGTTTGTCACCAATCCTGCCGACGAACTCGCCTTCAAGCGCCTGGTGCGAATGCTTCCCGGCGTAGGCGGGCGCGGATCAGAGAAGCTCTGGGCCCAGTTCTGTGCGGCAATGGAGCCCCGACTGACCAGTCCACCTGCCGCATCCTCCGTTTCCGACAATGACGGCGGCACCGATGGCGAGGAAGCGGCCGGATCGGGACCGCATCTCCCGATCTCCCCGGTGCTGGGCTCCATGACCTCGGGCATCTCCAAGCGCACTCAATCGGCATGGGCACAATTCTGTGCAACGATATCCCAAGCGGAGGCTCCTGGGATTCGGCTTTCTCCAGCTCGGATGATCCGCCATGTGGTGGAGGCGGACTACGCGGACTATCTCGAGGCCAATTATGACAATGCGCGGCGACGGCTCGAGGATCTGGAACAACTGGCTGCGTACGCGGAGCAGTTTCGAAGCGTGACTGACTTTCTTTCCCAGTTGGCCCTCCAGACAAGTTTGGAGGCGGATGAATCGTCTCGGCGGGGTGACGACGAGGAACGATTGCGTCTGTCGACGGTCCATCAGGCCAAGGGACTTGAGTTCGGAGTGGTGTTCGTCGTGATGCTGTGTGACGGATCCTTTCCGACCCAGCGCTCGCTTGAGGTTCCGGAGGCTCTGGAAGAGGAGCGGAGACTCTTTTATGTCGCAACGACTCGCGCCCGGGATGAGTTGTACCTGACCTATCCGCTGATACGCATCTTCCAGGGCAACCCAACCATTCAACCCATATCCCGTTTCATCAATGAAGTCCCCCGGGAGCTGATGGATGAATGGAGGCTGAGCGGGTTCTCGAACTGGGCCACCGCGGGGGAGATTCCACCACCCATACCGGAATCCGATACCAGTGAGGATGAGCCGTTCTGAGTTGGACGGACTGGTGGAGTCCGGCGTGGAAGTCACATGAGCGCTGATCTGACCCCGTTGCTGACAGGCAATCGCCCCATTCTTGCCTTGGCGCCGATGCAGGATGTCACAGACCTGCCGTTCTGGCGTCTTTTGGTGGCGCGTGGCGGACCGGATGTTTACTGGACGGAGTATTTTCGAGTGACGGCCACGTGGCGTCCGGAGAAATGGATCCTGCGGAGCCTCATTGAGAATCCGACAGGGCGTCCGGCGGTTGCCCAACTGATCGGCAATGACCCGGTGGCGCTGGCGCGGGCCGCGCGAGAGTTGCAGCACTATCCAGTGGCGGCCATCGACCTGAATCTTGGGTGCCCCGCTCCGATCGTGTATCGGAAATGCGCCGGTGGTGGACTCCTGCGGGACCTCCCGAGAGTCGATGAGGTTCTTGGTGCCCTGCGGGAGGCGGTGCACACCCGGTTCACGGTCAAAACACGGATCGGCTTCTCGGACCCCGGCGAGTTCGAGGCCCTTTTGGAGGTGTTTCGCCGCCATGAACTGGATTTGGTGACCGTCCATGGAAGGACTGTGTCGGAAATGTACCGGAGTGAGGTCCATTACGATGCCATTGCCCTCGCAGTGGAGGCTTTGAACTGTCCGGTGCTGGCCAATGGAAATGTGGATTCACCGGCCCGGGCTGCCGGGATTCTTCAATCGACTGGTGCACACGGCTTGATGATCGGTCGGGGCTGCATCCGGAACCCCTGGCTTTTCTCCCAAATCCGGGAATACCTCGCAGGAGATCCGGTCACCCTTCCGCGAGGACAGGATGTGCTTGGTTACATCGAGGATTTGTGGATCGCCACGGAGCCGCCTGAGTCGAAGGAACGTCTCCAGGTCGAACAGATGAAGCGGTACCTCAATTTCATTGGCCAGGGAGTGGGTCTGAATGCCGATACGGCGATGGACTTCCTGCATCGCATCCGGCGCGCGATGACCCGCGCCGAGTTTTTTGGGATCTGCCGGGAGCATTTGGACCACGGCGAGCCCATGGAACTCCGTCCGTTTCCGTCGGTAAAGGCGGCCCGGAATGAGGAACCTATCCCCTCCTGACGTCGCGCCAAGGTCAGAATTCCCTTCCTCCGGCCAATCGGTCGGCGTTGAATCTGCCGCGGATGGATCCGTTGCTTAAATTGCTAGCCTCCGATGCGTCGTTGTCTGCCCCCCAGTTGGCGGCCATGTTGGGTATTCCCGAATCAGAGGTGCGTTCCCGTATCAAACAGGCCGAGCAGAACCACCTGGTACTGGGCTATCGGGCCGTGCTCAACGAGGAGAAGCTGGGACGCGACCTAGTCCGGGCCATGATCGAGGTCAAGATCACCCCGGAGCGCGGAGGGGGCTTTGACAAGCTGGCCGAGAGAATCTCCAAGTATTCCGAAGTCAGGTCCTGCCACCTGATGTCCGGAGGCTACGATCTGCTGGTGGAAGTGGAGGGGGCCAACCTGCGGGAGGTGGCGGCATTTGTCTCCGAAAAGTTGTCCACGCTCCAAGGTGTCCTGTCGACAGCGACCCACTTTGTCCTTCGCGCCTATAAGGAGCAGGGCGTGCTCATGGCCGAAAGCGCCGTGGACCAACGCCTGGCTGTGACGCCATAGCGACGTATTGGCGTGGGGAGTTTGCTGGGATCAGTCATTGGGCACCCAGCCACGCCCGGGGATAAATTCGCGGCTGCCGGAAGACTTGCAGCCGGACGCTACACCGCCCGCCGCGCAAACCAGCACCAAGATCAGGATCAATGTCTTCACGGCAGTCAGGCTAATCGGGTTTGCCGCACGCTCAAGCTTCGACCAGAATTGGCTCAGATTTCATGCCCAAGGGGTTCAAGTCACTGCGGGGAATGCTGCTGCTGGATGGCGGGAAGCTGCTGGGAAGTGTTTTCCATCGCGCCGTTGTACTGGTGTGCCAGCACGATTCCAAAGGGGCATTTGGATTGATTCTCAACCAGCCCACCGACCGGAAACTGGGCGAGGTTCTGGAATCCACGGTTCCGGAGGCTCTGGAGGAACTGGCGGTGTTCAACGGCGGACCGGTCCAACCCGCGGCGCTCAGTTATCTACATCATGAACTCGATCAACCTGACGGGAACTTGATGGACGTCCTGACGCTGGGCCACGATCTGGATAAGATGCTCGAGTTGGGTCGGACCGAAGCCGAAGCGGTCCGGATGAAGGTGTTCGCCGGATATGCAGGTTGGGCGCCTGGGCAGCTCGACGAGGAAATGAGACGGGAGTCCTGGCTGCTCCACACGGCCACGCCCGACCTGGTGTTTCGGGTGCCTCCTACCCAGCTCTGGCGCCATATCCTGCGTGCCAAGGGAGACTGGCAAAGCCGGCTGCTGGCTGATTCTCCGGAGGACTTATCGTGGAATTAGGCCGGCGCGGACCTCATGGCCCGGTCCAGCTGCTCTTTTTTGCCGTTCCCGAGGAGGCTGGGCCCTTTCGCAGGGCTTGGGAGAAGTCCGGTGCCGGGACCTGGAGGCGCGAGCCGTCGCTGGAGCGGGGTGGGGCGTGGCGGTCGGGAAATATCGTTGTGATCGTGACGGGCATGGGCTCTCGAAACGCGAGGAGGGTCGCTTCCCGGCTGGTGGAGGTCATGTCCATCGACTGGGTGGTGACGGCCGGATTTGCCGGTGGACTGGATCCTCGATTATCCGTGGGTACCGTCGGGTATTGTGCGGATCCATCGTTTCCGGCACGGGCGGGCCTGGACACCGCTTCCGCGCGTCCCATGGCTTTCCTGGAAGTGGATCGCGTGGCGGTGACGCCGGAGGAGAAAGCCGCACTCCATCTGAAATCCGGGGCAGATGCGGTGGAAATGGAGTCGGGAACCATACGCGCCCTTTGCCGGGAGCGCGGTATTCCTTCAGCCACAGTGCGGGTGATATCCGATGCAGCGGGCGATGCGCTTCCTTTGGATTTTGGGGCCCTGATGACTGCAGACGACCAGCTCGACTTCAGGCGGCTGGCCTGGATGCTGGCGTGTTCGCCCGGCAAAATTCCAGATCTGATCCGGTTCCAGAGGAAGGTGGCCCGGGCTGCGGATGAGCTGGCCCGGGTGATGGTCGCGTTGATGGGACGTTGAGCGGCTGTGGACGGCACTTGCCCCGGAGCTCATTCCTGCGCACGTTGAATCCGTGGATGATTTTCAGGCGCACTACGACGACGCCATGTTCGACTTCTCGATGGGGCAGTTCGATTCGGCGATCGAAAAGCTTTCCGCGATCCTGGCGCGGGACCCAAACCATTTTGATGCCCAGTTGAGCATCGCCATGTGCCATTATCGAAAAGGGGACTATGCCACCGCCATCGCCGAGGGACACAAGGCGGAACGGTTGAAACCCAATGAACAGCTGGTTCACACCAACCTTTCGTTGTTCTACATGAAGTCGGGTGACAAGAAGACTGCGGAGCACCATGGCCTCCAAGCCCGGATCGCCTCGTGGAAGCAGGACATGACGGCTCCGTCAAAAACGCCCGGTGCCGGAGACGATGAACTCAGGATGGCAGCCCCAGCGCCGCAGTCCTTCAAGCTGCCTGAGAAGTTTCCTGACATGCCGTGGAAGAAAAAGCCGGCGACACCGCCCTCCACCCAACCTCCGGCCCCGGGGAAGCAGCCGTGAGTTGGCATGAAGTTGCCGCTGTGGAATCGCTGGGCCCTGGACGTTGCCGAACCGTGGAGGTGCAGGGTCGTCGGTTGACTCTCGCGAATGTGGCCGGCGACTTCCGCGTCGTGGACGATCGGTGTCCGCACCGTGGTGCTCCATTGGGTGCGGGGTATCTGGATGGCGCCCGGTTGTATTGCCCGCTCCACGGCTGGGAATTCGATGTAACGACCGGAGCCTGCCTGACACGCCCGGACCTGCCGCTCAAACCGTTGGCGGTCGCGGTGCGCGAGGGTCGGGTTTGGGTGGATTTGTAGGCGTTTCCGGTACCGATTGGGATGTGGCGACTCCGCAGGATTCGACGTGCGGTCAGAGGGAGCCTCGCACACGGGTGGCGGCCTTCCGTTCCGAGGCCGACGCCTCTTCTAATGTCTTCAATGCGTTCAATACACCCTGCGCCATTGTGTCGTCCGTGTACCGTGCGTTGACGGATTGACGCCCGCGGCTGCCAAGGTTTCGCAGGCGTTCCGGGTCTTGAAGCATGGGTTCCAAGGCTTCGACCAGCGCTCCGGCATTGTTGGGGCCGCAAAGCAATCCGCCGCCTGTATCCGAAATCAGTTCCGGAAACGTGGCGACTTCGGGCTGGACCAGCGGCGTGCCTGCCGCCAGGGACTCGATGACATAGAGGCCAAAGGATTCGCTCATCCTTGACGGGACCGAAAGAACATCGCAGGAGAAGAGGAACTCGATCTTCTGCTGGCGGGACAAGTTGGGATGGAAAGAGACCTCAGCAAGAATACCCGCGGCACGGAGTTTTTCCCGTTGTTCTGCCACGAATGGCTCATCACCCGGACCGCAACCTCCGCCGATCCGGAGCCTGAGGTTGGGAATCCGGTTTCGGCGCCGCAACTCGATGTAGGCGTCGACGACCGTGTCCAGTCCCTTGTCCGGGCACATCCTGGCAAAAAACCCGAGCGACAATGGATCGCCCGGTTTCGGGGCGGGCCTTGAAGGGAGGGAATTGTAACCTTCGAGGCTGATTCCATTGGGCACGACGGCCATCCTTCTGGAGGACAAGCCCAGACGTTCGCTCATGCGGCCGGCGAAATAGCGGGAAGGGGCGATCCAGCCGTCGACATCATTCGCTCTCTCCGCGAGTGTTTCCCAAGCCCGCGTCTTCCAGGGTTCCGGAATCGAATCGAGAAACGATTCTTCACTCTGCAGGAAACAAATCACTCGGGTGCCCAACGCAGCCTTGAGCCGCCGGGCAAAACCGATCAGCAGGGCATTGGAGAGAAAGATGGCGTCCGGTTGGCTGTGTGCCTTCAACCAGGAAACCAATTCCTCCAAGTCGCGTGCTTGATTGCCATTCTCTCCCTCCAGCATCGACACGGTGAGCTCGCCAACGTCCGTTGCCCGGGTCTTGGCCGCCTTCCCAGCCGCCATCTTGAGCAACGCCGGTGCGTCAAAGATTCTGCGAAACCATGCGGGTGCCCGCCGGTACCAGCTAAACTTCTGGTCGAAGAAAACGTTGAGCCCTCCGAAGAACGTGGGTGTGTCCGCCTGGGCGGGAATCTCATCCAACGTCATGGGGAGATACAGGGGCACCATGAGTGACTCATGTCCCTGCCGCCTCAGAGCGGTGACGAGGGCATTGTCCCGGAAACAGTTTCCGCAATACATGCCTCCGGCGCCCGGGGTGATCTGGACGACCTTCATCCACGCCAAGCTACAGCGCGTCGCGGCATCGACAAGCCTAGCGTGGCGCCGTCGGCCGCGGCGCCATACCTTGCAGACTCAGGCGGGTTCTTGCTGGCTGATACAGTGGAAGGATCCAAGACCCCAGATCAGGTCTGTGGAATCGATTCCTACCACTTTTCGGTCCGGGAATTCCCGCTGCAGTGTTTCCAGGGCCACCACGTCCCTGGGATCCCGGAATGTCGGGACAATGACCTTGTGGTTGGCGATGTAGAAGTTGGCGTAGCTGGCGGGCAACCGTTGGTCTTCAACCTCGATCCGACGCGGCATCGGGAGTTCAACGATGCGCAGCGGTCGCCCGTCCTGGTCCTTCAATTGCCGCAATCGGCTCAGGTTCTCTTCGAGCGGTTCGTGATTCTCATCGTCCGGGTCCGGCTCCACCACGGTCACGACCGTGGTGGCGTTCACGAACCGGGTCAGGTCGTCCACGTGGCCGTCGGTGTCATCGCCCACGATGCCATCACCGAGCCACAGGATATGACTGACGCCGAGATACTCCCGCAGATATCGCTCGATGTCGTCGCGGGACAGATGAGGGTTGCGGTTCGGGTTGAGCAGGCAGGACTCCGTAGTGATGAGTGTTCCGCGCCCGTTGACCTCCAAGGATCCCCCTTCCATGACGATGCCGGGAGTGAAGACCGGAACGCCGCGGAGGCGGGCGATGTGCTGCGGAATTTCATCGTCGAGGTCGAATGGAGGATATTTGCCGCCCCAGGCATTGTAACCCCAGTCCACAATGGCACGGTCGCGGCTACCGCCGCGGTCCCGCACAACAAATAGGGGACCGTGGTCGCGGCACCAGGGTTCGTAGGATTGAAATGGGTGAAGGTGTACCCGCTCCATGGAGACATGATGCCGGCGGAGGACCTTCCGGATCTCCTCCCCAAGATCGTCATTCCACACATTGATGTGGACCTCCTCATGCTTCGCCAGATGGAAAACAAACTGGGCGTAGGTTTCCGGAACTGGTTCGTACCTCCCCGGAAAGCTGATGCCGTCCGGGCGGGGCCATGTGAGCCAGGTGGCGGCGTGAGGTTCCCATTCGGCCGGCATTCGGTAACCAAGTTCGCGAGGAGTGTGTGCGCTGCTCATGACGTCGATGTCTCGATTCGAAGGCAAGGTGGGTCCAGAAGGCGAGGCTGGATGTGTTCCCTGTTCCCTGAAGTCGGAACGTAGGCTTTCCAAACTAGGTGAGTATTCAGCGGCAACGACGCGGTTGGTCAGGTTTCCGAGTCCGGGAATCGCCTGCATGTTCTTCATCGTTCAGCCTCCAATGCGTCATCTGATTCATTTGTTGGTGTGTGATCAAAAAAAGCCATCCGTACAATTCTGTCAGGGTTTCGATGAATCTTTTTTTTGATCATAACACGCTGAAATAAAGCGAGTTGGTGTGCGTGCTCCGCGGTCGGATTTGAACGGGTGGCATTCCCGGTGCTTGAGAGGGCACAGGCCCGATGCTGTTGATCGTTTTCCAACATCGGACGGAATGGCCGGCGAATGTCCGGCCCTGCAGATCATCCAGTTATTTAGCCATCATATGAAGAAAATCGAAGCCATCATCAAGCCGTTCAAACTAGAGGAGGTCAAAGACGCGCTGCACGAAGTAGGCATCGCCGGAATGACCGTGAGCGAGGTGAAAGGATTTGGACGCCAGAAAGGGCATACGGAAATCTACCGAGGGAGCGAATACACGGTGGATTTCCTCCCGAAGATCAAAGTGGAGCTGGTGGTCGGCGACGAGAAGGCCATTGAAGCCACGGCCGCCATCATCAAGGCCGCAAAGACCGGAAAAATCGGAGACGGAAAGATTTTCGTCTCGCCCGTGGATGAAGCCATCCGGATCCGCACCGAGGAGAAGGGTGAAAGTGCTGTCTGATATCACCCCAATTCAAGAAACACCCCTCTTTCGAACATGAAGACACTTTTCCGAGTTATTCTCCTGGTTGCACTGACGATGACCTTTGCACGGGCTCCCATCGCCCGCGCCGCGGATGCGCCTACTCCTTCGTTGGAACAGCGCATTGCCAGCTTGGAGGCATACGTCAACAACACCGATCCGACCGCTCCTTTGAAGGGGGCGGACGGAAAGATTCCTGATGGCTTGGCGACCCCCACATCGGCGACGGCAGGCCCGGGCCACAATGGGTTCCAGATGGTCTGTGCCGCCCTGGTGTTGTTCATGACTCTTCCCGGCCTGTTCCTTTTTTATGGCGGGCTTGTCCGCAAGAAGAACATGCTATCGGTGGTGGCGCAGTGCTTTGGCATCGCGGGGCTCGTCACGATTCTCTGGTACGTCTTCGGTTACAGTTTCGTATTTGCAGACGGTGCACCCGCCTGGGTGGGCGATCTCAAGAAATTCGCGTTCCTCAAGGATGTCGGCCCGGCTCCCAACACCAATTACTCGTACTGGGTGTCCCAGAGTGTGTTCAGCATGTACCAGCTGATGTTTGCCATCATTACGCCGGCTCTGATCCTGGGCGCCATTGCCGAACGCATGAAATTTTCGGCAATCCTCCTGTTTGTGGGGCTCTGGATGGTCGTTGTCTACTTCCCGCTGGCCCACTGGGTCTGGGGGGTCAATGGGGCCATGAATGGCGTCTGGAATGCCGATGCCAAGATCAAAGCCATTGATTTCGCCGGCGGCACGGTGGTTCACATGAGTTCCGGCTGGAGCGCCTTGATCCTCTGCCTGCTGCTCAAGCCCCGACTCGGGCACAACAAGGAACCCATGCAGCCGCACAGCATGACCATGTGCGCCATCGGGACCGGAATGCTCTGGGTTGGCTGGTATGGATTCAATGCTGGATCCGCGGTAGCCGCGGACGGCGTCGCTGCGAATGCGTTCATGACAACGACGATTGCAGCTGCCGTTGCATCCTTCGTCTGGGCCGTGCTCGAATGGATTCTGCGCGGCAAGCCTTCGATTCTCGGCTTCTGCTCGGGCGCGGTCGCCGGCCTCGTGGTCGTGACCCCTGCCTGCGGGTTCATCACTGCGGATGGGTCGTTCATTATCGGCATCTTTGCCGGCGCAATTCCGTTCGCGGCCTGCGCCTATCTCAAACCCAAGCTGGGCTACGACGACGCGCTCGACACGTTCGGCGTGCACGCAGTGGGTGGGACGATGGGAGCCATCCTCACCGGCATGCTCGCCCGCAATTCGGCAAACTCCAACCTGGCGACGAATCTCAAAGACAAAGTGACGGACTCCCTCTTCCAACCCCTGGTGGTGGAACAGATCAAGGCCGTAGTGGTGACCCTGGTGCTGTCTGTGGTCGCCACGATTGTCCTCACATTCATCGTCAAGGCGGTCGTTGGTCTTCGGCCCAGCGAGGAAGACGAGCGCATCGGCTTGGATCTCACCGAACACGGCGAAGAAGCCTACCACGGTTGAACCCCTTGTTTCGGGAGTCGGAGGGCAATAAGCGGAGACAGAGAGCTCCATTTGGCCTCCGGTTCCTGAACGGAGTCTGATCAGGCGAAAGAATCATGCCCCGGTTCCACAGCGGTGGACCCGGGGCAAATCCTTTCGAAAGGCTTGGGTCGGGTGCGTTGGCACCCACCGAGGACGCCACACTCAGTTGACCTGAATGACCAATGCAGTGGTATTGTCCCTACCGTCGGCTTCGACGGAAGCGTCCACCAGGCATCGAGCAGGATTTAATCCCGTTTCAGGCGCATGCTTTGAACGCAGCAGCTCGAGAATCCGAGAGTTGTAAAGTCCCTCCGCCAGGCCGTCGGTGCAGAGTAAAAAGAGGTCTCCTGGTTCAATGGCCACCGCTCCTACTTGAGGGTCGACGAATTGGTTTCCCCCGCCCAGCGCCTTCTGCAGGACATTGCGTCGCGGGTGTTGACGGGCCTCCCGTTCGTTGATCTGCCCCGTCCGGTGGAGCCAACCGACATAGGTATCGTCATTTGAGAGTTGGCGGATTCCGCCTTCCCGGGCCGAGAGGTAGTAAATGCGACTGTCACCGATATGCCCGAAGTACATCCAGCCGGGTGTAAACCAGCACAGACTGAGGGTCGTTTCCATCCCCGAGCATTCATCGTAGCTTTGTCCCAAATACACGAGAGCACGATGGATTTGGGTGAAAAGTTCGGTCAGGACATCGGAGAAACCGGAGGAAAGCCCCGTCGCCGACTGCTGGAATGAACGGGGCAGAAGTCGCGTGATCTTTTCCACGGCAATCCGGCTGGCAAATTCACCCGCCAACGCCCCGCCCATCCCGTCACAGACGGCGAATGCCCGATCAAAGTCCCTCAGCGAACCTTCACCCACCTTTCCCAAAATGTGGACCTCCCGGGCGTCGAATTGGAGGCCGAGGAACGAATCCTCATTGTTTGACCTCACCTTTCCGCGGTCGGTCCAGCCGTGCCAGCGGAGTTGGGTGAGGGCGGGAGGGTCGTCTTTCATTCGGCAGACGTTGGGTCGGGCTGATTTTCGAAACCAGGCAGGATGGTGGCGAATTCAAAATCAATCACGCAGAAGCGCCCGTCGGACTGGCGGTAAGTGACATTCCGCATATCCGGGTCGTCGTGCCGGACTCCGAAGGGCTCCAGTTCCGCGAACAGCTCCCGGGTCCTGCTCTCATCCAAATGTTCCACACGGGTCCCGCAATTTGTCGTGATTATCCGAAGCCGGGAACGATCGGCTTCAAGGAGTTTTGGCACAAAGGTGCAGCCCCTGGATTCGAGGAATTTCAGCACGTGGACTTCGTTGTCGAAACGCTTTTCCGCGTCAGGGCCATGATATGCCTTCACGACCCGCCCATCGAAGGTCAGGTGCACGGTGGCACGAAGGGTGTCCTTAACTTTCAACATGAGGCGGCGTGGTCGGCTGGAGGTAGCAGTGGCATTTCGAAGTCAATTGTCCATTGGATGGTCGGATTTCAATCCAGTCCGTGATCGGCATTCCACCCGCTGCCCAGGATTCCGGACTGACCAAAGGAGCTGGTGAAAAGACTGATTCAACTGTCGAAAACAATCCACTGTGCTCCAAACACGTCAGATGGGCGAGGGACTCGGACGCTTCATCACAAA
>JBGAPN010000004.1:0-26394 GCA_044221235.1 Limisphaerales bacterium
TCAACACCCGGGTCTGGCTGAATGAACTCTCCCGCACGCTGGGAAGGTCCGCGACACTCGATGACATTCCAGAGACCGAACTGGACCGACTCGCCGAACTCGGCTTCGACTGTATCTGGCTGCTGAGCGTCTGGAGCACCGGTGAGGTGGGACGCCAGATCTCCCGGTCCCGCCCCGAATGGCGACATGAATTCGAAGAGACACTGCCCGACCTCCGGGATGAGGACATTCCTGGATCCGGGTTTGCCATCACCGGCTACCACGTTTCGGATTCGCTGGGCGGGGACGCCGCTATGGCCCGCCTGCGGGAACGCCTCCGGAAACGGGGCTTCCGGCTGATGCTCGACTTTGTACCCAATCACACGGCGCCCGATCACCCGTGGGTGGCCGAGCATCCGGAATACTACGTGGCTGGATCCGAAGCCGAACTCTCCCAGGCCCCGGTCAATTTCATCCGGATTCCGGCCAGCGGTGGACCCCGGATCTTCGCGCACGGACGGGATCCGTACTTCCCCGGCTGGCCGGATACCCTGCAACTCGATTATGCCAACCCCTCCCTTCAGCAAGCCATGATCGGGGAACTGACCCGGATGGCCACCCAATGCGATGGCGTCCGCTGTGACATGGCCATGCTGGTTCTCCCGGACGTGTTCGAGCGAACCTGGAACCGGAAAATGGAACCCTTTTGGCCCAAGGCCCTCGACGCCGTTCGACAGCAGGCTCCAGGGTTCTGCTTCATGGCGGAGGTCTACTGGGACCTGGAATGGACCCTCCAGCAACAAGGCTTTGACTACACCTACGACAAGCGGCTGTACGATCGATTGCGGGCAGGTCCGGCGCAGCCCGTGCGGGAACATCTGGTGGCCGGGCTCGACTTCCAGAGTCGTTCGGCACGTTTTCTTGAGAACCATGATGAACCGCGCGCCGCCGCCACATTTCCGCCTGGCCAACATCAGGCGGCCGCTGTGATTACCTATTTCACGCCCGGACTCCGGTTCTTTCACCAGGGCCAGTTCGAGGGCCGGCTCAAGCGTCTCTCCCCGCATCTGGGACGGGCACCGATGGAGATTCCCAACCCGATCCTTCAGGGATTCTACGATCGCCTGCTCCGCGTTCTCCGACAATCGCCCCCTCGAAACGGTGCCTGGCGCCTGTTGGACTGCACACCGGCCTGGGACGGGAACCCTTCCGCGGACTCCTTCGTGTCGTTTGCTTGGGAGGAGCCCGACGAACGGCGTTGGTTGGTGGCCGTCAATTACGCCGATCATCCCAGTCAATGCTACGTCCGTCCCACCCTCGCGGGACTCGGCGGCCGGACCTGGCGGCTGGAGGATCTCCTGGGAGAGGCCTGCTACGAGCGGCACGGCGACGAACTTGATTCGCGCGGCCTTTATCTGGACATGAGTGCCTGGCAGTCCCACGTCTTCGAGCTGAAGCCGGTCTGAAACGGGGGAGACTGTCCCCTCAGGTTGTGTAGGAGGATGGGACCGTCGGGGCGATCCGTCTTCAGCCTCCTCACTCTCCCCTCCGCCGACTCCACCTCAGGGCCCCGTTGCGGGGATCGAGCGATAGAACCAGGGCTGGTCATCCTTGGGATCGGGCGTGTCCCATTGATAGGCCGCCATGTCGCCGACGACAAAGCGTCCCACTCGTGACCAGGTCGTGCAGTCCCGGCTTTTCTGGAGATCAAAGGGACCCACCAGGGGGGCGTCGGGAATGGTAAATATGAGGGTTCCTTCTCCGTTGGAACGGATACGCAATCCCAGGTCGAACGGGGCACGTACAACGACCTGGACGTCCGGCGACTCCACGGTCACACCCTGCTCTGAAACTCCCCTGGCTTTGAGAGTATGGAGGCCCGGCGGCGGGTTGGTCCAACCCTGCCATGGATTTCCGGAGGGAATGCCGCCCGTGGGGTCCCGCGGGATTTGGAGAATCAGCTCCTCCCCAGGAAGCGGCCGCGCGCAGGGACAAAACGGGCAGCAGTACTGGGCAGTTCCAAGACGGACTCCGTCGACGAACACATCCGCCGTCGTGATCAAATCGTCGTCGATGACCGCGCTCAGGACGATGGGCACCTCGGCACCGGTGAACTGCATCGAAAACGGAGACGGCTCGACAAAACGCAAGATCCCGGCCGCCTGTCCACCAACAACGGACAGGAGCACGACCGCGAAGCCGCGAGCAAACAGGACGTGGATCGTTGGAGTCATGGTTAACGCGGAGATGAGGATGGGAGCTCTTTAAAAGGTGGTGGAGAATCCGGGGACCATCAAGACTGCAATCCCGGCTGTCGTCGGGAACGGGTCACCGAGTTTGCCGGCGGCCGGGCGCGAATCAGGTTGCAATTCCTTCTGTTCAACGACCGCCAGCTGGACCACAACGCTTCACCCGCCATGGCTACTGCTCAGAGACCTCGTCCGCACACCCGCTGGAATCTCCCAACCGATCAAGCCTCGCGGCTGCTGCTGGTCGCCCGTTGCGACAACTGGGGTGGCTTCGCCCGAATGCCCCGGGCCCTTCACCAGGCCGGGTTCGAAGTGGCGGTCCTGTGCTATCCGGAAGCCCTCATTGCCAAGAGCCGCTTTGTCCGTTGGTTTTACCGGTTTCGAGGCCCAGCCCACACCACCCGTGAGTTCTGCGGACTGCTGGCGCAGGCCATCGAGGACTTCCGGCCCGCCATGGTACTCCCGGGCGACGATCCCTCCATTCATTCCCTGCACTCCGCTCTGGGCGAACCCGACATCCGGTCCCGACTGTCCCCATCTGTTCTCAAGGTCCTTCGTCGCTCACTCCCGCCGACCGGGCGAATGGAGTCCACTTTCAACAAGAACGCCACCCTTCGCGCCGCCCAGCGGCTCGGGCTCCGCACCCCAGCCCAGGTTTCGGCACCGTCCGTTGGCGTCGCCCTGGAATTCCGCAACCAATGGCAGGACCGGCCGGTCGTTCTGAAATCCCCCCGCGGCTGGTCAGGACTGGGAGTCCGCATTTGCGCCACCGACACCGAGATCCGGGAGGCGTATGAGGAGCTGACCCGGTTGCACCTGCTGGAGGAACCGGAGGTCGGTGCGCTCCCGGAATCGGCAGATGAACGCACATTGCGCACCCTTTCTGTCCAGCAGTTCGTCGTTGGGCCGGCGGCCATTTACTCGGCGGTCGCCCTCGACGGCGAGATTCTTGCGGGGTACGGCGTTTACAAGGAGACGGTCCATCCGGAGCCCGCCGGGCCGGGCGCCTCGGTGCGCTTCACGGACCATCCGGAGATGGAGGCAACGGCGCGCGCCATGGCCCGCCACACCCGCTTCAATGGATTCCTGGAATTCTGTTTCGTCATCGAGCGGGAGACCCGGCACGCCTACCTCCTGGAATGCAATCCACGCCCCGCCCCGATCGCCTCAATCGGCCACTATATCGGGGTGGACCTGGCAACCTATTTCCACCAAGCGCTGCATGGGAACCCTTCACGACCCAGACCGAAACGGACACCGGATGTGACCGTGGCGCTCTTCCCGGCGGAGTTCCAGCGATGTCCGACCAACCCCCTGCTTCGCACGCCCTACCATGACGTGCCCTGGGACGATCCGGCCCTGCTCAAAGCCATGCTCTGATCCGATCAGGCATTGTCCTGCAATGCCCCCGGGATGAGGGCCTCACAGTTCAACATGGCCGGGCCGTTTTCGGTGCAGACGCCATACCGGACATGGCGTCCCTGCGCCTGTCCCGCCCATCCGATCTCATTGTCATCCTCAGCGTACATGGCCACCGCCGCGTAATCGCCCCGGATGTTGAGGGCATAGAAGGTGATGTTGAAGTTGGGATCGCCGTTGGGTTTTCTCAGTCGCTTCTCAATGGTGTTGGCGCGGATCCGACGCAAGGCCTCGAGGCAGGCGTCTTTCGGGTGCTTCCCCTGCCGCATCATCTCCACCACCAGGTAAGACGAGAGGTTGAACAGATTGGCTTCGCCGCGTCCGGTGGAACCCGCCGCGCCGACCTGGCCGTCGACATACAGCCCGGCTCCGAGAATGGGCGAGTCGCCCACCCGGCCGGGAATCTTCCACGCCAACCCGCTGGTGGTGGTGACTCCACACACCTCGCCCTTCGCATTGACGCCGTCGCAGTTGATGGTGCCCCAGTAATGCCGGGCCGGAATCACCCCCTGGTCGATCAGCTTCCGCAGGATTCGCTGGTTGTCCAAACGGGCTCCGGTGGTGCGGTCCTGCGGCCGGAGATAATGTTTCGGATCCGTCTGGCGTTTCCACTCCAACCAGGCCTTCCGGGAACGCTCCGTGTTGAGATCCGCCTCGATGGTAAACCCCATGTGGTGGGCGAAATCCTGCGCTCCCTTCCCCACCAGCAGATGGTGGTCGGTGGATTCCATGACCGCGTAGGCGACTTTGGACGGCGTCCGCACGCCTTCCAAGGCCGCCACCCCGCCGGCGCGCTTCTTGGGACCGTGCATGCAGCAGGAATCTAGTTGCACCACGCCCTCGGCATTGGGAAGCCCGCCATATCCGACACTGGTGTCCTCCGGATCCAGTTCGACGATGTTGACGCCCGCGATCAGGGCCTCCAGGACATCCATCCCCCCCTTCATGCCGGCAAACGCAGTCTCGACACAGGTTTGGCTGCCACCGTTCTTGTGAAAGTTTCCGTTGGCCGAAGCAATCACGACCGGGCGAACCGACTTGGGTGTCAGAACATTGGGTCCCTGCCCTGGTTGATCTGCCGCAAGACTCGTGGTCGGCAGGGTGGCCGAAGCCGTCACTCCGGCGGCGGTGGCTTTGACAAAATCGCGACGGGTGAAGCGCTTTTCCATGGGCGCCACGCTAGCGATCCCGGCCGGGTCACATCAAGGGTGGAGGAGCGACCTGGGACCAATCAGAGAGAGTGCGCCGACTTCGCCCCGCCGCCTCGAGGGGATCCTCGGCACACTCATCGAGTTCGACAACGACATCGACCGGGCAGTGCGGTGATTTGACCAGCCGCCGGATATCAACCTTTCCTTCGCCGAGGGCGGTCATCGGCTGCCCGTGAACCGCCGGGCCGTCCTTGAGGTGGACCATTCGGACCCGTTGTCCAAACCGTTCCAACAAGCTCACCGGATCCTGACCGGCAACCGTGGCCCAGTAGACATCGAGTTCGAAAAAGATCCCAGGCGGAAGGGACTGATGAAGCCAGTCCAATGGAATGACCCCCTCCAACGGCTCACACTCCCACCAATGGTTATGGAGGCCGAACTCCAATCCCGCCCCCGCCGCCGCAATCGACGCTTCGACATATCGGTCCGCCAGCCGGCGGTATCCCTCCAGGGAGGAACACAACGGGTCCTTCGGCCAACCATGCCAGATGAGACGACGCGCCTTGAGAAGGGCGGCCTGGTCCAAAATATCTCCCGCGATCGGAACCAGGGGCATTTCCCCATGCATGGCCAGAACGGAGAGGCCTGAATCCTTCAGCCAGCCCGCCAGCTGTTGAACCGAGATCCCCGATGGCGGCGGTGCGGTTTCAACCCACCGATATCCCGCCTCGTACACGCGCCGAAGGGTCCCTGGCGGATCCTGTTGGAGGGTCTCACGGACGGTGTAGAGCTGGAGCGCAACGTTCTTCACAGGTTTCACTCCATGCTCCGGAACTCTAATTCAAAGGCAATGCAACCCTGTCGCCCTCGATGCGGGTTACCACTTGACCGCTCTCACTTCTCGCGAATGGTGGGCGTCAACGACTGGCAGTCCAGCAAAGTCAATGCGCTGCCGAACAGTCCGCAATGCACCCACCCGCCGTAGTCCTGGTTTTCCTGTTTACCATGCCCTGTTGTCTTTCCCTGGCTGCCGATCCGACTCCCGGCGCTCCTGTTGCCCCTTTGGCTCCGCGGCGGGAACATCTTCAGAACTGGCACGGACGGACCTTCCCGGATCCCTATTACTGGCTTCGCGACAAGGAATCCCCGGAGGTCCGCAGTTATTTGGAGGCGGAGAATGCGTACACCGCAGCCATGACCGCGGAGCAGAAGCCGTTCACCGAGGCCCTCTATCGGGAAATGCTCGGGCGCCTCAAACAGACCGACTTGGACGCTCCCGTCCGTCTCGGCCATTACCATTATTACATCCGCACTGAGGAGGGACTCCAGTACCCGATCCGCTGCCGAAAACGCTCTGGAGACCAGGGCACCTGGAATCCCACCGCCACGGAGGAGGTTTTGCTGGACCAAAACGCCATGGCCCAGGGACTCCACTTTCTGGCCATCGGGGATTATGAGGTCAGTGACAGCGAAGACCTGCTTCTGTACACGACCGATACCACCGGCTTCCGGCAGTATCAGTTGTTCATCAAGAATCTGAAGTCGGGCCGGGTGGAAGGCCCCCTGGCGGAACGGGTGACCAGTGCGACCTGGGCGGCCGACAACGAGACGATCTTCTTCACCACGGAGCATCCGGTCACCAAGCGTTCCGACACCGTTTGGAAATTGCGGCGCGGATCTGCACCGCGTCAGGTCACTGCCGAGTCCGACGAACTGTTCAACGTGGGGGTCTGGAAATCCCGCGACCGCCAGTTCGTTGGAATCTCCTTCCGATCGACCGACACCTGGGATCACTGGCTCCTGGCCTCCACCAATGTCGAGGGTCGCTTCAAGCCGGTGCTGCCCCGCACCAAGGGCCACAAGTACGATCTCGACCACCGCACTGGGACGCTCTTTCTCCGGACGAACCGCGACGCAAAGAATTTCCGCCTGGTCGAAGCCCCGTTGTCCGATCCCGATCCGGCCCATTGGAAGACGGTCATCGAACACCGGCCCGATGTCCTGCTGGAGGAAGTGCAGGTCTTCCGGGACCACCTGGCCGTCCAGGAAAAGCAGGCCGGTCTCAACCGCATCCGCGTTCGGCCCATCCAAGGCGGCCCCTGGAAGGACATCGTGTTTGCGGAACCCGTCTACTCGGCATCCCTGGGCGCAACCCCGGACTTCAATTCCAGCCGCCTGCGTTATGACTACGAAAGCCTGATTTCGCCGCGGGGAATCCTGGACTTCGACATGAACACCGGGGAATCCGTCCTCCTGAAGCGACAGGAGGTCCTCGGCGGCTACGATCCGGGCCGGTACGTCTCGGAGCGTCTCTGGGCCACTGCCCGCGATGGGACCCGGGTGCCGATCAGCCTGGTCCGCCCGCGGGGCCTGCCCCGGGAGGGTTCAGCGCCGCTTTGGCTGTATGGGTATGGATCCTACGGCCTGGGCACACCGGCCACCTTCGACCTCGCCCGGGTCAGCCTGCTGGACCGGGGAGTCGCCTACGCCATCGCCCACATTCGCGGCGGCGACGAACTGGGAGAACCCTGGCACGACGACGGGATGCTCATGAAGAAGCGGAACACCTTCCATGACTTCGTGGACTGTGCCGAGTTCCTGGTCCGTGAAAAATGGACCCGCCCGGAAAAGCTGATGATCGAAGGCTACAGCGCCGGGGGTTTGCTGATAGGCGCGGTGCTCAACGAACGTCCCGACCTGTTTGCAGCGGCACACGTGGGAGTCCCCTTTGTGGATGTGATGAACACCATGATGGACGCCACGCTGCCGCTGACGGTCGGGGAGTATTTGGAATGGGGTAACCCGAACGAGCGGGAGGCCTTCGACTACATGCTGTCCTACAGCCCCTACGACAACCTCGCCCGTCGCGCCTACCCGGCGATTCTGGTCACCACGAGCTTCAATGACAGCCAGGTGATGTATTGGGAACCCGCCAAGTATGTGGCCAAGCTGCGGACCTTGAAGACGGATGGAAATCCCCTGTTGCTGAAGACCAAGATGGATCCCGCGGGCCACGGCGGTGCGAGCGGGCGATACGATGCGCTGCGGGATAGCGCCTTTGAGATGGCATGGATGCTGAGCCAGGTCGGAATCACGCGGTGACCTGGAGCGGTCAGGCCAGAATGCCGCGAATCACCTCGCCCGAGACATCCGTGAGCCGTTCGTCGCGTCCTCCGTGCGGGAAGGTCAGACGGGTGTGGTCCAGCCCCATCAGGTGCAGGAGGGTCGCATGGATGTCGTGGATGTGGGCCCGGCCGGACACCGCATTGAGCCCGATTTCGTCGGTCGCCCCGTAAATGGTGCCCGGGCGGATGCCGCCGCCGGCAAACCACATGGAGAACCCCGTGGCATTGTGATCGCGGCCACGGCTGCCCTTCTGGCTCACCGGCGTCCGACCAAATTCCCCGCCCCAGACCACCAGGGTGTCTTCCAGCAATCCCCGCCGGTCGAGGTCGGTGAGCAGCGCCGCCACCGGCTGATCGGTGGCCCCGCACATCTTCTCGTGGTTGGCATTGACGTCATCATGGGCGTCCCATTGCCAGGCCACCGGGCCGCCGCCGGAATACAGCTGGACGAATCGGACCCCGCGCTCAATGAGGCGACGTGCAATCAGGCACCGGGTTCCAAATTCCGCCGTTGCCGGACGGTCGAGTCCATAAAGTGCCCGGATGGACGCCGGCTCCCGCGAAAGGTTCACCGCCTCGGGGGCCTCGGCCTGCATCTGGAAGGCGAGCTCGTAGCTGGCAATGCGCGCCTCCAGCTCGCTGTCCCCCGGGGAAAGGGTTTGCCGGTTGAGCCTCTGGGTGAAATCGAGGATCCGGCGCTGTCGGGACCGGGTGAACGCCGGGTCTTCCGGCGCCAGATTGACGATGGGATTGGCACCCGGGCGGAACAGGGTGCCCTGGTTCCGGGCCGGCAGATACCCGGCGCTCCAGCACGGGGGCCCACCCTCGGGCGTTCCCTGAGGCTGCGACATGACCACAAATGCCGGAAGATTGTCGGACAAACTGCCCAGCCCATAGGTGACCCAGCTTCCCAGGCTGGGATGTCCCATGAACACCCGGCCACTGTTCATCTGATAATGGGCCGGAGCATGCACCACACTGTCGACCATGCACGATCTCACCAGGGCAATGCGGTCGGCGTGGACATGCATATGCGGAATGAGATCCGACATGTCCATGCCGCAGTCGCCGTATCGGCCCCAGGTTCGGGTGGTCCCCAGGCAGATGGGATCGTTTTCCAGGAATTGGCTGCTGACCGTCCCGAAGCTCGCCGGCAGGCGTTGTCCATGCAGGCGGTCCAGGGCCGGTTTGGGGTCGAAGAGCTCCATCTGACTCGGTCCCCCGACCATGAACAGAAAGATGCAACGCTTGGCACGGGGCGCGAAGTGAGGTAGCGGGCGACCCATTCCCCCGGGCGCCTCCGACGCCTCGGCCTTCAGAAGATGGGCCAACGCCAACGCACCAAGACCATGTCCGGCCCGCGACAGGACTTCCCGCCGCGACAGCAGCCGCGCGTCCGGAGGGTGGAGTCCGCGGGGATGTTCAGGGCACATGGAGGAATTCGTTGCTGTTGAGCAGGGCCAGGGCGAAGTCAGTCCAGCGGTCCTGTTCACTTCCTTCCCCGGTCCGGACAAACTCCGCCGCCGAGCGAAGTTCGTCCGAGGAGGGCACACGAGCATAACAACGAAGATACGCTTCGCGAATGCGTTCTTCCGGTTTCGTCCGTGCCGACAGCAGGGAATCGGCAAACCGACCTGCCGCCTTCTGTGCAAAGCCGCTGTTCAACATGACCAATGCCTGGGGCGCATGGGTGCTTACGGAACGTTCCGGGCACGGCGTCTGGGCATCCGGCGCGTCGAAGGCGCTCATCAACGGATAGGGAATGTTCCGTTTCCGGTAGAGATAGAGGGATCGCCGGTCCCAGGCATGGGGATTCGGATCCTCCGGCCACAGGTCAACCACCTCGGCCTCGGTAAAGATCAGGTCCTTGACCTCCGGCTCCAGCGGGGCAAGGACGCCTCGCCCTCCCGCCTGCAGGTTCAGGACGCCCGACACCGCCAGGACGGAATCCCTCACTCCTTCGGCTTCCATCCGCCTTCGGTTCATGCGCCACAACAACCGATTCTCCGGGTCGCGGCTCGCGGACTCCGCATTCGTCGCCGAAGACGACCGCGCGTAGGCGTCGGTCAAGACCATCAACCGGTGCATCGCCTTGAGGCTCCACCCGCGGCGGACGAATTCCTGTGCCAGCCAATCCAATAGTTCCGGATTCGAAGGACGCGCCCCCCGGATGCCGAAATCGGACGGCGTCGCCACCAGTCCGCGCCCAAAATGGTGCTGCCACAACCGGTTGACCATCACCCGGGCGGTCAAGGGATTCCCCGACTCCAGCAGCCACTGGGCAAGGGCCCGACGCCTCCCGGAGTGGGTCTCATCCTGGCGTTGCGGCCGGATTTCCGTCCCACCGCCCCCCTTCAGCGAGGCCCGCAGGATTCCGGGCGGCCCGGGTTCCACGGGTTCCCGCTTGTTCTTCACATTGCCCCGGGAGAGCACTCGTGTTTCCGGCAAGGTCTCACCCGGTTCCGCGAACGTCATGGCGTGGGCCGGAGGCGTTGGAAGCAGGAGTTCAAGTTCGTGAAGCTGCCGCTTCAGGGATTCCCGGGCCGCCCGCACCTCCGGATCGTGGGACGCCGCCTCAGCCACTTCCTCCCAGGTGACATTCAAGGCCGTGCTGGTGCCTTCGAAGAGGCGTTGTTCCTCAGGCGTCCGGTCCTCCTTCGATTTGGCCCGCACGGCCCGCTCCTGGGCGGTCAATCCCGCCTCCTTGGCAGCCCGCAAACGATCCCGGTACGGCTGTTCCAGTTTCTTTTTTTCCGCCTCGATGGGCTCCATGAGCGCCCGGATCCGCCGGGTCTCGGCGTCGAACCGCTCCTTTTCCACCTCCGAGTGGATCGGGACCTCCTTCAATTCCGCTCCGGCAAAATACGCCTGAAGTTGGTAATAGTCCGTTGTCGGAATCGGATCGAACTTGTGGTCATGACACCGGGCGCACCCGATGGTCAGTCCCAGAAACACCGACCCGACCGTGGACGTCGCCTCCGTCAGCTCGCTCTGCCGTTTCACCTCTGGATCAATGTTTCCAGACACCACCTCCCGCGGCCCCGCCCGGGCGAATCCGGCCGCAATCAACGCCTCCGGGCTGTCAGGCGCCCACTCATCTCCGGCAATCTGCAAGGCCAGAAAACGGTCGTAGGGCAGGTCTTGGTTCAATGCCGACACCACCCAATCCCGATACCGCCAGGCATCCGGCCGATCGGCATCCAGTTCAAACCCGTTGGAGTCGGCATAGTGGGCCAGGTCCAGCCAGTGTTGCGCCCAGCGTTCCCCATAGCGGGGTGACGCCAGCAGTCGGTCGACCACGCGTTCCCGGGCCGAAGCCGAACGATCCGCCAGGAAGGCAGCCCGCTCCGACGGCGTCGGTGGCAGCCCGGTCAGGTCATACGTGACCCGCCGCAGCCACGATTCCCGATCGGCGGGCGGGGCGGCCTGGATCCCCTCCGCCTGCATTCGGGCATTGAGGAAGGCATCCACTGGACTGGCGCCCGCCGATGCCGCCGCCGGAGGACGCACCGAAGACGGCGGTAAAAAAGCCCAGTGGTTGGTGGACGCGATCGTTGTCGGGATCAGAGCCAGGATGCCGACGAGGCCGGACGTCCAGCGCCCGCTGGATCCGGGAGTGCTCCGACGGAACAACCCTCGGATCCCGGTGAACAGCGGCGCCACGTGCGACATGGTTCAAAAATCTTCCGGTGTGAATTGGCGTCAAGGATTCGATCGAGGGGATATTCGTCGACGCTCGACGAAATTGGGACTCATTTGATTCGCCGCATTGACCCGCGCCCGAGGCTTCCTCACGCTTGGATGCATCTCACCCGTCCGAAATCCGGTGTCGGCACAACTGTCGCCGCTTCGCTTGCGACGCAGGGTCCGGCTCCCCAGTTGGGCCATTCTGTCATGCTGACCGATCTCCGCGCGTCCCGGATCCATCGCATCCGGTGTCTTCTCCATCTTCTCGTCGTTGTCTTCCTCGGATTCACCTCGGCGGAATCCCGAATCCTGGCAGCAGATTCCCCCATCCGGCATCGCCTGCTGTTGACCGAGTACGGCAAGGGGCCCAATCGGTTCGTCGAATTGGACGCCGAGGGCCGGATCGTCTGGGAGTTCAAGCCGCCGAGCATCACGGTCATTTTCCAGGTTCTTCCCAACGGCAACATTCTTTTCGGTTACGGCGGCCAACCCACTGGAGTCCGGGAAATCACCTCACGGGGCGAGACCGTCTTCGATTACGTCAGTTCGTCCCACCAGGTCTTCGGATGCGAGCGGCTTCCCAACGGCAACACGCTGGTGGCCGAACAGGGCCCCTGCCAGGCGGTGGAAGTCAACCGCACCGGTGAAATCGTCCACGTGACGCCGCTGATCACGCAGCTCAAGGAATTCCACCTCCAGGTCCGCAATGTTCACAAGTTGCCCAACGGAAACATCCTTGCGGCCCACGAGGGCGAGGGGGTGATCCGCGAGGTGGATCCTTCCGGCAAACTGGTCTGGGAATACTCCGGGGTCGAGAACGCCGGAGATGCACAACGCCTGCCCAACGGGAACACCCTGATCTCCTGTGGCACCCAGAAACGGGTCATCGAGGTCACTCCCAACAAGCAGATCGTATGGGAGTTTGGCGCCGCGGACGCACCGGACCTAAACCTGACCTGGATCTCCAGCATCCAGCGGCTGCGCAGCGGAAATCTGCTGGTAGGAAACTTCCTCCGCGGCCAGGAGGGCAAGGGAGCCCACGCCTTTGAAGTCACCCGGGACAAGAAGGTAGTCTGGAAATGGGAAGACCATCGGGACGTCAAATCCCTGACCACAGTGCGCGTCCTCGGAGAGTGACCTTCCGTTCCGCACCGGCCGAATCCCCGCCTCCTTTCATGCCCACCGTTGCCATTACCGATTACACCTTTGCCGACCTTGAAACCGAGCGGGCCCTTCTCGAACCCGCCGGCATTCAGTTGGTGTCCTTTCGCGAAAAGCGCTCCGCTGCCGAATTGGCAGGCCTGGTGCGAGACGCCGATGCCGTGATCACCCAGTTTGCATCCCTCACCCCCGAGGTGATCGACGCCATGACGCGCGCCCGGGTGATCGTCCGATATGGAATCGGGTACGACAATGTAGACCTTGAGGCGTCCCGCCGACGCGGCATTCCGGTCTGCAACATTCCCGACTACTGCATCGATGAGGTGGCCGACCACACGCTCGCCATGATCCTTGCGCTGACCCGACAAGTGGTTCCGCACGCACTCAAGCTGAAGGAAGGAGGCTGGGGACTGGCCGCGCCGCTGGCCACTCTCCACGCCTTGAAGCACCTGACGGTGGGCATCGTAGGATTCGGCCGAATCGGACGTGAAGTTGTCCGCAGGTTGCTGGCGTTCAAGGCGACCGTCCGGGTGTTTGACCCGGTGGTTCCGGCCACAGAGATCACCCGCTCGGGAGCCGGGTCCGCGCCCACACTCGAAGATCTTCTGTCCAGCGCGGACATCGTCTCCGTGCACTGCCCGTCCACACCGCAAACCCGGGGACTCTTCAACGAGCAGATGTTGGCCCGGATGAAGCCTGGCGCCCGATTCATCAATGTGGGCCGCGGGGATCTGGCGCAGAGCGACGCCCTGGTCTCCGCGCTCCAGTCGGGACACCTCGGCGGGGCGGCATTGGATGTGTTCCAGCCCGAGCCGATTCCCGCCGGGAATCCGATCCTGACGATGCCCAACGTCGTCCTCTCCCCGCACATTGCCTCGGCGAGCCCCCCAGCCGTCCAGACGCTACGTGAGACGGCCGCCCGACTGGCTCTCAAGGCGATCCACGGCGAGCCGTTGCCAAACATCGTGAACGGTGTGTCGCGCGAGTGTCCGGCAACCCCGTGAGCCGGGCCCATTCATTGAAAGGAGTTTCACAAAAATCATGAGCCGTCCGCTGGTTGCCATCATCGATTGGTCGGAACAGCCCGTCGGGGATCCCGCGGCCGTCATCGAACGGGCCGTCCTCGGCGAGCGCGCCGAAATCAAGACGTTCCTGTGTCGGGATGAGGCCGATTTCCAGGGGGAAATCCTGGATGCCCGGGTGCTCATCGTGTGGCACAACATTCCCATCACGGCGGCCGTCATCCGGCGCCTTCGGAACTGCCGCGCCATCATCCGGAACGGGGTTGGGTTTGATTCTGTCGACATCGAGGCAGCGGGAGACAGCGGTATCGCGGTCTGCAATGTGCCGGATTATGGAACAGAGGAAGTCGCCGACCATGCGATCGCCCTCGCGCTGGCGCTGTGCCGCCAACTCTTCCCCCTGGACCTCGAAGCCAAGAAGCTTGGCTGGCACATTCGCGTCGAACCCCGCCTGCGCCGTCTGCGTGGATTGACTTTCGGAATCATCGGACTGGGTCGAATTGGAACCGCGGCTGCCTTGCGCGCCAAGGCACTCGGGTTCCGGGTCGTCTTTCATGATCCCTACCTGCCCAATGGCGCGGACAAAGCCGTGGGGCTCTCGCGGACCCGAACCCTGGAGGAACTCCTACGCCAGTCGGACGTGGTTTCGATTCACTGTCCCCTCAACACGGAAACCCGCCATCTGATCGCCGAGCAGCAATTGTCCTGGATGAAACCGTCGTCCTTCCTGGTCAACACCGCCCGCGGAGCCATCGTGAAGAAATCGGCGATTCTGGCCGCCCTTCGGGAGGGACGCCTCGCCGGAGCCGGACTCGACGTTGTTGAGGACGAACCCCTCCGCACCGCCGATGAGGCGGCGACTCCAAACCTCGTTGTCACCTGCCACGCCGCCTTCTGCAGCGTCGAATCCAAACAGGAGATGCGCACCACATCCGCCACCCTGGCCCTGGCCGGAGTCCGCGATCAACCTTTGGAGAATATCGTCAACGCCTCCTTCCTAAACTCAACCAACTGAACCCGGGGCCATGGTGTCGCTTCTGGACAAAGTTTGCATCGTGACCGGCTCCGGCTCCGGGATTGGTTCCGCCATTGCCGAACGATTCGCCCATGCCGGCGGCAAAGTTTATGTGGCGGACATCGATGAGGCGGCCGCCGCCCAGACCGTGTCCCGAATCCGATCCGGGGAGGGCCACGCCGAGGTGGCGGCATTGGATATTACAGACGAGGTGGGCTGCCAGGCGCTGGTCCGCCGGGTGATGGACGAGTCCGGACGGTGCGACGTGCTGGTCAACAACGCCGGAGTCGGACACGTCGGTACGATCCTCGACACCTCCCCGGCGGACCTCGAACGCCTGTGGCAGGTGAACCTGATGGGGGCGTATCACCTCAGCCGTGCGGTCCTTCCTGGGATGATCGCCCGACGTTCGGGTTCCATCATCAACATCGGCTCCGTGGCCGCCATCACCGGGATGGAGTCCCGCTTTGCCTATACCATCACCAAACATGCGGTGATGGGTATGACCCGCGCCATGGCCATGGACCACGGTCCCACCGGGGTGCGCATCAACTGTATCTGTCCCGGACGGACCCAGACTCCCTTTGTTGAGGCCCGGTTGCGGGAATACTCCAATCCCGAGGATTACTTGAAGCAAATGGTCGCACCCCACGCGCTCAAACGCATGGCGCAGCCGTCCGAGATCGCTGGCGCGGCTCTTTATCTTGCCAGTGACGAATCCGCATTCGTCACCGGCAGTGCCCTGGTCATCGATGGAGGCTACACCGCCGGCAAATGAACCCGCGTTCATGACCACCCGCCCGCAGCTCCAATCCGGCATCGACGTGGAAGCGCTGCGGCGAAAGGTCGCCTGGAGGGTGTTGCCGCTGGTCATCCTGCTCTACGTGGTGGCGTATCTCGACCGGGCGAACGTGGCGTTCGCCAAGCTCCGCATGAAGGAGGCGCTCGGGTTTTCCGAGGATGTCTTCGGGTTCGGCATCGGGGTCTTTTTCATTGGCTATCTGTTGCTCGAAATTCCCGGCGCCCTGCTGGTGGAACGCTGGAGTGCCCGAAAGTGGTTCGCACGCATATTGATCACCTGGGGCCTGATCTCGGCCGGCATGGCGCTGGTGAAAACCCCGTCCCAGTTCTATTGGGCGCGGTTTCTCCTCGGGGTAGCCGAAGCCGGGTTCTTCCCCGGGATCATCGTCTATTTCACCCATTGGTTCCCGGCGAAGGACCGCTCGCGCGCCCTCTCCGGACTGCTGGTGGCCGTACCCTGCAGCCTGGCCCTGGGCGCACCCGTTTCCTCCGTCCTGCTTGACGTCCATTGGCTCGGACTTTCTGGCTGGCAGTGGCTCTTCATTCTCGAGGGCCTTCCAGCGGTCCTGCTCGGATTCATTGTTCTCGGCGCCCTCACCGACCGTCCGCGGAACGCGACCTGGCTGTCCCAACCTGAACGTGAACATCTGGAAGCCGTCCTCGCCGCGGAAGCCGACGCCAAGGAAGCCCGAGGCAAGATTTCCACCCGTGAAGCTCTCCGGATGCCTTCAGTCTGGATCCTTCTGGGCGGCATCCTGGTGGCCAACAGTGGCGGATATGCCCTGGTGTTCTGGCTGCCCACCACCGTGAAGAATCTGTCCGGTGGATCCGACCAGGCCACGCTGCTCTTCAGCGGCTTGTACTACGCCTGCGGGATCGTGAGCGTACTCTTGTCCGGCTACTCCGCCGACCGAAGTGGGGACCGAAAATGGCATGCGGTCGCAGGTCTCGCCGCCACCGGCGGGTTCCTGGCCTGCAGCGTCATTCCCGGCCAGCCCTTCGGGGCGCAGATGCTGTGGCTCTGTCTCACCGCCATGGGCGCCTATTTCTGGATCTCCCCCTTCTGGACGCTGCCTTCCCTGGCACTCAATGCCTCCGCCGCTGCGGTGGCCATCGGACTCATCAACATGGGTGCCAATTTGGCGGGCTACCTGGGCAATCACACGACCGGCTGGCTACGGGCCCACGGATACGGCGAAACGGCGTGCCTGCTTTTCCTCGCGGGTTGTTTCATGGTCGGGGCCGCCATCCTGAGTCTTCTCCGTATCCAGCCGAAATCCGCATGACTGCTGCCGCCTCCGCCGACCCGCTCCCCCTCCTTCGCACGATGCTGGTCATCCGCCAGGTCGAGGAACGGCTGGCCCGTTCCCACCAGCGCGGTCTGATCCATGGGGCCTGCCATACCTATGTGGGTCAGGAAGCCGTGGCGACGGGGGTATGCGCCCACCTGACCCACGACGACGCAGTCTTCAGCACGCATCGGGGACACGGACACGCCCTCGCCAAGGGAATGGAACCGAGGCAACTCGTGGCGGAGCTGTACGGCCGCGAGACCGGGTGCTCCCGCGGCCGGGGCGGATCCATGCACCTCTTCGCGCCGGAAATCGGGATGATGGGCACCAGCGGCATTGTGGGTCCCTCCATCCTTCAGGCCACCGGCGCCGGGTATAGTTTTCGTCTGCTGAAGTCGTCAAACGTCGCGGTGGCATTCTTCGGGGATGGAGCCGTGAACAATGGGGCCTTCCACGAGGGGCTGAACATGGCATCCATCTGGAAACTGCCGGTCCTCTTCGTGTGCGAGAACAACCAGTTCGCCACCGAGGTTCCCTTTGAGTCCGTGGCAGGCAACACAAGCGTAGCATCCCGCGGCGCCGCCTACGGAATGCCCGCAGTGGAACTCGACGGCAATGACGTGCTCGCCGTTGCAGCCGCCGCCGGAGACGCCATCCGCCGCGCCCGCGAGGGAAAGGGTCCCACGCTCCTCGAATGCCGGACCTACCGGACCCGGGCCCACGCCGAGGGCATGGGTGACTTTACCTATCGGACCCGGGAAGCGGTCGAGGATTGGAAAACCCGCTGTCCGATCGCCCGGCTCAAGCGGCATCTGCTGGACCAGGGAATCGCTTCGGACGCCCAATTGGCAGCCTTGGAAGCCGAGGTGGCGGCGCTCGCGGACGAGGCCCACGTCTTTGCCGAACAGAGCCCGTATCCGGATCCGGCGACCGCCACCGACCATGTCTATTCCAAGGTGGATGGACCGGCACCCGGGAATTCGGTCCCCTCTCCCACCGGCCGGGAGCTCACCGTCATGAAGGCCACGCTGGAGGCATTGACCGAGGAGATGGCCCGCAATCCGCGCATCTTTGTCCTGGGAGAGGGCATTGGGAAGCGCGGGGGAAACTTTGCCACGACCGCCGGACTCTTCGCGCTCCATGGGCCGGAACGTCTGCGGGACACCCCGATCTGCGAGCGCGGCTTCGTCGGGCTGGCGGCGGGCGCGGCCATGACCGGAACGCGGCCGGTGGTGGATTTCATGTTCGCCGACTTCGTCCTCGATGGCGCGGGCGAAATCATCAACCAGATCGCCAAGGTACAGTACATGAGCAGCGGCCGGCTCCGAATGCCGGTCCTTCTCCGCGGATGCATTGGCATTGGCCACAATGCCGCCACCCACCATTCCGGGAGTTATTATTCCCTGTACGCCCATTTCCCGGGGCTGCGGGTCGTGGTGCCCTCCAGCCCTGCCGATGCCAAGGGGCTTCTCAAGACGGCACTGACCTGCAACGACCCCGTCCTATTCCTGGAGCACCGCGAAATCCTGGGAATCAAGGGTCCTGTACCGGATGGGGAATGCTCCATTGAATTCGGCCGGGCGTCCGTGGTGGGGGACGGTCGCGACATCACCGTGGTGGCTCTCGCTCTGATGGTCCACCGGACGCTCTCCGCCCGTGACATCCTCGCCGGGGAGGGGATTTCCGTGGAAGTCGTCGATCCGAGGACGGTCGCGCCGCTGGATACCGACACCATCGTTCGATCCGTGGCGAAAACCGGACGGCTTTTGATCGTGGATGAAGACTTCGCCCATTGCGGCGTCAGTGCCGAGATCGCCGCCCAACTGGCGGACCGGGGATTCGACGAACTGGATGCCCCCATTCGACGTCTGAACGGCAAACCATCACCCACCCCATACAGTCCGGCACTGGAATCGGCCGTGGTGCCCACCGTGGAGACCATTGCCCAGGCCATCCGCGAACTTTGCGCCGAATAACCCCACTGCCCGATCATGCCGATTGAGATCCAGTTGCCCCGACTCGGATGGTCCATGGAGGAGGGCATCTTCGTGGACTGGTTGAAGGCGGACGGCGAGGCGGTCCGCGAAGGTGAGCCCCTGTTCGTGGTCGAAGGGGACAAGGCGGCGCAGGAAGTGGAATCGATCGGTTCCGGCCGGCTGCATCGGTCTCCGGAGGGTCCCCGACCCGGTGAAGTGGCCGCTGTGGGACGCGTTCTGGGTTGGTTGCTGGCACCCGGGGAAACCGCCCCTTCCGCCGGGTCAGGGACTCCGTCTCCCGCCGCCACCTCCTCGATTCCCGCTCCCCATTCTTCTCACGCCGCTCCGGATCTCCCGAGGGCGTCAAATTCAGCCGCTCCCGCCAGTCCAAGAGCCCGACGCGCCGCCAAGGCGCTCTCGATCGACCTCGCCACGGCCCAACCGGGCGGACGCAGCGGGCGAATCCGGGAGCGGGACGTCCTCGCCGCCTCGAAATCCGGTGCTGCGGACTCCGCCCCCAAGATCCCCGCCGGAATGCGCGTCATCCCGGTCTCCCCGCTTCGCCGAACCATCGCCAACCGACTGGTCGCCAGCCGCCGCGAGACAGTACCGGTCACGCTCACCTGTCGATGTGATGCCACGGAGCTCGTTGCACTCCGCGCGCGACTCAAGTCGTCCCTCTCCTCGGGAGAAGCCCCGGGGATCACCGACATCCTGGTACAACGGACCGCGCAAGCCCTGTCCCGGCATCCCCTCCTGGCCGGACGTTGGGAGGAAGATCGCATCCTTGTTCCGAAAGACATCCACATGGGATTGGCAGTGGACACCGATTCGGGCCTGTTGGTCCCGGTCATCCGCCATGCAGACACCGCGGGCCTCGATGAGATCGCGGCCCAATCCCGCCGGTTGATCGCGGCCCACCGGAGCCGATCTTCGGGAGGCTGTTTCCACCATCACCACGCTCCGGGCCCTGGGGATCGACGCGTTCCGCTTTCCGGTGATCAATCCGCTGATCCCGCCATCCTCGGCGTGGGGGCAATTCGACGGGACGTCGTCGCCCGGTCCGACGGCCAGTTTGAAGCCCGGGATCTGATGACACTCAGCCTGACGTTTGACCACCGCGTGGTGGACGGTGCTCCGGCCGCTCGGTTTCTGCAGGACCTTTGTCGGGCGATTGAACTGCCGGCCATCAAGGGCGGCTGATCCTCCTCTTCCCCTTCTTCCATTGCCATGCAGGTAGATCTCCAATCCCAAGTCGCCCTGGTCACGGGCGCTGCTTCCGGAATCGGCAAGGCCATCGCCGACCGGTTGGTCCGAAGCGGCGCCGTGGTGTTCTATTCCGACGTCAACCTAGCCGGTGCCGAAGCAGCCGCGGTCTCGGCGGGCAGTGGTGCCCAGGCACTGGCCCTGGATGTCACCCAACCGGCCCAGATCACCGCCGCCATGGAGACCCTTCTTGGTCGCACGGGCCGCCTCGACCTCGTGGTCAACAATGCGGGAGTCAACACAATGAAGCACCGTGTGACCATCGACGCCTTTCCGCGGGAGGAATGGGACCGAATCATCGCCGTGGACCTCACCGGACTCTACGAAGTCAGCCGCGCGGCCGCCGGAGTGATGAAGCGCCAGGGCGGCGGGCGGATCATCAACATTTCCTCGATCGCCGGACTGGTGCCGCTCCGACTTCAATGCGCCTTCACCGCCGCCAAGGCCGGTGTGGTGAACCTGACCCGGGCCATGGCCATCGAATTGGGTTCGGCGGGAATCCTGGTCAATGCGGTCGCGCCCGGTTCCATCATGACCGAGGGCACCCGCCGCCTGTTTTACGGTGAAGACGGTCTGTTTCACGCGAACGTCCAGCGCATGCTGGACCATGTTCCCCTGGGTCGACCGGGCACCCCGGAAGAAATAGCGCATGCAGTCCTCTACCTGGCGGATCCGGAGAACACCTACATGAACGGCCACGTTCTGGTCGTGGATGGAGGCTGGACCGCCGGGTACCACCGGGATTTCTGAGGTCCCTGGCGCGGACCGCGCGTTGCCGCTCCAGAAACCGAGTTGCCCACAGGTCCCGGCTCGGTCCCGAACCGCCGGGATGGAGGGTCAAGGGGTTACCCGCTCAAAAACCGGCGATCGTTCTCCCGAACCCGCCGCCGGACTTCCACCAGGATCTGGCGCCAATGTCGTGCCAGAAACCGAGGGTGGCGCAGACTGTCGAGGGCGTATTTGCGGGTGGCCCGGGACAGATCCAGGTCCGCCACCAGCACCGCTTCCGTCCGATTGTCCGCCAACCTCAGAATGGTGCCGTCCGGAGCCACGATTTTGGAGTCCCCGGCGGACCATTTGCCTGCCCCCTGCGGTCCCACGGAATTCGCGAACACATAGAAGACCGCGTTTTCAAACGCCCGGGCCACCATGCCGTCCCGGCCTCCGCGTTTCCGTCGGGACACGGAGAGCGAGTCCATTCCGGCATTGGGGTGGAACACAATCTGGGCACCTGCCATGACGGGCAGCCGGACCAGCTCGGGATACCGACGTTCATGACAGAGAATCGATGTCGCCGAAATCCCGTCGATCGAGAACAGTGAAAGTCCATTTCCGGGGGCAAACCACCGGCGGTCGGCGTCCACCAATTGGCATTTGGCGTAAGTATGCACCCGCCGACCCCGGGGATCGAAAACCACCAACGCGTTGTAGCGGGTCCGACCGCAGAAAATCGGGGTCCCCACCAACAGGAAGATGTCCAGCTCGGCCGCCAGCCTCCCGACGGTCACGAGGGCACGTTCGATGTCACTCGCCGATAGAGAACCAAAGTCGCAGGCATATCCGGTCGTGGCGCATTCCGGGAACAGGACGGCCCGGGCACCCTGCTTCGCGGCGATCCCGGCCGCTGCGACGATCTTGTCGAGGTTGGAGTCCACCGTGGACCCGAACACCATTTGAACGGCGGCCACCCGGATTCGAGGTATTTCAGGCCGGTACTGTTGTGATGCCGGGGCACGCATGGAGAGGAATCGGTCCGACAGCCTGCCGGCGTGCGCCACTCCGGGTGAAGCTTCAAATCCACCGCCGCACACCGATGATCCCGTTCAAACCCGGATTCACCCAGGCCCCGCTCTCCGCTTTCTTTCCTTCCGCGCCTGGCCCATCCTCCCCGGCCATTGAAGCTCTCCGTCAAGAGTGACTACGCCACCCGTGCCGTACTCTCGCTCTCCCGGCATTACGGGTCCCACGAGGCCATCCGTGTGGAGGACATCGCGCGGGAAAACTCCCTGACTCCCACCTACCTCGTCCAGATCCTCATCGAGTTGAAGACGGGGAACATCGTGAAAAGCATTCGGGGCAAATCCGGGGGTTACCTTCTGGCCCGCCCTCCCGCAGAAATTTCCTTTGCCGACGTGTTGTCCTGTGTCCACGGGCCGCTGTTTGACACGCCCGCCCTCGCCGACAATGCCTGCCCACCCGAGCTGCGGGATGCCTGGAAACGCCTGGCCGAAGCCCTCCAGTCCACCGCCTCCAGCATCAATTTTCAGCAACTGGTGGAGGCGACACCCGATCCTGCCCGGATGTTTTACATCTAGCGTCGTTCCCCTTTTTCCGATCCATGAATCCACTCGCAATCACGCTTCTCGCCATTGGCCTCGTCGGCGGCATCACTTCCGGACTGCTTGGAGTCGGTGGCGGGGTCATCATGGTTCCCGCAATGACGCTTCTGGCCAAGATGCCCGTCAAGACAGCCATCGGAACCTCGCTGGCGGTGATCATACCCACGGCCATTTCCGGGGTCATCAACCACCAACGTCAGGGCAACATCAACTGGCAGGCCGCCGGCTACCTCGCGGCCACCGCATTCATCGGCGGCTGGATCGGCGCCCAGCTTGTAGGGGCCGTGTCACCGGACGCCCTGAAGCGGGGTTTCGGGGCGGTGCTGATTCTGGTTGGCGTGAAAATGCTGATCAATCGATAGGGTGGATTGGGGACCTTCCGGAGCCAAGGTCCAGCAGAGCCCGGCGATCAGCCCGCACAGGCACAGGACCACGGCTAGTCCACGAAATCGGAAGGCCTCGATGTGAAAGATTCCGCCATTGCGGGAGAGGGGCAGTCCGTTTTGCAAACTCACGAGAACCCTTGAAAGCAGCCAGCGGACCAAACGAACTAACCGGGGCGCGCCCTGGTGTCTCCCCCCAAAGATCACCAACAGAAAATTCTGATATTCAGATTTTTACAACTCACCCCAGCTTCACCCCACCCAACTGTTCACATTCGTCCATGTCGTAAAATCGAGACCAACAGCCAAAGTCCTAACAGGGCGGTTAGAAAAAAGCCCACCAGCCCAACCAGGGGAACTCCATGCCACAGTGGGGGCATTCTTGCATGGATGATTAGGGCGTTGGCCATGATCAATGCCGCCAAGACGATCGCGAATGCGATGCGGTTGGTGACCTGATCGAGGGACAGCCGCAACGGCTCCAGCCCGTCATGCTTCATCGTGATCCGCGCCTCGCCTTCCTTGAGTTTACCGACCAGCGATTTCAGGTCCCGCGGGAGGGTCCGGAACATTGAGGCCACCTCGTCGCCACCGCCCAGCAACATGCGCAGCATCCGTCGCGGTCGGAGTTTCTGAAGTCGCAGATCACGGAGAAACGGCTTGGCCTGGACCATCAAATCGTGATCCGGGGCCAACAGCCGGATCGTCTGCTCCATCTGACCAAACGCATTCAGCATGGAGACAAAATCCGGCGGCACGAACAGGTGGTGGCGCGACGTCAGCCCCAACAGTTCCTTGGCGACCCGTGTGAAGGAAAACTGCGCCATGGGGACGTTGAAGTTCCGATGGATGAAATCCGCCATGTCGGTCTCCAGCCGTGACGAGTCCTGTCGCGAACCGCTTTCGGCGAGGTCGACGAGGGCCCGTGTGGCGGTGACCTCATCGCGCTCGGCAATCGCCACCACCAATCGGCCAAAATTCTCCCGCTGTTCCCGGGACAGGAATCCCATCCGGCCGAAGTCAATGAAACAGAGGGTCGGCCCGGGCAGGATGAAGAGGTTTCCCGGGTGCGGATCGGCGTGGAAAAACCCATGAACGAAGATCTGTTTCAGGGTCAGGTCCCCAAGCCGCTCTGCGAGACGCTTTCGGTATGGACGAGTGGTCGGGTCCTCAAGGAAGGCCGCCATCTTCCGTCCCTCCACGAATTCCATCACCAGCAACCGCGGTGTGGAAAGGCCGGTCCAAACCTTGGGGACACGGAAATCGGACTCCTGGCTGAACTGCTGGGCAAAACGTTGCAGGTTTCCCGACTCGACCAGAAAGTCGGTCTCGCGGGCGAGGTCCCGCTTCAACTGTTCCACCAGCGCACTCGGCTGCCACACCCGCGTCTCCTCAATTTGCGTTTCCAGAAGCCCGGCGAGACGCCGCAGGATGTGGAGATCGGTGGCAATGGTGTTGGGAATCCCGGGACGCTGCACTTTGATGACCACCGGGTGCCCGGTCCTCAGCACGGCGCGATGCACCTGTCCGATGGATGCCGAGCCGATCGGGTCACGTTCAATGTCTTCGAAGACGTCGCGCCAAGGACGTTGGAGTTCCTCGTTCAGGACCGACTCAATGGTTTCGAAGGGCAGAGCGGCCACTTCGTCCAGGAGACGTGACAATTCCTCGGTGAATTCCGGAGGCATGAGACCGGAGCGGCTCGACAGAATCTGCCCCGCCTTCACAAAGGTCGGACCCAGTTCTTCCAGGGCCCGCCTCAGCTTCTGGGGCTGGCTGAGATTCCGGACCGAGCGGGCTTCCGCGCGGAGCTTCCGTGTCGGCAACCCGAGGAGCCGGGGCAGATGCAGCCGCTGGGCCAGATCCTCGTATCCGTACTTGAGGAACACGGAAACGATCTCCCGGGATCGACCCAAGTCATGGATAGTCTGACGGACGGCACGCAGCCGCTGAGCGAGCATGCGCGAAAGGTGACGGATGAACGTCCCCCCTGAAAGTTGAGATTGAGGGAAGGCCGGGAGCCAGCGGGGAGTTGAGGGTCGAGAGTTGAAGGTTGAAAGCGGGGAGAGGAGTGAGAAATGGCGCGGGCCTTCAACTCTCGACCTTCAACGTTCAGCCTCCAGCTTTCCTACCGTCAGATCGGCTTGAAGACGCCCCAAAGCCGGCCTACCCCACCCGATGCCGCCGGGCGGGGATGGCTGGAGTTTCCCAGGAATCGTCTTGCGGGGACCGGGGGCCTCGCCTAGATACACCGCGCGCTTGAGCACGCGAACCCTCCCTCGGTTCCTCTGTTCGGGCGGCCTGGTTAGCCGGTGTAGCTCAGTGGTAGAGCAACGGTTTCGTAAACCGTAGGTCGGTGGTTCAATCCCACTCACCGGCTCCATTCTTGTCAGGTATCCTTTCCGAATCGATTCCTTGGCGGAGGATGCATTCTCGTGGAGCGGCGGGCACTTCGCTTCTTTTCGTCAGAATCGGGTCCTGGGCGGATCAGGACACCATCAAGCGTCACGGATGGCTTTCCTCCCCAGCCTCGACCTTGGGGTTCGTCGTACGCATCCCTGGAATCGAGGGAACGGACCTGCACGATTCGACACCAACCCTCGCATCCGCGGCCGTCCTCGTCGGGTCCAAGAAGGGCAGCACCGGTCGCTAGTCATACGCGGCGGTACTTTCCGCGAGGGCCTTGAGGAAACAATCAGGCAGCACCTGGCCCCGGCCGAGGCCGCCCATCGCTGACCCGGGACGCGCATTCCGCTGTCCTACCGCGTCCCTGGCGCGGGGACTCTGGCTTCACGCCAGCACCGCAGAACGAACGGTCGATGCGCCACGACAGATCTTGAGGTCATCGTTGGCACCCAGGGGCGCAGAACGTCTCCGGTTGGAAACAAACTGATTATAGACGAGCTGGCTCGAAAGAATGCCCACCAGGGCCATGTCGTCCGTCTCGCCAATGGGGACCCCCTTCTGGACCTTCTCGACCAGCAATTTCACCGCAGCCGGTTTGAAGAGCCCCGATTCCTCCAGTTGTCGTTCTGAGAGAAGCTCCCGGACATAATCCGGAGTGCGCTTGTGGAAAAAGCTGCGATGAATGGGTGCCCGATACGGCCTCTTGGGCCGGCTATGAATCTGTGGAGGCAACCATTCACTCCCCAGTTTTCGAAGCAGGTACTTGTCCTTGAATCCGCGCAGCTTCAGTCGGGACGGGAGCCGGTTGCAGAATTCGACCACCCGGTAGTCCAGGAACGGAAAGCGACCCTCAACCGAGTGGGCCATGCCCATCCGGTCTCCCTGGGAGGACAGGAGATATTGGGACAGGAAAATCGATATCTCCAGGAACTGACTCTGCTCCAGGGAGCCCCATCGCAGGAATTGCGGGGGGTACGCCACAGGATTCGGTCCGCCCCCTTTCGCGGGACCCAGCGTTTCCTGGAGTCCACTGGAGAAGAACCGCCGGGCGCGAAGACCATTCCTCCAGCGGATGGCATGAGAGTAATGGGGGTCACCCACATTGGTCAGCTCATTGCGGAAA
>JBGAPN010000004.1:26404-35238 GCA_044221235.1 Limisphaerales bacterium
GCCAGGAATGAACCTCCTCCTTCTCCCAATCCCTTGATGTCTGGATAAAGCGCCTGGAGCAACCTGGGACGCCAACGGGAATCCGGCTGCCGTGCCCAGAACCGGCGGGCTTTGGCTTCCTTGAAAATCTCATATCCCCCCAGGAACTCATCCGCTCCTTCCCCAGTTAATACCACCTTATACCGGTTGTCCCGGACCAGACGGGAAAGCAGGAACATGGGGGCGGGAGAAGTCCGCAACACTGGAGTTTCCGTGTGCCAGATGACGTCAGGAAAGATTCCCCCAATATCCTCCCGGGTGGCGTGGACCACCTGATGATCCGTGCCCAGGAACTGGGCCATGCTCCTCTGGAACTCACTCTCGTCAAACTGCGGGTCGTCGAAGGAAATGGAGAATGTATTGAGTCGCCCCCCGATGGACTTCCGCGCCATCGCGGCGATGAGCGACGAATCCAGGCCGCCGCTGAGATAGGCGCCAACCGAAACATCCGCGCGAAGGCGGATCCGGACGGCGTCCGTGAGCAATCGGCGGAGTTCCTCCAAATACTCCTCGGTCGACGCTTCAGCGCCGGGCTCTGGCGGGGCAAAATCCAGCCGCCAATAGGGCTGGACCTTGATCGATCCGCGGACCGCCGTGAGGTAGTGCCCCGCCGGCAGCTCCTGGATTCCCTGGAAGCAGGTGCGGCCCGGAAGCGTGCTCCAGAATGTGAAGATCTGGTCCAGGGCCACCGGATCCATGGACGGAACCACCCGCGGGTCGGCAAAGAGCGACTTCATCTCCGAGCCGAACACCAGGACATCATCGACAACCGTGTAGAACAGGGGGCGGACCCCGAGGCGGTCGCGTGCCAGGAACAGCTCCCGTTGCTGGTTGTTCCAAATTGCAAACGAGAATTGCCCATTCAGTCGGCGCAGGCAGTCCGGGCCGTGTTCCTCAAACAGGTGGAGAAGGACCTCGGTATCCGTGTGGGTGGAGAACCGGTGCCCTCGATCCTCCAATTCACGGCGAAGCTCGACGTGGTTGAAGATCTCCCCGTTGAAGACGATCCAAAGGGAACCATCCTCATTGGTGATGGGCTGTTGTCCTCCTTCCAGATCGACAATGCTCAACCGGGCGCTCCCGAGCGCCACAGAGGCGTCGTGGTAGATTCCGAACTGGTCAGGGCCCCGGTGCCGGATGGCCCCCAACATCGCGTGGAGATGGCCAACCAACGGCGCCTGAAGCTGTTTGATGTTGAGCCGTCCGGCGATGCCACACATGGATTCGGCGGGGTGGAGTGGAAGAGAAAAACTACATGAGACCGGTCTTTACGATCTTTCCCGATTCCGACAACGGGAGCGACTTCCTGAACTCGACGCACTTCGGCACCCGCCGGTCATCGAGGTGCTTCCGGCAGTGTCCGAGGATCTGCTGTTCGGTCAGGCTGGGATCATCAGAAACGATGAAGGCCTTGATCGCCTGCCCCAGAAGCGGATCCGGCACGCCCACGACAGCAGCCTGCCGGACCCCCGCGAGATTGCAAAGGACACCTTCAATCTCCTTCGGTGAGATCCTCTCCCCTTTGCATTTGATCATGTCATCATTACGGCCGACAAAATAGAAGTAGCCCTCGCTGTCCTGACGGAACAGATCCCCGGTGTAGCAGAGGCGCTCGCCGGGAACGGGACCGGGCCGAAAGCGATGCGCCGTCAATTGCTCCGCCTCCCAATACCCCCGCATCACATGTCGCCCCCGGACCACCAACTCACCGGTCTCGCCCGGCCCGAGTCTCCTGCCTTCCGGCGACTCAACCCATGCCTCCGTTCCTGGAATCGCGATCCCCACCGAATCCGGGCGCCGCTCCAACTGTTCAGGAGGCAGATACAGCGTTCTCTTGGTCTCCGTGAGTCCGTACATTGAGAACAATGTTGCCGCGGGAAACTTCGCCCGGATCTCTTGAATGTGGCGAACGGGAAGAGCCGCCGCGGTGTTGGTAATGTAGCGCAGGCTCGAAAGATCGAAGCGCGATAGATCCATCGGCAACAGCAGCGAGAAGACCGTGGGAACCCCCGGGAAACCGGTCACGCGCTCCTCCTCCACTTTCTTCAGAACCGCCGCCGGAAAGGCGAACGACGTCTCCAGAACGAGCGTCCCACCAAACCGGAACGTCATCAGAAGCTGGTACAAACCATAATCGAAGGACAGGGGAAGAACGTTGAGAACCACGTCCGATTCCACATTGCCCAGGTAGGTGATGATGGACTGGGTTGCGAAGGCGACGTTTGCATGATCGCTCATGACCCCCTTTGGCTCACCCGTTGTACCGGACGTGTAGATGAGACACGCCAGATCGAGGTCAATTCCCCGGCTGGGCGGAACCGTCTCGGGAAAACTCCGAAAGACCTCGGCGAAACTGGCAAGGAAACCGCCACCATCCTCTGGCTTCTTCTGTTCCTCGCAACTTAGGACGCCCTTCAACGTGGGCACGGAGTCCTTGATCTGGGAGATTCCGGCCACCGGAAATGAGGTGTCCGCGATCAAAGCGGAGGCACGGCAGTTGTTGAGGATCCAGCCAATCTTGTCTCCCTTCGTGTTCGATTTCAGGATCACGAAGACGGCATCCGCCTTTGCCACAGCGAAGAGGCCAATCACGGCCTCGAAGGAATTGCGGACCACCAGTCCGACGCGATCACCGCGCTGGACGCCAATGGAGTGAAGAAAGTGCGCAACCTGGTTCGCCCTCCTGTCGAGTTCCTCGTAGGTGTACCTCCGACCTTCTGCCACCAATGCCACCTTGCGGGGCAATCGAGCCGCAGAGTGCTCGAGGAAATGTCGGACCATCGTGGCTTGTGGAAGGGACATGGGCTCGATCGAAACCGCACGCCGGTGCGGTATCTCTGGAGTGGAGAACGGGATTCAGGACTCGCCCCGCTTGCGACGGATGTAGCCCGTGATGGCTTGGATCGAATCGAGGTTCTCGGGAACAATCTCGTCGTCAGGAATCGCAATCTTGTAGGTGGCTTCCAGGTAAGCCACCAACTCCAGGACCCCGGTTGAGTCCAGGATGCCTTGCGAGAGCAAGGACGACTCCGCGGAGAGTTCACACGCCTCTCCGAAAAGGAAATTGTCCACAATGAACCGGGTTACTTCGCCGGAATAGTCAGTCATATCTCTTTTGTTTGGGAATCAGGCTTCGGCAGTTTTGGACGGGTCGGTGCTCACAATCTCGGGAATGGGTTCCATCAAGAGCGGAGGGAGGTGAAGATGAAGTGTTGCGGCTCTCTTGCGGTCGATGTCCCGCCAGATCCTTTGGACGTCGTCGACGCTCAAGCCAGTTCCCCCGGCAACCGACTCCGGCGGCATTCCATGATTCTTGCCGTACAGACAGAGATCCATCTGTTCATGGGGAACCGCGAAATAGAACTCATCCTGTCCCTGCTGCATGGAATACGTATCTGTCGTCGGTGGACGAAGTCGCACCGACTCGGGCAGTCCCAGGTATGCAGCCAATTGGTAGACCTGACACTTGTAGAGGTGGGCAATCGGCTTGATGTCCGCGGACCCATCCCCGTTCTTCACAAAGAATCCCTGGTCATACTCCAGCCGGTTTGGAGTACCCGCGACCGCGAAATTGAGCCGGTCGGCGTGATAGTACTCCATCATCTTCCGGATCCTCTGCTTGAAGTTCGTCGCCGAGACAATCTCCAGGTATTGCTTGAGCGGCAGAGGCACCTGAAACTGCGTTCCGGCCGGGTCCTGGGCCACCACGGAAAAACGCGCGTAATTCCCCGCCCCCGACTTGTTGTCGATCACCAGCTTGGAGGCCCAGCCGGGGCCAAAACCAGGAATCAGGTCCGACACAGCCGAGCCATACCGCCGATAGAATCCGGCCGCTTCGAGGATTGGGGTGATGTCTTCCTCGATGCATGCAATTCCGAGGGCATCCGCGACCTCCTGTCCCAGGGCACGCGATTCCGGATCCGATTCCCGCTCCGGCATGAGGATCCCAAACACCCGGTCCTTGCCGAGCGCCCGGGCTGCCAGAGCCGCGGTCACCGAGCTGTCCACTCCCCCCGACAAGCCCACAACCAAACCCCGACGGTTGAGGACGCGGGACAGCAGATGCCTCAGTCGCTTCGATATCCGGTCGGTTTCTGCGGCGGCGTCAATCTCAAGGGTTTTTCGACTCAACGGCATGGGATTGGATCAAATGAGGTTGCAGTTCATGCATGTCCTGGATGGGAGGGATTAGTGGGCGGTGTGGGCATTCCGGCGGGAAACACCTTCGCCAGCCACGCCTGCAACCCTTCCGCCAAAACGGCGACATGCGGTTTCTTGTATGCCGAGTACGTCTCCGTATCGGTCCCAGGTACAAATTCGAAGTGGAAATCCCCGGGGAACAACGCGCGGTAGATGGCGAGATTCTCCCGGTGCTCTGTCTGGTATCCCTTCCGATCCAGTTTCCCGACCGGCTGGAACATTACGACGCGGCCGGAATAAAGTTTCGGCAGGTAGCGGGTCATTGCCGGATTGATGAGTCGATTGATCCGCCGCTTCGGAGTCATCGGAGAGCCATTCTTGGACGAGGACGGACGGGACAGGATTGCCGAGAACCGAGTCTTGGTCCTGTGAAGCGTCTGACGTCCGATTTCCCGGACCCGGCTGAAGAGGTAATCGGGGTTGGCCAACCGGAGTCGGCTCCCATTTGAGCCGGCGCGGTTTCGGGCCAGCCGGCGAAGAGCTGGATTGGCCCGCAGATTGATGCTCCCCAAGAGGACAAGGAGTTCAACGTGGTGCCCTTGGGCCGTGAGGCGTTGCGCCATCTCCAGAGCGATCAGGCTCCCGACGTGTTTCCCGCCCAGGTAATAGGGGCCCTTGGGTTGTTTGGCCTGAAGCTCCCGGAGATAGTGTGCGGCCATTTCCTCGACAGTCCGAAAAGGAGTTTCATGGCCATCCAATCCGCGCGCCTGGAAACAGAAAACAGGCTGATCCGGGTCGAGGTGTTGGATCAATTGTTGGTAAAGGAAGACCTCCCCATTGCAGGCGTGGACTAGAAAGAAGGGCGGGCGGGATCCATGGGGTTGCACCGGGACGAGCGAAGCCCAACCGACTTCGGGTGATTCCCGGGAAAGAAGCCTCGACAACTGACTGATTGTCCGCGCCCGGACCAACAGGGCCGGACAATAATGCCGGCCGGTCAACTTTCTGATTTCTGCGAAAAGGGCCAGCGCCAGCCGCGGGTTGCCTCCCAAATCAAAGAAACTGTCGTGGAGCCCGATGGGCCGCAGGTTAAACAAGCGCTCCCAAATCGCGACCAATTGCTCCTGCAGTTGCCGGTGGGGACCTTCCCGCGCCCCGGCCTCCGCCGGATGGACGGCACCTTCAGTCGCAACGAGTGCGGCCTTATCGGGAACTCCATTCAGCAATCCGGGCGATTGGTGAGCCTGGGTCCCAGAATCTTCAGATTTTTGATGCTTCGACTTTCGAAGAGTACGGATCGAGGCCCACAACTCAGTCTGGTCTTGGTCTTGCATTTCCCGGATAGAGAATGGTGAAGCGAGTTATGGAGTGATTTCAAAATCTTCAGGCTGCGCTCTTCTCTTGCCGCTGCATACCCGGCGCGAAGCACCTGTTAGGCCAGCCTCCACAATTGAAAATGAATCGCGGCATGCGCAGGCATCCCGAGAGCCAACGCTCTCACGCACCGAGAGGTTCCCGCCTCCCTTCGGGTTCTTCGGCCAAAAAGGGGTTCCTCCCCGCTTGTCCCCCGTCGATGTCGTGGCCCATTCCCCCCTGCCTCAAGGGTGCCCTCTACGGCATTCCAGCACGAAGCCCAGCCCCTCTGCGCATCCCACCGTTGCCGGCTTCACGCCTCAATTGGGAACGGACAGCAGGCCGACCTCCCGAATCTGGCCTGCGCCTTCAGTCCGCCTCGGAAATCTCCGCGTGATCTCCTAACAAAGCAGAGAAGAAATTCTCGAACTGAGCCAGCAGCAGCCAGGAAATCCCAGACCGCGCGCGCCGATCCTCCTGCATTACTTGGTCATGGCCGGACGCGGACGCGGTTTGAACAGCGCCAGTACGTCGGTCTGATGACGGTTGCCCGCCTTCCCCTTGTGCAGCGCGCTTCCGGCAAAAACGGGACTGTCCAGTCGGTCTGAAGGCGTTCCGGTGAGAATCTCCGCGGTGAGGTCGGCGACACTCTGCAATACCCGCGTGGGTTGGTAGACGTAGTCGCCCACCTGCTCGAGTTGGGTGGATCCGGTCAGGACCAGGAATCCCTGGATTCCGGCTTCCACCGCACCACGGATGTCGGTCTCCATGGTGTCGCCAATCATCACCACCGGGTCGGGGGTTCCCAGCGCCTGCTCCTGCAGTTTCCGGCAGGCACGGTGGAACATGTAGCCGTTCGGTTTGCCGAGATAGTAGGCGCGGCGCCCCGTGCTGGCTTCGAGAAACGCCGCGGTGGCACCGGCGCCGGGACGGGTCTTCTCCGGTCCCACCGGACACCAGTTGTCGGGATTGGTGGCCAGCAGGCGCGCCCCTCGCTCGATGCACTCATGCGCCTTGGTGAGCCGCTCCATGGTGGGCGTGCCTTCCCCGACCACCACGTAGGACGGACGGAGGGCATCATTGGCAATTCCGCGTTGATTGAACGCCGTCAGCAGGCCGCCTTCGCCGAGGACAAACGCCGTGCAGGCCGGGTCCGTCTCACAAAGGAAATCCGCCGTGTTCAACGCCGACGTATAGAAATGCCGCGACGAGATCCCGGAGATTCCAAGGTGTTTCAGCCGGACCGCCAAATCCTCGGGTGTGGGCGCGGAATTGTTGGTGAGGAAGAGAAACGGCGTGCCGGTGGCCAGCAGGGCCGACACAAACTCGGCCGCGCCTTTGATCAGCTGGTTCTCCCGGTAAATGACGCCGTCCATGTCGATCAAATAGCCGGGCTTCATAGGGAATTGGGAAGGGTTGACAGTTCCACGGAGACGACTCCCAGCAACCGGCCTGCCGAGGCCCGTTTCCACGGATTCCCGAAGTGCCAATTCCACCCCATCTACCTGTTGTCCTGAATTTTACGAAGATCACCTTCCCTTAATCCCCGCAGAAACAGTCTGCGCAATTCCCCGCAGTCTGAACGGATTGGGCACGTTAGGCTCTGCCTTCTTCTGGCATCTGAGGCCCAAGCTTGGAATCCTCTCCCGCATGTCGTTGCTGGAACGGATCGAATCCGTGAAACAGGCTGCCGTGAATGAACTCCGGGCGGCCGGGGAACTGCCCGCCCTGGAACGGGCCAAGGGCGCCGCGCTGGGTGCGGAAGGGAGTTTCACCGCCCTGATGAAGGAATTAGGCACCCTGGCGAAGGAACTCCGTCCCATTGCCGGCAAGGCCATCAATGCGGCGAAACAGGAATTGGAGTCCCTTCTCGCCCAACGCCGCGCCGAACTGGAACTCAAGGCGTCGATGCCCCAGGCCCCAACGGACTTCAGCTTGCCGGGACGCCGGCGGTCCCTGGGCCGCCTGCACCCGCTCACACAAACCACAGCCGACATTGTGAAGGCCTTCCGTCGACTTGGATTTGCCGTGGCGGATGGACCGGAGATCGAGGACGAGTACCATTGCTTCGACGCCCTCAACACGCCCGCCGATCATCCGGCCCGCGATTCCCAGGACACTTTCTTCATCGGCGGCGGAAGCGAGGGCACCAAGCCAGCCCTCCTGCGCACCCATACGTCGTCGGTCCAGATCCGCGTCATGGAGAAACAGGCGCCACCCATCCGCATTGTCGTCCCCGGCCGGGTGTTTCGACGGGACAACGCAGATGCCACGCACAATCCCACCTTCCAGCAGATCGAGGGGTTGTACGTGGACCGGGGCGTCACGGTTGGTGATTTGAAAGGTACCGTTGCGGCCGTGTTCCAGGACCTTCTGGGCAGCGAGGTCAAGCTGCGGTTCCGTCCCCATTATTTCAGCTACACCGAGCCGAGCTTCGAAATCGATTTCTCCAGCCCCCTGGTTCGCAAGATGGGCAAGGACTGGCTGGAAATCGCAGGATGCGGCATGGTGCACCCAGCGGTCTTCGAACGGGTCGGGTATGACCCCGAGGTCTGGAGCGGCTGGGCCTTCGGGTTTGGGATTGAGCGAATTGCCATGATCCGGTACGGAATCAATGACATCCGGCTGTTCTACGAGAATGACTTGCGCTTTCTGCAGCAGTTCTGATTCCGCGGAGCCATCCGGTCGCCCATACGAATGCCGGCCGTGCCTGCCCGGACTTTTCATCCCCACCCGCTGCGGCCCCCGGCATTTCCACGAGTGAATCTTCCAAACAAGCTCACCCTGTCGCGACTGGTTCTGACCGGGTTGTTCCTCGCGGTGATTTTCGCCCGGTTCCCGGGGAATGAAACCGTGGCAGTCGTCCTGTTCAGCGTCGCGAGCATCACGGATTATTTCGACGGGCACATTGCCCGCGAACGCAAACTGATCACCGATTTCGGCATCCTGATGGATCCACTGGCCGACAAAATCCTGATCTGCTCGGCGTTCATCGCCTTTGTCGGGCGCGGGCTGATTCCTGCGTGGATGGTGGTCATCATTGTCGCCCGGGAACTGGCAATCACCGGGCTCCGGCTGCTGGCCGCGTCGAAGAACGTGGTGCTCGCCGCCGAGCGTTTTGGAAAGCACAAGACCATCTCGCAGATCGTGACCATCACGGCGATCCTGGTGTCCTTGAGCTACCCGCAATGGGGTCCTCCCGGAAAATGGATCTTCGGCTGGGAGATTCTGGGGACACCGTGGGTCGACCGATTGGTGGACCTTTCAAAATGGGTGACCGTCCTGCTCACCCTCGTCAGTGG
>JBGAPN010000390.1:0-5091 GCA_044221235.1 Limisphaerales bacterium
TGAACACGGAGCGCGGAAGCGGGCGCGGTAGGGCTGCAGTGCTCTGCGGCCCCATCTAATCCCCTCTTCGCTCCTACCCACCCCATCGCGCAACGCGGGAAGCCTCCCGTGCCAGAACCTTCCCCCGTTCCCCGCCGGTGACTCCACACACGCCGGTGACTCCACACACGCCGGCGGATCCACACACGCCGGCGGATCCAGTTACGGACCGACGCAGTCGGTCCCTACCTCGTGGTAGGGCTGTCGCGATGCGACCGCCCCGCCGCTCCGAGCGGAGCGACGGACGGCGGAAGATGGGTGCGCAGTGTGACACGGGAACCAACGACACCAGCCCCTTGGCGCACTGCAGACCGGGCGTTTTGATTTTGGAAGGCACGAAAGCAGGAACCAGGAGGTCGATTAGAGATGCGGTAAACGCCCATCGGCCGCGCCAGGGAGCGATCTTCGTTTTCATTGGAGTTTGGCTGCCTACCCAATCCACCGGGCGATGCCGAAGGCGGCGGCGGCGGCGAGACCCCCGATGACGGAGGTCTGAAGCGCCCCGCGCACCATCGGCACACCCGTGAAGCGCCCCTTGATTCCTCCAAACACCGCCAGCGCCAGAATAGTCACCACCACCGACAACCGAAGGGCACGCTGCGCATCCGGAAGGATGAGATACGCACTCAGGGGAATGATCCCGCCCACGATGTAGGACAGGGCAATGGTCAGCGCACTCTTCCAGGCACGGCCCGGCTCGGGCGGCTCCATGCCCAACTCGAACCGCATCATGAAGGAGACCCAGTCCGCCGGACGCCGGCGCAGCGAGTCCACCACCGGCGCACATTCCTCGTCCGAAATGCCGTAGGTCCTGAAAATGTCGCGGATTTCCCGGGCTTCGACGTCCGGCACCGACTCCACCTCCCGTTCCTCCCGTATTTTCTCGTGTTCGTAGTGCTCGGCATCCCCCCGTGCCGCCAGGTATCCGCCCAGCCCCATGGCAATGGATCCGGCCGCGATCTCGGCGAATCCCGCGGTCACGATGACCTGGGTCTGCGCGATGGCACCCGTGAGCCCCGCGGCAAGGGCAAAGGGAACGGTGAGCCCGTCCGACATCCCGATGACGATATCCCGGACGGTCTCGCTCGCCGTGAAGTGTTTCTCAATGTGGGGACTGCTCGGCATGACCGGGGCGGCCTACCACCGGAGGCCAGTCCGGTCAACGGAACCCACCGGGGCGTCGAGCTCTGCCGCCATGAACCGGGCCCAAAATAACTGAATATGGTATTTGCTATCCGGGTAGAAATCGTCAGCCTGCGCCGTCTGTTGGATAGCTCGTCTCTTTCAAGGCATGGTGAATCTTCAGTTGAACTGGGTTCAGTGATGATTTTAGACCCGATGTTCGGGAACAGTCTGTGGAAAGCACCGGTTTGTCAGACAGTCAGTCATCATATGAACAATAAATTGTACGTCGGTAACCTCTCGTTCAACACCACTGAAAACGATCTGCAGGACGCGTTCAGCGCGCACGGCACGGTCACCGAAACCAACCTGATGGTGGATCGCATGACCAATCGTCCCCGTGGGTTTGGTTTTGTCACCATGAGCACCGAAGAGGAAGCTCAGCGGGCCATTGACGCCATGCACGGTCGTGACCTCGACGGTCGCGCCCTGACCGTCAATATTGCCAAGCCGCGCGAGGAACGCAGCGGTGGCGGCAGCGGCGGTGGTGCGGGCCGCCGGTTTGGCGGTGGTGGTGGTGGTGGCGGCCGTGGCCGTTACTGATCCCTCCGGATCCAGACAGATCCATTTTCAACATTGGGCGGGGTTCGGCGAGTCCGGATCCCGCCCAATTGCTTTTGGATCACCCGGATCACCCCGAGGGTGATTCGGCTGTGTTGTTCCGCGTCCGGGACCGGATCTCAACCGCGGTGGAGTCGAGGTCGTCCTACGTGGGGAAACTTCGCATCGGGCGCCCCGGCATCCCGGCGGTGTCAGCGCAGGCGCCAGGTGATGCGCGCCTTGTTCAGGTCGTAGGGCGACATCTCACAGCGGACCCTGTCGCCCACGCTCAGACGAATCCAGCGTTTGCGCATCTTACCGGAGATGGTGGCCAGCACGAGGTGCTGGTTCTCCAGTTCAACCCGGAACATGGTACCAGGCAGCACGGTGTGGACTTTTCCCTCCACTTCAATCGGTTCTTCTTTCATAAAATCTATGCTCACGGGTCAACCACCGCCCTCGGCAACATCCCACCGACCTGTGAAGGAGGAACGCAACAAAACCATCCGCCCGCCTCCCATGGAGCCGCGAGCTACCGTGACCCGACACGGGCCGGATCTGGAATGACAGATCCCTTCGCCTGGAGAATGAAGGCCATAACCAGGCTAATCCTGTTGGAAATCGGGTTGGGCCGCAGCCCGTCACCCCCCAATCGCCCAAGGACGGTGACCCCAATTCCGGAGAACAGGACCCGGATTCTGCCGGTCCCACGCCCGGAACGCAAAGAACATCCCGAAGAAATATCCGCCCGAAGCACTTTGCGCTTTGAACTGGGACGCGCCGCTTCGGAGGGTACCGGCACGCGTCGCCACACTCCGTGATGAAGCTGCTCGTTTTCGCCCACGTCCCGCCGCCCCACCATGGCCAAAGCCAGATGGTGCAGTACATCGTGGACGGATTCCGCAGCCGTCCCGACCTCGGCATCGAGGTCTTTCACGTCGATGCCCGGCTCTCGGAAGACCTGAAGGACGTGGGTTCCGCCCGGGGCGGCAAGCTGCCGCGCCTGTTGCACTACTGCCGTAAGGCACGGGACCTCGGCCGTCGCCACGGAATCCGGGCGCTCTACTACGTGCCCAGTCCCCCGCGCCGAACCCCGTTGTACCGAGACTGGATCGCCCTCCTGCGGTTGCGACGGCGGTTTCCGGACCTGGTGTACCATTGGCACTCGGCGGGCCTGGGGGATTGGGTGGCCAACGAGGCACGTCCGTGGGAACGGTGGATTTCGCGGCGCCTGCTGGGGCGTCCCGCATTGTCCATCGTTCTGGCGGAAGTCCTGCGGCCGGATGCCGTCCACTTCGAATCGCTCCGGACGGAAGTGGTGAACAACGCCGTTTCGGACCCCTGTCCGGATTTCACAGTTCGGCTTGGACCGGTCCGGCGGGAACGGCTGGTGCGGCGCCAGACGCAGGCGGGCGAGGTTCGGGTGCTGTTCCTGGCGCTGTGTTCGGAGGATAAGGGCATCTTCGACGCCCTCGAGGCGGTGTCGCGGGCGAATGCCGCGGCACAGCGTTCCCAATCCCGGTTTCGGTATCGACTGACCGTGGCCGGCGGATTCCCGGATTCGGAAACGGAACGGCGGGTTCGTGAACGGATGGCGGCGTCGGATGTCGCAGGACAGGTGGACTATGCGGGTTTCCTGAAGGGCGATGCCAAACGGTTGGCGATGGAGTCTTCGGACGTCCTGCTCTTTCCCAGCTTCTACGCCTTCGAAACCCATCCCCTGAGCGTGGTGGAGGCGATGGCATTCGGGATGCCCGTGGTGGCCACCCGATGGCGGGGCATCCCGGAGATGCTGCCCGCGGACCTTGCGGATCTGGTCGAACCGCGAAACCCGGAGGGTCTGGCGCACGCGCTGGCCCAGGCTGCCGTTTCGGACGTCGGCCCAAGGCTGCGAACCCGTTACGAGCAGCGCTATACCCTCGACCGCTTTCTGGAGCGGCTGGCGGCGGCGTTGAAGACGGTTGAGTCGGCCCCGGGGACGGCCGCAAGCTTCGGCACCCGCGCGGCCCCGCACATCGGGGAATCCGGCTGAACGGCATGGCGGCAACCTTCCAGGACATTCGAATCGCGGGTGGCGACACGGCGGTGCCCCTGGCCATGGCCAAGCGGCTTCGGGTCATCGGGCGCCACGTGACGCCCGGGCAGGGCCGCTTTCTGGACTGCGGGTGCGGCAGTGGCGCCTACGTGGTGGCGGTGGAGCAGGCATTCCGTCTGGAAACCCACGGCATCGAACACGACCAGGGCAAGGTCGACGCCGCCTGGAACACGCTCGGCCTGCGTGGGCGGGTGACCCAGGGCGACCTGCAGGATCTGGACGTGGAGGACGGCCAGTGGGACCATGCGATGCTCAACGAGGTGCTCGAGCATGTTCCAGACGACCGCCTGGGTTTGTCCGAAGTGCACCGGATCCTCAAGCCCGGCGGGCTGCTGTTCATCTTTTCGCCCAACCGCTGGTTTCCCTTCGAGACCCACGGCGTCTATTGGAAGCGCAGCGGCCGGCCGGTGCCGCACTGGATGCCCTGGGTGCCGTACATTCCGCTTGGACTCGGACGCCGGATTTTTCGCTATTGGGCCCGCAACTACTGGCCGTGGGAGCTGGCGGCCCTGGCCCGAGGGGCCGGATTCGAGATCGTGGAGCGCTCTTACATCGGCCTGACGTTTGAAAACATTTCCGGTCGGCAGCCGCTGCTGATCCGACTTCTACGACCGCTATTCCGAGGACTGAGCAACGCCATGGAACACTGCCCCGGGCTCCGGTGTTTCGGGGTTTCGCAGGTGCTGGTGTGCCGGAAGCGTACGAAGGCATGAGTCGCGACTTTGCCCACACGGTTCTCTGGCGGGCGGCGGCGGCGGCCTCGTCGGTGTTTGCCGCCCTGTTGTCGTTCAAGCTGTACCGGAATTATCTGTCCCCGGAGATCTTCGGACTGGCTCAGGCGGCACTGGTGGTGGTGATGAACATGCCCCTGTTCGACGGGGGATTCCGGACGGCGGTAAACCGCGGACTGCTGGGCAGCCGCGATCCGGTGGAACGGCGGCGGCTACTGGAGTTCATCCAATGGTTCAACACCGGACTGGCCCTGGCGGCGGCTCTCATTGGCGTCGCGGTCATGATGGCGTATCGCTGGACTCCGAACGCGCGCGCCTCCGGGGAACCCGTGACCTTCTTTCTGGGCCTCGGCGCCCTGGCGGGACTGGTGCTGCTGGCGGCGGCACAGAGCCAGGTGCTGATCGGTCTCGGTGTCCAGCGCCACATGTTCATCGTCAATGCCGGGGCTCCGTGGTTGAACCTGCTGGCGCTGTGGTGGGGATTCCGCCGGGGCTGGGGCGCCT
>JBGAPN010000391.1:0-5041 GCA_044221235.1 Limisphaerales bacterium
AGATGGCGAAAGGCCGGATGAGGGGGGCAGCGTCCAGATGTTCCACAAGGACTCGAAGACCGATCACCTCAGAAACCCCTTGACCTGGTTCCGCTGCCGAGGCCGCGGTCACCATTGGCATCCCCCTCGCGTTTCTCCTGATCCAATAGCCCGACCGCGCCCAGCGCCCCGCACCGGCAGGCGCGCCCGATTTTTCAACATCTCCTCGGGGACATTCTCAGGGAGATACCAGCCTGTCCGGTGATCCGCCCAGCAGGCCAGGGGGCGCTTCCTCCGCCATTTTGATACTTGCCCGGAACGACCATCGGTGGAAGAAAACGACCAACCCGGAAGTCTTTCACGTCATGTGAAGGACATGCCGGGATTAGCCTTGTCCACGGTCGGTTCTCCCTCGGGCACTTCATCCTGCCTATTGGGTTCAGACCATCCACCATCAAAACCAGTTCCAACGTGAAACAACCCACGACACTGCGGGTCGCTGTGCTTTTGGCAGCGGCCAGCATCATTACTCCGCCCGCGTTCGGAGGATACTACACCGAAGACCTCGGCGGACAGCCGATCGGCTATTTCGGCAATGACGACGGATTCTTTGGCGAATACAGCCTTGGATTCGCGCTCAATTACTTCGGTGCAACCCGGACTTCGTTCTGGTTGAACAACAACGGGAACATCTCCTTCGACCGCGGGTTTTCGAACTATACGCCCGACCCGCTCAACACCACGACCGTGGCCCCGTCCATCGCCCCGTATTGGGCCGACGTGGACACCCGCCCGTTCAACGGAGGCGCCGTCTACTTCAACACGTCCACCCCGAATCAGATCGTCATCACCTGGGATCGGGTCGGATATTATGACCAGAACACAGACAAATTGGCGTCGTTCCAATTGGTGCTTCGGGGAGACAACTATTCCATACCCACTGGCGAAGGTCAGATCGGTTTCTTTTACAAGGAGGTCCAATGGGAAACGGGTGATGCCAGCGGTGGCTCCGGAGGATTTGGGGGTGTACCGGCCACCGTGGGCTTTGGAGATGGGCTCTCGTCGATCAACCCCGGGGAGGTCTCATTGCCGGGCTCCCAGCAGAACGGGATTAGTGGTCTCGTGGCTGGCCAAGCCTTCTGGTTCAACCTTTCCGATTCCGGTGTTGTGGCAGGGGACAGCTCGGACAACCCCATCCTTCCGGGCGACATCCTTCCCGGGGGCACACTCGTCTTCAACAACGTCCCCAGCGGCCAATGGTATGATCCGCCGTCAACCACGGCATTTCGGTACGACATCACCAGCCCCGGTGACGTTTTCTCCGAAATTCTGAATTTCCCTCCGGGATTTTCGAATCTCATGGTGACGGCCGACAATCAGAACTACGGACCGTTCGGGCCCGGGGATAACTTCATATTCCCCGGCGGTGGAGTTACCTCGTTCACAGTCTCCGGTATCAATCCACCCGTGGATGCCGGCGTCGGCACCGCGTTTCCCCTCCAGATTGCGTTCGGGGACGCGTCCGCCAGTTTCACCATGAGTATTCCCAACGCCACCCCGACTTTGCCGGAAGCGGGCACTTCGGGGGCCACGATCGCGGTCGCTGTGCTCGGGTTCCTGTCGTGGCGTAAAACGCGGCAGCGGCGGGAAAGCTGACATCCCGGGTGTCCCTTGGGACAATCGACGGTGCGGTCCTGGATGACGGGACCGCACTTTTCGTCTCTGCTTGGCCCGTCAATCCCCCCATGGACGACCTACCGAACATCTCCACGGTCTGCTCCCGCCGCCGCGCACTCCAACGGGCGGCCGCTGCCGGCCTAGGCTCCATTCTCATGACCCAATTAACGTCCGCCCAAACGCCCCGCGCCCTCGCTGAACCTCACTTCCGTATCCGGAACAATCGCATCCGTCAGTCCATCATGGGTTGGACCTACAATCCGATGCCCACGCCGGAGTTGGCCCGGCTCTGCCGTGACATTGGGCTGGTGGCGATGGAAGGCGTCGGGCGCGAGCATTACCCGATGATCCGGGACCTTGGCCTGGAGATCTCCCTGGTGGGAAGTCACGGATTCTCCAACGGTCCCTGCAGCCGGTCCAACCATCCGGAAGTGGTTCGCGCCCTCCGGGAAGGCATCGACGTGGCCACGGCCAGCGGTTGCTCCCGGGTAATCACCTTCACCGGCATGCGGGAGCCGGGTCTCACCGACGAACAGGGTTCCCGCAACTGCCTCGAGGCCTGGAAAGAAGTCATCGGATATGCCGAGGAAAAGAGGATCACGCTGTGTCTCGAGCACCTCAACAGCCGCGATTCCACCCACCCCATGAAGGGGCATCCCGGCTACTTCGGGGATCATGTGGACTTCTGCGTCGACCTCGTCCGCCGCATGAATTCACCGCAGTTCAAGCTCCTCTTCGACATCTACCATGTCGCCATCATGGACGGTGATGTGATCCGCCGGATCCGTCAGCACCGCGACGTCATTGGTCACGTCCACACCGCTGGCGTCCCCGGGCGTGGCGAACTGGATGAGACCCAGGAGGTCAACTATCCCGCCGTCATGCGGGCGCTATTGGAGATCGGCTACACGGGATACGTCGCCCAGGAGTTCATTCCCACGTGGCCCGACAAAGCCCTGGCCCTGCGCCATGCCGCGGAAGTCTGCGATGTCTGATCTCCCGTCCGCCGGGCATCCCCGTCCCTTCCCGGCTCAGAGCCCGCCCGTTTGACCGCGGATTGCACGGATACCACGGATGGGATCCGACCTGAACTGTTCGATAAACTCGGGATCCTGCCTGACCAGCCCCAATCCACTTTCGTGGGGTTTGTGCCTTTCGTGGTTCGAAGTTGGCCGGCCCGCTGCACCTGGTCTTTCAACCTCCAACCTTCAACGTTCAACTCAATCCCAGCAGCTCGCCTGCCTTGTCTCGAATCGAGCCGGTGCGCATTAACGATTCCCCAACCAGGATTGCCCGGGCCCCGCACCGCTTGACACGCCCCACATCCGCCCGGGTGTGAATCCCGCTCTCCGCCACCAGCAAATGACGCCGCTGCCCTTGGGGAGCCGTTTCCGAAAGCCATCCGCCCATCCGCGCCGCGAGGTGCTCGGTCGTCGCCAGGTCGACCCGAAAGGATTTAAGATCGCGGTTGTTGACCCCAAGGAGTCGGGCACCACAACGGAGCGCACGAGCCAGTTCAATCTCATCATGCACCTCCACCAGGGCCGTCAATCCGGCGGCATCCGCAAGCGCATGAAAATGGGCCAACTGTTGGTCACTCAGGATGGCCACGATCAGCAGGATGGCGTCCGCGCCGCCTTCGATAGCTTCCAGGATCTGGCGCTCGTCGATGATGAAATCCTTCCGGAGCAGCGGGAGCCCCACGGCCGAGCGGATGGCCCGAAGGTATTCGAGGGAACCCTGAAAGAACTTCTCGTCGGTCAGGACCGAGAGGCAGCTCGCCCCGGCCGCCTCGTACTCACGGGCAATCCGCACCGGATCAAACTCCGGACAGATGACTCCCAGGCTGGGAGAGGCCTTCTTGACCTCTGCGATCAGCCCGACATCTCCCCAACGCGGACGGACCAGCGCCCCGAAGAAATCGCGGACGCCGTCCCCGCGGCGCTGGATCGCCTCCCGGAGTTGGTGCGGGGCCACGGGACCCGCGGGAAGCCGGGCCACTTCGATACGCTTCTGGGCAACGATGGTGTCGAGAATGTTCACGTCGATTCCGGCTCCTACTCGTCGTCGTCCTTCAATCCTGGAATGCGCTTCAACGGGCACCCGGCGCGCAACCAGCCGTTCACAAAGGCATCGAGATCACCATCCATGACCCCCTGGACGTCACTGGTCTGCACTCCCGTCCGCAGGTCCTTCACCATACGGTAGGGTTGGAACACGTAACTGCGGATCTGGTTGCCCCAGCTGACGCTGCCCTTGTCCCCGTAGAAGCGCTCCATGTCGCTCTTGGCCTGGTCCAGCTTCAGCGCATACAGCTTCGAAATCAGCATGCCCATGGCGGTGGCCTCGTTCTGGGCCTGGCTGCGCTGGGCCTGCGAGGCGGCGACCAGACCCGTCGGGATGTGCGTCAACCGGACCGCCGTTTCGACCTTGTTGACGTTCTGGCCGCCCTTCCCACCCGACCGGTACGTGTCACGCTGAATCTCACTCTTCGGGATGACGATGTCGCTCTCCGTGATGTCGCTGAGCTCGGCAATGACGTCGACGCTGGCAAAGCTCGTGTGCCGGCGCTTGTTGGCGTCAAAAGGGGAAATGCGGACCAACCGATGGACCCCGCGCTCGGCCTTGCAGAACCCGTAGGCGTTCTCGCCCTCGACGCGGAAGGTGACACTTTTGAGTCCGGCCGAATCCCCGGGCAGCGCGTCGGTGACCTCCCACTTCCAGCCCCGGGAATCGAACCAGCGTCCATACATCCGGGAAAGCATCTCCGCCCAGTCCTGCGCCTCGGTCCCTCCGGCGCCGGCCTGGACGCTGAAGATGGCATTGCGGGCGTCGTGGGGGCCTGTGAGAAGCACCTCGAGCTCGAACCGGTCCAACTGCCGGCTCAGTGAGGACACTTCGGCATCCGCCTCTTTCTGCACGGCGTCCTGTCCCGCGGGCGGCTCCGCCTCCCCCAGTTCAAGCAGGACACGGGTGTCATCGATCCGCTTCTCGAAGCCCAGCAGAGGTTCCACCCGCCGTTTCAGCGCATTGGACTCCTCGATGACCTTCTTGGCGGCGTCCTGGTTGTTCCAGAACGATTCGGCAGCCATCTGCGCCTCGAATTCCGCAATCCGCCGCTGGGCGGTCGGGACGTCGAGGAACTTGCGCAACTGGCTCACCTTGGACGACAGCGCGTCCACGTTGGCGCGCGTGACTTCGAACATAAGGCGCGGAAGGTAGGGGGTGCCCCGCCAGGCGCGCTAGGGGGAAGTTGGCCGGTTGTCTGAGTCTCGCCGCAGGTGGAGAAGGATGGTGTTCAAGGCTGATCGCTGCGTTGCAGATGTCTTCCACACGCAGGGTGCCATTCGACTGGAGTCCGCGATCCGCAGCTCCCCTCCCACTC
>JBGAPN010000392.1:0-5017 GCA_044221235.1 Limisphaerales bacterium
CAGCGCAATTCCGGTGCGGTTTCGCGGGGTGAACAACCGGTGAGAACGACTCCGAGTAGGGCGAAATAGGATAAAACTCTCCGCATAGAGAACGCGGGATTCCTCGCATTTCCCGGTGCGTCGCGCAATCCCGGCGATGGGAATGCCGCTGCGGAATGGAGGTTGACGGCAGTCGGAGCAGATCAGATCCGCTCGTATTCCCCCGTGTTGACGCGCTTGAGGACGGTGAATCCCGCCTTCTTGGCGTCGGAATAGGACACCGGCTTGGTGATGGACGGGGTGTTGAACCCCGAGATGATCTTTCGGATGGGGCGCTTACAGGCTGGACACGCCTTCAATTCGGCGGCGCTCAGGGGCCGGCGCAGCGTGAATTTGCCTCCGCAGGCCGCGCAGTCCCCTTCACAGAGCTCGTATTCGTACAGCGGCATGGAGGCAATGTACCGAAAGGGGCCGGAATCTGCACGTGAATGATTGACCAATGGCGCCGACTCCATTGCGGTGGTGCCATGTCGCTGCGGTTCGCCATCCGACGCTTGCTGCTGGACGTGGTTCTCCTGCTGGGCTGTGTTCCAGTGCAGTCGGCACCCCATGGGCGGGAACGTGCCCTCCCTCCGGGGCTGACCAACGCCCTGGCGCGCGATATTGCCCTGGATTTGCCGGAGTCCGGCCTGCGTCAGGTTCATGTCCTCGCCACCAAACTGGAGGAGGATGACCGTCCGTTGCGGGTGGAACGGGCCTTGGTGCTGACTGAATTGAACCGCGGTCGCTGGGAATTCTGGTACCTGTCGCGGAATCCCAAGGGGGGAAGGGAGCGTTCTGCCTGGACCCCACACTATGTCACGGACTCAACCCAACGCGGCTGGAAGTCCCTGGACCACCGTCCGACGGCGGAGGACGTGGAGGGATTCCTGAAGCTGTCCGGTTGGACGTTTTCCGCAGAACCTCCGTTTCGCCTGTTGAGGGGTGAGATTTTCCAGGAGGCGTGGAAGTCGGCTCTTGGTTTTCAGTGTCCCTATCGGTTTCCCAAGCGGTGACCTGAAGAGCTGAGAGCTCAGTGCTAAGCCGGAACGATTCAGTTAGAATGGGGAGCGCATGCGCCCTCGCATGCTGCGGACGGGAAATTAGAACAAAGGCTCGGCTGTGTCGCTTCGCGGCAAGCCCTCGCCGTTCGCAATGGGCGTGTGGAGTCGTCAGCGTTCAGTGAGCCGTTGAGCGCAGGGGTCGAGGCGAGGGCTGTTCGCGAAGCGAACCGTTCGAGCCTTTGTTCCAACTTCCCTCGACCCACACGCGAGGGCGCGTATGCTCCCCTGAAATCCAACTGCATCGTTCCCGCTCAGCTCTAGCTCTCAGCCCCCCTCTCATTTCAGGCTCAGGACGTAGGCGAGGAGATCCCGGGCTTGGTCGGGCGGGAGGGACTCCAGCAGCCCCTCGGGCATCACGCTGCCCTTCACGAAGCCGGCCCGTTTCAATCGACGGCGCTCGAAGCGCTGGTCCTCGGTGCCGGGCAGGCGAAGGGTGACGGAATCGGCATCCTGGGCGGCGAGCAAGCCTTCCAGGACTTCTCCATCCTGAGTCTCAACCCGGAACCTCCGGTACCCAGCTTCCATGGCGGCATTCGGAGTCAGCACGTTGCGCAGCACCGCCTCCGGACCGTGGGCCCCGGCGCCGTCGAGTGCGGGCCCGATCCTGCCGCCGACTCCCTTCACCGTGTGGCACACGCCGCAGGTGGTGGCGAAGATCTGTTGTCCACGGGCCAGGTCGCCTGGACCTGCGGCGAGCGGTCGAAATGTTTCAAACTTCGACGCCAGGGCGGAGGCTTCACCGGCCGTAAGCACGGGGGGCAGATCCGTGGTTGTTTCCATTTTGGCGCCGCCGTGCACCGGCCCCCAGGACGTCCCGCTGCCGGAGTACAGAAGCCCCGGAGTGGACGACGGAAGTTCCAGGTTGGCTGCCGCACGGATCTGGTCCGGAGTGCGGCAGATCGTCCAAATCCGCACATTGGAAAGCTCCCCGGCGGTCCCGCCCGATGCGGTGGAATGTCCCACATCCAACGGACCAAACCGCCGGGAATCCCTGGAGGTTCCGGTCGAATCCAGTTCGCCGTTCAGATAGATGCGAAAGACGCCCTCGGGATCCCGAGTCACCGCCACATGGGTCCAGGCGTCGGCGACCATGGGTTTGGACGCCACCACGATGTCGCCCGCGCCGGCAATCCAGAACCGGAAGCGGCTGTCGAAAAAGTTGGCGTCCATCTGGCCGGCTCCGCCCAGCAGGGAATCGGCGTTGCTGATTCCGGTGTCCAGCTTCACCCAGCCTTCGGCAGTGAACGGTCCGTCCAGGTGAAGGGCTGTCGCCACGTAGTCCTCTTCGCCCCCGTTCAGCCGCAGGACTGGACGGAGCAAGGTTCCCAACTCCTCCTGGAGGGTTCGGACGGTCGGATCGCCGGGCAACACGGCGGACAGTTTGTCGAGGGTGTATCCGTCGAGCTCGTCCCGGACGATGGACCCGGAAGTGACGGCGGACACCAGTTGGCGAGCGCTGGACGGCGAACGGACGAGTCCGTCGATTGCGGTCTTGCGGAGCAGGGGAGGCAGGGAAGGCCAGACTTCCAGCAGCGCGGGAACTGCGGCGTCGCTGCGGGCCACCGCGAGAGCGGCGACGGCTTCACGGCGCACGGTGTCGTCGCCGCTCAAGGCGAAACCGCGGAGGATATCGACCCGGGTGGAACCCGATTCGCGGAGGGCCCGTAGCGCGGCCAACTGCCCCTCGGGCCGGGCCCCGGGCCGGGTTGCCGCGGCCACCAGTTCCGGCTCGAGTCCGGCGAGACGGAACCCGGTGGCGAGACGCACGAGCAGATCCTGATGGGCGGTCGACGGGTCGGCTTGGACCAATCGACGGGCCGCCGCGACGAGCAGGGGTGACAACGTGGTGGTATCGCGGAGCTGGCTTCGCTGTTCCAGCAGGAGGCGGAGCGGGTCCGCGGAGGAAAGCATCGATTCCAACACCGGCCGGACCCCCGGGGCGTCGAGGGAACCGGCCAGCAGCACCAGTTCCTCGGCGGTGACGGGACGTTCCAATCCGGAGGCAACGGCGGCGAGCCGGGACGCGGCGTCGCTGCCGCCGAGCGCCAACGCTGCAAAGGCCACCGCCTGCCGGTCCGCGGCGGTGGACGGATTCGGCATGCCGGCCAACCAACGCCGGACCGCAGTCGGTTGGCCTTCGAGGGCTCGTCGCACCAGGTAGGCCTCGAACGAATTGAAGTAGGGGCCAAACTTGGGATCGGCGCTGGCCGGTGGGCGAATGACGGCCCGGATCAGGGTGTTCGCGACCAACGCCGGATCGCGACCCGATCGGTCCGCAGCCGCCAGCAGACGATTGAGGAGTCGGATCGATTCCTGTCGTACCAGCCGGTCGGGGTCGTTCAAACCGAGAGCCGCCAGGGCGTTGAGCCATTCCCCGGTTGCGGGCGACAGCGGAAGGCTGCCCGCGGCTCTCAGAGCTTCCCGGCGCACGGCGCGATGCCCCGAGCGCTCCAACGTTTCCAGAAGGGGGCGATCCAGCTTTGCCAGGCCTTCCAGGCTCCAGAGTGCCCGGATCCGGAGGTCGGCCGCCACCGTGTCGTCGGTGGCCCATTTCGTCAGTTCCGGCGCCAGCGCCAGCGCCTGCCGGTCGACGATTTGCTGCCAGGCTGCATTGGCCTCCCAGGCGTCGTCGGCACGCAGGTGGGCCATCAATTGGGCCTCCGGAGCGGTGTACAGGTTGGGGACCTGCAGTCGATGCGGCTGCGATTCGTGACGGAAGCGCCAAATGCGGCCCCGGGACTTGTCGCGGTCGGGATGTTGGCGCGGCACTTCGTTGTGGGAGATGATCTGGTTGTACCAGTCCACCACGTACAGGCAGCCGTCCGGTCCAAAGCTCATGGCCACCGGGCGGAACCAGGGATCGCTGCTCAGGACGAAGTCGGGCAGATGCTCCAGGCGCCATCCGTTACCCCTCACGATTCGGGCGGAGGACGGGTCGGCGGCGTATTGAGAGTCCCGGTGGATGCGCACCGCCTGAATTTTCCGGGTGATGGGATTGTTGATGAAGAACACATCGCGCCACTCACCTGGAAACGAGTCGCCGCCTTCGCTGTAGGCGAGTCCGCTGAGACCCGTCCCGCCCATCTCCTTCTCGCCGGTTTTCGGGAAGGGCGGGCAATAGGGCCGTGGAATGTCGTCACCACACAGCGGGTACGAGGCGCCTTCGAGGAAGGGCATCACCGGCCAACCCTGGTCGTTGGCCTCCTGGATGAACACCTCACCTTCACGGTCGATGACCAGACCCCAGATGTTGCAGGGACCCCAGCCGATGATTTCAAACTGGCTCCCGTCCGGACGCCAGCGGGCGAGTTTGGTCTTGTTGAACATCGTCACCTCGCCACCGGGTGTCTTCACCTGGGAGCTGTTGAAGGCTCCTTGCGCGAGCCAGAACCAGCCTCCCGGCGCGCGGGTGAACTGGTGCGGGAACAGGTGGGAATCCTCGATGCCGAATCCTGTCAGGACGTTGGTGAAGCCGTCCGCACGCCCGTCGCCATTGCTGTCGGTATAGTGCCGGATGTTGTTTCCGTACTGCACGTAGGCGCCGTTCAGGTACGGCAGGATACCCAACGGCATGACCAGCCCGTCGGCGAACGTCCGCGGCGTTTGTCGGCCGGGATGGGTCGGGGTGTCGAAGACCAGCACGCGATCTCGTCCGCCCCGTTCGAACAAAGCCTTCGCCTCGGCGCCCGCTTCATTGGCATCCAGCGGATACTCGAGGGCGGTCATGGTCCAGAGGCGTCCCGCAGGGTCGAACTGCAATCCCACAAACTTGCCGCCATCCGGTTCGGCGGCCACGAGCTCCGCGACGAAGCCGGGCGGGAGGCTGAAGGTCTTCTGCTGGTCCTCCGGCGAGAGCGGTGACGCCGATGGCGGAACTGCAGGTGCCGGGGCGCCGATCAAGCGGGGTCGGGCCGGGAGTTCCTCGATCACGAGTT
>JBGAPN010000393.1:0-5003 GCA_044221235.1 Limisphaerales bacterium
ATCGAGTCGGTATGGACCATGAAGGAAGACGGCCCGCCAGGAAATGGCGCAGCGATTCGGCCGGAATCGGACCGGAATCGGAAGCGACCAAGTAGGCCACCAGTTCCGGTTCCCGACCCGGGTCCTTTCTCAAGACGACAACGGCTTCGCGAACGTTCGGCAGCGTCCGCAACGCGACCTCGATCTCGCCAAGTTCAATCCGGTAACCGCGCAGCTTGACCTGAAAATCCTGGCGTCCGAGGTAGTCAAGATTCCCATCCGACCTCCAACGCACGCGATCACCCGTCCGGTACCATCGCTCACCCGGCGACGAGGAAAGGGCGGGCGCCACAAACCGCTCGGCCGTTACGGTGGGCTGAGCCCAATAACCTCGCGCCACACCGGCCCCTCCGATCAACAGTTCGCCAGGGAGTCCCGCCGGAACCGGACGCATCCGATCGTCCACCACCGCAGCACGGGTATTCGACAGGGGTCGGCCGATGTGAACGTCCCGACCGTTTCCGTCCAGAACCGCGCCTGTGGACCAGATCGTGGTTTCGGTTGGACCGTAAAGGTCCATGAGCTGTCCCCGGAGATGGGCCGCCAGATCCACCGCCAGATCCGGAGGCAACGGTTCTCCTGTCGAGATGAAGGTCTGTAACCTGGAAAGCGCGGCAGGTGCATCCGGATCCATCATGAGCACCCGGGTCCGGGAAGGGGTGCACTGGAAATGGGTGATATGGTGCCGGTTCAACAGCGTCGGAATGGACTCCTCGTTCGCATCTCCCCGGAAGAAGACCACCATCTGCCCGTGCAGCAGCGGCCAGAGCAACTCGAACACCGAGATGTCGAAGGTGTAGTTCGTGGTCGCAAGCCACCGGCAGTCGGACGCGGTTGAGAGCAGGTCTTCCATCGCGCCGAACAGGCTCATCATCTGACGCACCTCAATCTCGACGCCCTTGGGACGACCGGTCGATCCCGAGGTGAAAATCAAGTAGGCCAGATGGCGCGGTTGCTGGACCGGGACCCAGTTGCCGACGGATTCCGGGCCTCGGGGTAAATCCTCCATCCAGCAGGCCGGCATCCCAGTTCTGGAGACCAGGGCTTCAAGTTCTCGCACCGAGACCACCAGCCGGGGTTGGGCCTCCGTAATCAAATGGACGATGCGCTCCTCAGGCAGTTCCGGATCCAACGGAACATATCCGCCGCCCGCGAACAGGGTGCCGAGAATGGCCGGGATCAGATGCTCGTCGCGTGGCAGCAACAAGACGACCCGATCATCAGCCCGGACTCCTGCCTTTCTCAGTGCCGTTGCGACCTGGAGTGCTTCCGCTGCAAGTTGGTGATACGTCCACTGCGTGGATCCAACGACCAGAGCAGTCCGGTCCGGCGTGGCCGCCACTTGGTTTAGAAATGCTCGGTCAAATGGAACTCTGTCGGGGAGGTGGATGGGTGGACTCAGCCGGTCGATCAGTTGACGGCCTTCGTCCGGCGACAGCAACGGGACGTCGCCCAACACTCGGTCCGGATTCGCCGCGAAGGCGTCCAGAAACGGAACCACCTGTGCGGCCAAAGAGGCAGCCACCGGCTCCGAGAACCGGTCCGAGTTAAACTCGAGCTCCGCCCGCCAGCCTCCCCCGGGATGGCTCGTCAGGAAGAGCGTCAAGTCCACCTTGCTCGTGTGGGTCTCGACTTCAACCACCTCGGATCGCAACCCCGGGAGATGCAATCCAGGCCAGGGCTCATCCAGCAGAACGAACATCACGTTGAACAGTGGAACCGCCGAATCTCGGCGGACCGCGCCGCAGGCTTGGACAATCCGATCCAGGGGAAGGGAACCGTGTTGGAAGGCCGCGCAGACGGCCTCCCGAACCACGCCGACCGACGAAAGGACCGACATCGAAGGATCGGAACTCAGCCGGATGGGCAACGAGTTCAGGAAATACCCGACCATGCGCTCAAGTCCCGGTGTCTCACGTTGGGCCATCGGGGTTCCAACGACCATCTCCGTCTCCCCGGACCAACGCGACAAGAGTGCTTGGAACGAGGTCAACCCCACCACGAAGGGCGTCGTGCCCGCCCGCAACGCCAGGGCGCTCAACGACCGGCGTATGGTATCGGGCACCGGGAACACGACGCGGTAGCCGGCTCCGCTGGGTCGTTCCGGAGCGCGCAGATCGAAGGGGAGTTCCAGCATGGCTGGCGCTCCCTTCAACGCTTCCCGCCAGTAGCGTTCATCCTCCTCGCGGGCTCCGTCCTTCATCCGCCGCTCATGCCAGACGGCAAAATCTCCAAACTGCAGTTCCACCGGCGGAGGGCTGGCCGGGTCTTGCGGTGTTGCGGAATAAAACGCAGCCAGCTCGTCGAGAACAATTCGAAGGGACCACTCATCAATGATGATGTGGTGGAGAACCACGTGGAGGATGTTTTCCGTGGGGCCAAGGCCCAGACCACAAAAACGCCAGAGCGGGGCCGTCTCCAGGTCGAATCTCTGTCGGGTCCATTCGCTCAGCTTTTGGGCGATCACCGTGGGCGAGGCCTCTTCAGGGGTGAGGTCCGTCCACCGGATCCTCCAGCCTCCCTGTGATTCCGACTGCTGGTGGGGAATTCCGTCCACCTGCACCACGCGGCTCCTCAAGGACTCATGGCGCATCACCACCCGTTGCCACGCTTCGTCGAGGCGATTCCGGTCCAGATCTCCCCGAACCCTCCAGGCAAAGGCAACATGGTAGGCCGACGGATCAGGCCCCTGTTCGTTGAGATACCAAAGGCCCCGCTGTTCACCGGTCAGTGGGAGCGGGCCGACCCGCGGAACCCGCACAATGGGACCCTCCGACGGTTCGGCCCGGCCGGTCGAAAGTCGCTCCGCCAGTTCGGCAACGGTTGGCTGCGCCAGGAAGTCCGCCAATCTCAACGGATGCCCGAACTGTTCGCGGATTCGCGCCACCAGCCGCATGGCCCGGAGCGAATTGCCACCGAGGTCCATGAATCGATCATGAATGCCCACGGTCGACCGGCCGAGCTCCCGGCACCACAGCGTCACCAACTCGGCTTCCAGCGGATTGCGGGGACCCACGGGACCCTGCACCTCCGCGGGCAGCTCGGCGGACGCAGTGGCCACCAATCGCGCACGATCCAGCTTTCCGTTGGGCGTCAGGGGAAAGGATTCAACGACGCCAAAGAACTCAGGTACCAGGTAGGACGGCAGCTTGCCGAGCAGTTCTCCACGCAGAAGCCCCGCAGAAAGTTGGGCATCGGATTCCAGAACAAGGTAGGCCGCGAGCTCGCGCACGCCGTCGGCTCCGGTGCGGGCGACCACCGCCGCACGTCGGATGCCCGGGACGGTCGCCAGGGCCGATTCGACCTCACCCGGCTCGATCCGGAAGCCGCGCACCTTAACCTGGTCGTCGAGCCTTCCAAGAAACTCCAGGTTTCCATCGGGAAGCTCCCGCACCAGGTCACCGGACCGGTAAAGCCGCGCTCCCGGTGATTGGGTCCACCGATCCGGCACAAAACGCTCGCTCGTGAGCTCCGGCCGATTCAGATATCCGTCGGCCACCCCGTCGCCTCCGATGTACAACTCGCCTTCCGCCCCCGCGGCAACGCGTTCTCCCTGCTCGTCGAGAATCCGGCAAACGGTCCGGACCAGGGGTCTCCCAATCGGTACCGACGACCCCAGTTCGAGGTTTCGCGGAATCCGATAGGTGGTGGTGAACGTGGTCGCCTCGGTAGGACCGTAGCCATTGATCAGCTCCGTTTCCGGCAGCAAGGCGAGCGCCTTGCGAACATGGGGAACCGACAGGGCCTCACCCCCGGTCATGACGAAACGCACGGGCGCCAGGAGCAGCGGGTCCTGGTCAATGACCTGGTTGAACAATCCGGCGGTCAGCCACAGGCAGTTGATCCCAGCGGACGCCAGAATCTGCCGAAGCCCTTCCAAAGTAACCTTCGGCTCCGGGTAGATCACACACGTCCCGCCATGGAGCAGGGGACCCCACAATTCGAGGGTCGACGCATCAAACGAGGTCGGCGCAAGAAGGAGGAAACGGAGGTCCGGTCCCCACGGAAGATAATCACTGGAACAAAGCCGAAGGATGGCCCTTTGAGGGATCACAACGCCCTTGGGCTTCCCGGTGGAGCCAGACGTAAACATCACATAAGCCGCCTGCGTCGACTCCGAGTCGTTCAACCCCGGTAGCTGCTGAACCGGTTCCATGGAGATCGTGCCCGAGTCCAGGACCGGGCACTTCACGGCGTGCAATGCCCGGCTCCGAGGGGTCTGGCTGAGGATCAGCCGAAGTCCGGCATCCTCGGTCAGCATCTCGATGCGCCCAGCCGGCCAGTCCGTGCCCAGCGGGACGTAGGTCGCGCCGGCGTAGAGTACGGCGAGCACGGAGACGACAAACTCCAGCGACCGATCCTGATGCAGTCCAACCCGGTCGCCCGCGCCGACCCCGGACACGACCAAGCAGCCGGCCAGGGACCGGGCACGTCTCTCCAATTCGCGATAGGTCGCGATTTCCTGACCGCACTGGACAGCAGGGGCATCACCACGCCGGGCGACCCAGCCTTCAAATTGGCTCAGAATCGTTTCAGCCATCGGTGACTAAACCACTTCCAATGTTGTTCGGGGCGAGGACATAGGGACATTCAATGCTGATGGGGCGCCGGTGGCGAGCGCAGGAGTGAGAGAAAGCAGTCCCCCTGCCACTCCCGAACTTTTGAACGGGCGACGCCCCCGGCTTTCGTCGCATTTTGAACTTGGAGGGTCCCGGCATCGGGTCGCTACGCTTCTCCGAACGCATGTCCACGTCGAAGCCCCATTCTTTTGACCTTTCCCGCTGGGTCATCACCCAATCCAAGGCCGTCGACCGCGCCTTGGACCGCTTTCTTCCCAAGGCCTCCAAACGCCCCAGCACCATCCACAAGGCGATGCGGTATTCCCTGTTCGCCGGGGGAAAGCGGATGCGCCCCGCCTTGGTTTTGGCCGCCGCGGAGGCCTGCGGGGGAGACCCTGCCGAAGC
>JBGAPN010000394.1:0-4990 GCA_044221235.1 Limisphaerales bacterium
TCTGGAACACGGCTCCTGCGAATACGGTTAGTCTCACCGAGACCCCACTGACCGGAGAGCCGGATGCGGGAAATCCGCCTGTCCGGTTCGGAGGGAGGGGTGGCGCTAACCACGCCATCCCTACCTCTATCCCATTCCAATTGCATTGTTCCGGCTGAGAGACGATACGCAAGGCCCGGCCCATCGAATCCGGGTCGCCTGTTTCCTTGCCGGAATGGTGCGGGCTGCGTATCACGCCGGGGTTTCATGAAACTTCTCATTCCTCTGGCCGCTGCGGCGGCGCTGGTGGGCTGCTCCAGCCACTCGAACCATTCGACCGCGTCGTCGGCTTCGTCCGCTTCCAGTTCGTCCCCGGTCGTCAACCAGAACCTGCCCCACGCCCCGGGCTCCGATCTGGGCAAGCGCGACGCCGAGGGATTCACCATTATTTTCGACGGCACCTGGTCGGGATGGCGGGTCAATGAGAACCCCGGAGCCTGGTCGATCGTGGACGGGGCGTTCCGCGCCCAGGGGGACCGCAGCCACAATTTCTATGTCGGGCCCCTGCAGCCCTTCAAAAACTTCGAGCTAAAACTGGAGATCAAGACCGAACCCGGCTCGAACGGCGGTGTCTACATCCATACCAAGTTCCAGGACAGCGGGTGGCCCTGGGGCGGCTACGAGACCCAGGTCAACCAAACCCAGGGCGACTGGCGGAAATCCGGCAGCATCTATTCCGTCCTGGACGTCAAGGAAGACCAGATCAAGGGAATCGTGAAGGATAACGAGTGGTACACCCATCACGTCATCGTGAAAGATGGCACCATCAAGATTTACCTGAACGGCAAGCTCGTGAACGAGTTCAAGGAGGAGCCGGGCCGTCAACCGGGCAAGGATTTCGAGCGCAAGCTCAACGCCGGCACCGTCGCCCTTCAGGCCCACGATCCGAAGAGCGTCGTGATGTACAAGAATATCCGGGTGAAGCGGCTGGACTGAGGCGCTGGAGAACTGCGCGAACTCGACCGGGGCCCGGAATCCAATTCCGGGCCCTATTCGTTGGTGCAGTTCGATGATCGACCGTGGACGCCGGATTCTCATGGATTTCCATGCAGGGGACTTGTCCGCCTTGCGTCGGATCGACCATGCTGGGGCATGATTTCTGGCGGATATGGTTCCCGGGCGACCCGTTTCCTGGCGTCGAGTCTCGTGGGACTTTCGGTGGCGTGCGCTGCGGAGGATCCGCGGTTGCCGGCCCTGTCGAAGTTGGTGCAGGACCCGTCGCCCAAGGTGCGTCTTGAGGCGTTGCGGGCCCTGTCCAAGATTCCGTCGGCGGAATCTGCCGCGCTCGCCCTGGCGGTCCTCAATCAGCCCATGGATCCCACCCTGGACTATGCGCTGTGGCTGACGATCAACGACCTGTCCGAACCTTGGATCGCCGCCCTGCAGTCGGGAGCCTGGAAGCCGGAGGGGCGCGAGAAGCAGCTGGAATTTGCGCTCCGGGCCCTCAAGCCGGATCAGGCAAGCCGGGTGTTGAGCCAGGCGCTGGCGTCCCGTCCGCTCGCCCGCGATGGGGCCGGTCCATGGATCGAACTGATTGGCGCGGCGGGAACCCCGAAGGAACTGCAGCAACTGTGGGCGCAGGAGCTGTCGGGTGGATTTGATGATGCCGCCTCCGCCCGCGCCCTGAAGGCGTTGGCGGATGCCACCCGCCTTCGTAAGGCGCGTCCCACTGGGGATACGGCGCGGCTGGCGTCGCTCTTCGGAACGGGAAGCGAAGGGTCGCGGGTGGAAGCGGTGCGTTTGGCGGCAGTATGGAAGGACGGCGGGTATGTGAATCCCCTGGTCACCGTGGCCGGAACCGCCGAAACGTCGCCTGCGGTGCGACAGGCGTCGTTGGAGGCATTGCGCCAGATTGGGGGCAAAGACGCCCAGGCGGCCCTCGCCACGCTTTCCAAGTCCGCCGAACCGACGACGCGACGAATGGCGGTGGCCGCCCTGGCGGGACTCGACGTGGGAGCCGCATTGCCGTCCATTGTCGACGTCGCGAAGACGCCCCTGGACGAGGCGGGCGCTTTGGAGTTCTGGCGTTCAGTGCTGGCGGTCAAAGGATCGGGGAAACGGATTGCCGAGGCCCTACCTGAGGAGGGACTGAATCCGGTGGTGGCCCGGGCTGGAATGCGCGCCGCTCGTGAAGGAGGTCGAAATGAGCTCGATTTGGTGCTCGCCCTTTCCAAGGGAGCCGGTCTCGGCGGAGATGCCGGCTCCGCGAGTGCCGGGGTGATTCGAGAGCTGGCGGCCAAGGCTTCGGCGTCCGGAGATCCTCGCCGGGGCGAGCAGATTTATCGCCGGACCGATCTGGCCTGTGTGAGCTGTCATGCCATCGGTGGCGTGGGGGCACGGGTGGGACCGGACATGACCTCCATCGGCGCCAGTGCCCCGATCGATTACCTGGTGGAGTCGGTGCTTCTGCCCAGTGCCAAGATCAAGGAAGGCTATCACAGCCTGGTGTTGGTGACCAAGGATGGGACGGAATACACCGGGACCCTTGCACGGGAAACGCCCCAGGAAGTGGTGCTGCGGACCGCCTCCGGCGCGGAGCAGGCGGTGCCCAAGGCCGACATCGAGAAACGGGAGCAGGGGACCCTGTCGTTGATGCCGTCGGGTCTTCTGGACCCCCTGACCGAACAGGAACAGTTGGACCTGATTGCCTTCCTCAGCCGGCTTGGAAAACCGGGAGAATTCGATGCCGCGCAGGGTGGGGTCGCCCGGTTCTGGCGAATTGGACAAACGGTCCACACCGACGCCCAGGCAGGTCAGGAACAGTGGCCGCTGACAGCGCCCTGGAATGACAAGCGCTGGACCCCGGTAGCCGCCTTGGTCAAGGGCTCGGTGAGCCGGTCGTTGATCGATGAAGTGACCCGGGCCCAGGCTTGGACGGCGCGATTGGGAGTCTTTCTGGGAACCGAATTCACCACGGTCCGGGCCGGAGCGGTGAATTTTGCGCTGACCGCAGGTCCGGGTTCGGAACTGTGGGTCGATGGAAGGAAGGTAGGAGGTCCTGGCGCCAGCGCGGTGGATCTTGCCGCCGGCGTGCACCGGGTGGTGGTCCGTCTGGATCCGCGGCAAACTCCCGAGGAAGTCCGCCTGGAATCCCGCGACGGAACATTTCGTCTGGATTGAGGGATCCGGAGAGGGGTCCGCCGCTGACGCCGATTCCCGCAGATTAAAATTCGGGGCAGGGGACAGTGCGGGGCCGGGGACAGAGTCTCTGTCTTGAGGGAAGGCTGGGCGGCCGGAATGGAGGTCGCGGGTGAGAGAGTGAGCGGTGGCGTTCGGAACGAAACCGGACCGCGGCCTTCAGGCCGCTCGAGGCTCCCGTGGACCGAAGCCATGTGGAGTCCTCCCCGCTTCCTGCGTCGCCCGTTCCCTGGTCGTTCAATCGGCTTTGCCGTTGCCGTCGTCATCCGTCGTAAATGCGGCCAACGTTGGTGCTTTTTGGACCGGGAGAATCGTGCAATATTCCCCCGGCTCGTTTCGTCCGAGACAAAATATGCGCCGACAGATCGTCATCCTTGCCTGCCTCCTGGCCGGGGTCATCGCGTCCGGGTACCTGGCGTACCAGCGGCGCCTGGGGCGTCCGTCGTCGGATCAGCGGCTCGCGCAGGCCCAGGCGGAGTTCCACGGCAAGGTGCTCCCCCTGCTCAACCAGCATTGCTGGGACTGCCATGGCGACGGCTCGAGCAAGGGGGACGTGTCCTTCGATGTCTTCACCAATGTGACGGCGGTGTTGAAGGATCGGAAACTATGGGAACGCGTGCTCCAGACGGTTCAATCCGGTGAAATGCCGCCCAAAAAGCGCAAACCGTTGCCCATCCCGGAAAAGGAGGAGCTGACGGGATGGCTGGACCGGACGTTGTTCCCCGTGGATCCGGATCATCCGGACCCCGGCCGGGTGACCCTGCGACGTCTCAATCGGGCCGAATACAACAACACCATCCGTGACCTCGTCGGGGTGTCGTTCCATCCCGCGGAAGACTTTCCAGAGGACGACGTCGGGTACGGTTTTGACAACATCGGTGATGTCCTGACGCTGCCGCCGCTCTTGCTCGAGAAGTACGTGGATGCGGCCGAGGAAATCCTGGCAGAGGCGATCGTGGATGGTCCCCGCCAGCCCCCGGTCCGCGTGACCGAGGCGGCCCGGTTCCGGGGAGGCAACGATGCGGGACCCGTCCGCGGCTTGGCGTCCAATGGTGAAATGGAGGTGGAACTGGCGCTGCCGCTGGCCGGCAAGTACCTGGTGGCGGTCAAGGCCCATGGGGATCAGGCCGGCGACGACAAGGTCAAGGCGGCCCTGCGGGTGGACGGCCGCGAAATTCGGGTTTTTGAAGTGCCCGCGCGATCGAAGGAGCCGGGAGTGTATGAAACCGAGGTCGAGATCGCCGCGCCTGGCGAGCATCGGTTCGCCGTAGCCTTCCTGAACGATTTCTATGAGGAAAAGTGGGTCGAACGCGAACGGGAGGGTCGTCCGCCCAAGAAGGAGCAGGTGATTTCGGACCGGAACTTCTGGCTACATTCGATGACCGTGACCGGCCCCGTCGGCGTGGAACTTCCGATCCCGGAGTCCCATACGCGCATCTTTGCGGCGCGGAAACCGGGCCAAAATGACGAGGCTGGGGCTCGGGCGGTGATCGCGGAGTTTACCCGCCGGGCCTGGCGTCGGCCGGTGGACCCTGTGGAAGTGGACCGGCTGATGGCGCTATATCTAGAGGCCCGCAAACGGGGCGACAACTTCGAGGCCTCGGTGAAACATTCCCTGACCGCAGTCCTGGTTTCCCCCCATTTCCTGTTCCGCGGAGAACTGCAGCCGGAGCCCGACAACCCGTCCTCAGTGCATCCGGTCAACGAGTATGCGCTGGCGTCACGCCTGTCGTACTTCCTGTGGAGTTCGATGCCGGACGAGGAGCTGACCAGCCTGGCGGCGCAGGGCAGGCTGCGGAAGAACCTTGATGCC
>JBGAPN010000395.1:0-5425 GCA_044221235.1 Limisphaerales bacterium
GGTCCACGGTTGCCCTCCATCTTGTCATCCTGTCCGCCATTTCTCCGCACGGTCCGCCCGTTGAGACAGGATGACAGGATGTCAGACGCGGGAGGGGAAGCGGACAGGACGATGGTCTGTGTCGCTGAGAAGGATTGGAACGCAGGGACGAGGGAAACAGAGCGCGGGTGGGAGAGGGAGAGAGTGGCCGAGTGAGATGGACGACAGAAAGACCGGAACGTGCCAGCCCGCATCCGCGGATGTTACAGCGGACCGTTCGGCGGGCCCGCGGTGCACGATCTGCGACCCTGTTTGATACGATCTCAAGGTCGCGGTCCAGAGGCGGACTCAGACGTCGCAGATGCGGACGCCCTGCTCGAGCGAGCTCAGGGGATCGCGCTTGGGAACGAATTCCTGTGCTACGAATCCCTTGAAGCCGCTTCCCACGATGGCCTGCATGATGGCCGGATAAAACAACTCCTGGGTGTCATCGATCTCGGCCCGGCCCGGGACGCCCCCCGTGTGGTAATGGGCAATGTAGGGCGCGGCCTTCTTCAGCGTGGCAATGACATCCCCCTCCATGATCTGCATATGGTAGATGTCATAGAGCAGCTTGAAGCGGTCCGAATCCACGGCCTTGCACAACTCGACCCCCCAGCGGGTGTGGTCGCACTGGTAATCGGCGTGGTTCACCTTGGAGTTGAGCAGCTCCATCACGAACACCACGTTGTTTTTCTCGGCAATCGGCATCAGGCGCTTCAGGCCAATGGCGCAATTCTTGACGCCCTGTTCGTCGTCCAGCCCGGCCCGGTTCCCCGAGAAGCAGATGATGTTCTTGCAGCCCAGGTTCGCCACCTTCGGCGCGGTCGTCTCCGCCCACTCCACGATCTTGTCATGGTTCTCCAGCCGGTTCAGGCCCTGGGGGATGCCCCCGGGAATGCCCGAGACCATGGCGCAGGTGAGTCCATACTTCTGGACGGTGGGGATGTCCTGCACTTCGAGGAGTTCGATGGATTTCAGGCCGTGGGCCTGGCCCCAGCGGGCGAGGTCCTCCAGTTCGATCTTGGGATAGCACCATTTGCAGACCGAGTGGTTGATGTGGCCCTTCATACCGGACGCGGCATCGGCTGCATCCAGACGATGCACCAGTGCGGCGACAGAAGCGGCGGCGGACGACGTCAGGGCGGCGCGACGGGAAAGTTTCATGGCAGGAATGTTTCCAGAAACCTCCGGGGTGACCGCGGCAGTCGCAAGGGAAATCAGGACCCCGATCCGGAGGGGGCGCCGCCTTCCGTGCGGTGGTTTCCCATGGGAACCTTTCGGGTCTCCGCCCGGGCCCGTTCATCCCAGGCGAGGTGTCGGATCCGGGCCTCCGCCTGGGTGGCGTGGGCGCTGCCGGGGAATCGGGCAATCAGGCGTTCGAGCGTACTTCTGGCCAATGCCCTCCCGTTCGGGGCCTTCAACTGAAGTTCGGCCAGTTCGTTATGCCAGCGGACCACGTGGCGGACCGGGGCGCCCTCCTCGGCAAACAGCCGCTCCAACTGGTCGGTCGCGAGTTCAACCCGGCCCAGGGGATCGACGTAGAGCCGGGCCAGGCGTTCCCGCGCCTCCCAGTCATGCGGATGGGCCTCCAGGTGAGTCAGCAGTTCCTGGATGGTCCGGTTGACGTCCTCCACGGGCAGCCGGCTGGCGCCCAGGTCGTCCATCAGCCCCAGCCGTTCGGTGTGCTGTTTCACCACCAGCCGCGACGCCGGGACGGAAACATCGACTCCGAAGTGGGCAAGGCGTTGCCGGGCCAGCTGGGCGGCGGTGGTGTCCGGGAAATTGGACACCAGCAATTCCAACGTGGCTCGTGCGCCGTCCGGGTCGTTCAGGTGCTTCTGCTGGAGATCGGCCAGCTTGTTAAGAATCAGGCATTGCTCCTCCGTGGGACGTCCTGATCCATCGTCCAGGGAGCGCAGGACCGCTTCCGCTGCTCCCGGGTCTTTGAGGTTTTCCGCCAGGATTTCGGCTTCGAAGAACCGTCCCTCGAGATCGCCCGGGAACTTCAGGAGTTCCTCCCGGACCGCCTCCAGTGCCGCAGCGTATTCGCCCCGTTTTCGAAGTCCCTGCGCCCGGAAATAGAACGGTTTCAGTTCCACCTGTTCGTTCCCGCCGGTGAGCGAGCCCGATAGCGGACTCAGGGCGCCCCCGACCAGGGCCGGGATCCAGAGCACTCCCAACAGCACACCCGCCACCAGTACCACGAACAGGCTGATGACGGGGCCCAGGGACTTGAAGGAGAACGCGACCATTCCCAGGAGGACGACCGTGGCGATCAGGCGGACCGGCAGGCCGGTGACTTCGGTGGCACTTCCCTCCTCGGCATAGCGGTGCATGAACCAGCCGGCCGCCAGCAGGAGAAATCCTCCCAGGATCAGGGCGTAGAGGAGCATGACTGATTTGACCCAGCCACCGGCGGATTATCACGTCAACGGGAACGTTGCCGGTGGTCTAGTGGGTTGAACCTTGATTCCTGAGATTTGGGGGGCGGCCCTCCCTTGTCTGGGCCCGGTGACTGACCATACTTCGCCCGTGTCATTGGCAGAGAACATCGCCGCAGTGAAGGGCCGCATCGGGCAGGCGTGCGAACGGGCGGGCCGCGATCCGGCCGAGGTCACGCTGCTGACGGTGTCGAAGTTCCACCCGGCGTCCACCATCGCCGAGGCGGTGGGCCTAGGGTTGACCCTGTTCGGAGAAAGCCGGGTGCAGGAGGCCCGGGTCAAGATCCCGGCCAGCCCGGGTCGGGCCCAATGGCATTTCATTGGCCACCTGCAATCCAACAAAGCCCGGGAGGCGGTGTCGCTGTTCTCGAAGATCGAGAGCATCGACAGCCTCGACCTGGCGGCCGAAGTCCAGCGTCAGGCGGAGAAGCAGGGCAAACGCATGCCGATCCTGGTGGAGGTGAATGTGGCGGGGGAATCCTCGAAGTTTGGGTGGAATCCGGAACGGCTGGTCGCTGAGTTGCCCCAGTTGAATGCCCTGGGACGTCTCGAACTGCATGGCTTGATGACCATTGCGCCCTACTCCACGGATCCGGAACGGGCGCGTCCGGTCTTCCGTCGTCTGCGCGAATTGCGCGACCGTTGTGCGGAGGTATTGGGAGCGCCCCTGCCCACCCTCAGCATGGGCATGAGTGGCGACCTGGAAGTGGCCATTGAAGAGGGATCCACCCTGGTCCGGGTGGGCACTGCGTTGCTGGGGCCCCGTCCCCGGATGGCGAAGGCAGGTTGAGATGGGGCCGCAGGCACTGCGGCCCTACCCGGCGTTGCCGCGCTGCGTCACCGATCCCATTGAATCCGGCGTGACCTTTGATCCGCATTGAGGCTCACTGGAGGCTCCCTCTCCCACGAAAGGCCTGCCATGTTGAATCTGTCCGGACGCGGTTCCATCACCACCTGCGACGGGGTGTCGCGACGTGACTTCCTCCAGGTCGGCACCCTCGGGGCGCTGGGGCTCACCCTGGCGCGATTCAATGCCCTTCGCGCCGCGGCCGCCGAGCCCGGGAAACCGTCGGCCGACAACGGGCGTTCCGCCATTCTCATCTTCAATCTGGGGGCGCCCTCCCAGCTCGACCTCTTCGACCTGAAACCCGACGCGCCTCGCGAGATTCGGGGACCGTTCAGTCCCATTTCCACCCGGGGCGATTTCCAGATCTCGGAACTGCTTCCCCTGCATGCGAAGCTGGGTGACCGGTTCAGCCTGGTGCGCACCGTGTATCACACGGCGGCCGCGGTCCATGACACCGGGCATCAACTGCTCCAGACCGGCCGTCTTTTCACCGGCGGGATCAACACGCCGCACGCCGGGTGCGCCCTCGAATTCCTGCGTGGACGTCGCAATGAATTGCCGGCGCACGTCATCCTTCCTGAACCCATGGGCAACACCGGTGGCGGATTGCCGCATGGGCAGGACGCCGGGTTCCTGGGCAAGGCCTACGACCCGTTCAGCATCCATGCGGATCCGTCGAAGCCGGGATTCCAGGTGCCCGACCTGCTGCCGCCCCCGGAGATCGGCGAGGCGCGTCTGCAGCGGCGGCGCGAACTGCGCGACGTGGTCGAGGGCCGCTTCCGGCAGTTCGAAGCCAGCGAAAGCGCCAAACAAATGGATGCCAGTTTCGACGCCGCCTATCGTCTGATGACCAGTGAGCGGGCGCGCGAGGCCTTCGACCTCAACCAGGAGCCCGCGAAGGTTCGTGAACGCTATGGCATGACGCGGTTCGGCCAAAGCTGCCTGCTGGCCCGGCGTCTGGTGGAACGCGGCGTCCGGTTTGTCACGGTCAACACCTTCATCACGGTGTTCGACGAGATCACCTGGGACATCCACGGATCGAAGCCCTTCACCAGCATTGCCGGCATGAAGGAGATCGTGTGTCCCATGTACGACCAGGGCTACAGCGCCCTGATCGAGGACCTGCACCAGCGTGGGATGCTTGATTCCACCCTGGTGGCCAACCTGGCTGAATTCGGGCGCACGCCGAAGATCAATCCCACCGGAGGACGCGACCACTGGCCCGCCTGCTGGACCTGCTACTTCGCCGGAGGCGGCGTGAAGGGCGGCCGCGTGGTGGGCAAATCGGACGAGATCGCCGCCTATCCGGCCGAACGTCCGGTCACGCCTTCCGAAATCGTTGGAACCATTTATCACAGCCTGGGGCTCGATCTCGAAACGCATTTGCCGGGTCCCCAGGGACGACCGTTTCCGTTGGTGGATTTCGGCACGCGGCCGATTCACGAACTATTCGCCTGACGCTCCCTATCTGCCCTGGATTCCATGTGCCTGCCTCCGTTCACCCGTGTCGTCCGGACCCTGGTTCCCTCCTTCTCCCTGGTCCTTGCGTCCTTCATTTCAGGATGGACCGCGGTCGGGGCGGAGTCCGTTTCCGAGGCGTACCGGGTCGAAGCCCCTTCGTTCCGGAATCATGTGCAGTCCGTGCTCACCAAGGCGGGCTGCAACATGGGCGCCTGTCACGGGGCGGCCGCGGGCAAGAATGGATTCTACCTCAGTTTGCGGGGCTACAATGACGAGGCCGACTGGGTGGCGATCACGCGGTCGGCGGGAGGACGCCGGATCGCGACCGGAGATCCGGGCCGAAGCCTGCTGCTGCTCAAGGCCACCGGCACGGTGCCGCACAAGGGCGGCAAGCGCTTCGAGGCGGAATCGCCCGAGTATGGCACCCTGGCGCGCTGGATTGCCGCCGGAGCCTCGGGTCCGCGCGACGACGACCCCCGCATGACCCGGCTGGAGGTGGTTCCCGCCAAGCTTCGCCTGCCTCCGGGCGCGACGAATCGACTCCAGGTGCTGGCGCACTTCAGTGATGGCCGAACGGAGGACGTCACCCGCTGGTCCAAGTTCTCCAGCGCCAACGACGAGGTGTCCAACGTGGGGGATACCGGGGAGGTCCGGG
>JBGAPN010000396.1:0-4964 GCA_044221235.1 Limisphaerales bacterium
TCCCCGCACCGGACCCCGCGAAAATGCATGCGACTCCCCAGAAACGCGCTCAGTTCATAGTCTTCTTCGTGGACCTGGCCATCCGGGTAAAACACCTCGGAATCGTCCACGACGGTGAGGCGCATGCAGTCGCCAAACGGGTCGCCCGGCTTGAAGTCCCCGGTAAGCTCACTTCGGCGGGAATGGCAGAATCCGCAATTGTCGAACGTCTGGTCGGGGGTGAAACGGGTGAGTGTGGGATCGGACTTCCCGGAGCGGCCGTACTGGCGCTGCCACTCGTTGTGGGCCTTCAGCGGACCGTGGCAGGATTCACACGACACGGACATTTCCGCCATGGCGGTTTGGTAACGGTCCGTCGACACTTCGTAATTCTTGGCGACCCGGGTGTTGTGGCACGACGCACACATGCTGTTCCAATTCATGCCCCGGCCTGTCCAATGGCCCCACTCTCCCGGAACCCGGTCCTCGTTGCCGTACACGTTGAACCATTCCCGCCGGTGCGGATCCCAGGTTGCCTCCAGTGTTTGGAGTCGCCCACCGGGAAACGACACCAGGAACTGGCGGAGCGGGTCCTCCCCGATGACGCGCTGGACGGGATAGGTGGACTCGCGTTCGGGTCCGGCGGGTGATGTCACCCAGAAGACGTCGTTGCTGCGTCCCACCCGGGTGGACTGGCTTCCGTGCCGAAGAGTGCGCGTTGGAACAAAGGCCGGGTCTTCGTTGGCAGGACTTGGATTCCGTTCGGCGAGTCCGTGATGGGACTGGCTCCAGGACTCGAATTCTTCGGCATGACATTCCCGGCAACTGGCAGCGCCCGCGTAGTCCTTGACGGTCCACTTCGGGCCCTCCGGCCCCGGGGTTGAAGTCGGGGCCGAGGCAGGAAATCCGGCACTGCGTGTCGCCGGCCTCATCCAGAGCGCGAAGGCCACAGCCGCGAACACGCCCGCCACGACCCAAATGGCCACCGTCAGCCTCTGGAGGGAACGGTGCGGAGACGGCGATGCGGGCTTGGGTCGTTCCGGACGGCGTTTCATGCCCGTCGGACGGGAGCGGCACCTTTCGGCAATGGAGTTCCTTCGGTACGGGGCCGGAATGGACTCATTGATCAGCCGGATTCAACTGTTTGAACACCAACCCGGCCACCAATCCTCCGGCCAGGTCAGCCACCAGGTGAATCCAGAGCTGCGCGAAACTCACGAGCTTCATCGTCGCAATCCCGATGGCGACAGCCGGATTGAAGGCTCCCCCCGAGATGCTACCGACGGAGAAGGCTCCGATCATGACAGTCATTCCGATGGCCAGCCCATAGAAGGAATTGCCCTGGGTGCCTTTGGACGTCGCGCTATTGAGCACCACATAGGCAAGGGCGAAGGTGAACAAAAACTCTGCCACGAAGGCCTGAGGGACGGTTTTGATGTCCATCGGAGTTCCACTCTTCCCGAGAAGCCAGACGGTCGCCATGGCCGCCGCAATGGCCCCGGCAATCTGTGCGATCCAAAACGGAACGACATCTCCCGCTCCGCAACGTCCCCGGATGAATACCGCCAGCGTGACCGCCGGATTGTAGTGTCCGCCGGAAAGGTGCCCCCCTGCGTAGACCATGACCATCAATGCCGCACCGATCGGTAAGGGGGCGAGGGCACCAGCGGCGCCTCCTAGGACCGTGCAACCAATGGTGAGGACAAAGAAAAAGGTGCCAATGAATTCGTTGATCAGCTTGTTGTTCATGAGGAGGTCTAGACGGGCGGACTATTTGACGCCAACCGCATTTGGGGAACTGGAAAATCGCCCAAGTTCGACCCATGAACGTCGGCCGCCCTCGGCGTCGGACCTGGGAGAATGGAAACCGACACCGACGGTGCTGTTTCACAGCCGACTTCAGACACTTCGTCGACGGATCCAGCCGCCGGGTTCAAGGCATTCGCAGAAACAGGACGTCGTACTGCTGGTTCAACGCGGCCTGGTAGTAGATACCTTCCATCCGATCGGTTTTGGGATCGTAGCGCAGCGTGTAGGTGGAGCCGGGGTAATTCACATCCTGGAGTTCCACAAAGACCTTCAAGGCGTCTCCGTCGGTGCGGGCATCGGATTTCGCCACGTGGATGGACTTGGGGTTGAAGTACCCCGCGACCAGTGCGCCGTCCGACGTGGCGCTTTCGATGGCCAGCACATAGCCGCCGTCCGGCCGCTGCCATCGGCCCACGAGCTTCTGGAACGACGGGGCCGCCGAAACACCGGCAGGCGCGCCCGCTGATGCTGGAGCAGGAGGGGATGCCGCGGGAGGGGCCGCATTCACCGCCATCGGTTCGGACTTTGGAGGTGCGGAGTTTGGGTTCGACTGCAGCACGACCACCACGGTGCCAATCGCCACGGCGAGCCCGGTCACTGCGAGGATGAGTTGCCGGCTGGCGGACCGGGATTCCGAAGTTCTGCCGTGATGGTGGGAAGGGCTGGGACGTCTGCTCATGGCACTTGGAAAGCCTTGGAATCGGACGGGGGCCTGACGCAAGGGATAAGTTGAGGCCGCGACAGGATTCCCGCCCGTACTCCCCAATCCACCCCTCCATCCCGGTCTCCCGCACCGGTCGCCATATCAGGGGGTCGCTGGGGACGCCGCCGGCGGCGTGCCCGTAGGCTTCAGGGCGAGAAGCCGCGTCTGGGTGGCGATGTACAGGACGCCGTTGGCTGCCACGGGCGTGGCGCTGATGCCGCTGTCCAACTGGACCCGACTCAGCAACTCCTTCTCACGCGAAAACCGGAACACCCAGAAATCACCGCGCCGCGTCCCGATGTAGACCTTTCCATCGGCAATCAGTGGGGAGGCCCAGACTTCGCCGCCCAGTTCGTGAGTCCATAACGGCTGACCGGTCGCCGCATCGAGGCAGTGGAGCTGTCGCATCGAATCGGCCGCAAAGACCATCCCATCCTTCACGGCCGGGGTGGTCATGGTGTGCCGTCCCAAGGGCGACTGCCACACCAGCGCCGTCGCCGTCCGATCCCCGGTTCCACGCGCGTCGATGCACTTCAACCACGCCTCGTTCTTGCCCCAAAACCAGTCACCCCCGCCGGCCACGAAGACTCGATCGCCTTGGATCACCGGGCATCCGTAGATGTTGCTGGGGCTCACCGACCGGTTGCCATTGAACCGGTGCACCTCGTCCTTGGGTGCCGCGGGGTCAAAATCGAAACGCCACGCCAACGGAAGCCGCGCAGGTGCCGCCCCGTCCGCCCGGATGAAGTCCTGGGGAAGGGGATCGAACGCGTACAGCACCCCGTCACCCCCTGCGAACAGGACCCGCTCCCGTCCGTCGACCACTCCAAGGGACGGCGAGGACCAGGTGCAGTGGAAGATCCGCGGCGCAATGCCCAGTCCGTCGCTGGCCAGCCAACGTCCGGTCCGCTTGTCGAGGACCACGAGACTCGGGGCGTCCGGAGTCCGGATCTTCTTGTGGGTGTTGTCCACCCCGGTTCCGGTGTTCAGGTACAGGTGGTCGCCGTGGATAAGAATCGAGCTGTGCGCGGCGTCGTGGGACCAGATCCCTGCCTCTCGCGTGAGATCGAACCGCCACACAATGTCGGCATCGAGCGGTCCCAATTCCACCGGTGGGGACGTGGGAACCCCATTGGTGCCACGGGGCGTCAAGTCGTTGGCCTCGTCCCGGAAGGGTCCGTCATTGCCATGGGCCAGGCCCTCACGGTCTAGGCACAGGACCACGCCTCGATTGTCCACCAAGTAGACGCGGTCGCCCTCCACGGTCGCGGGTGACGAGATTCCTGTGTTGGGCCAGTCGTGGTAAGGGTCCTCTGTCCGTTTCGGAACCACCAACTGCCACAGCAGCCGGCCGTCCCGTTCGTCAAAGCACAGGAGGACTCCCCGGTCCCCCTGACGGCGCGGGTCGCGGGGTTCGCCGTTATTGGTGCCGATGTACACCCGGCCGTCCGCAATAACCGGTGTCGAATGCGTTTCGGTTCCGAGCAGGGCTGTCCAAACCACATTGGAACCCGATGCCGGATCAAACGAAGAGGGGAGGTTGCGCTCTCCGGAAACCATGTTGCGGGTCCACGCTTCGCCGAACTGGGGCCGATCGGCGGCCCTAGTGGATGTCATGGCCAGCAGCAGGCCGACGCCCTGGGCAAACAGGAGGGACCCAGCGGAACGGAACGGCGAACGGATGGGGAAGCGCACGACCATGATCAGAGTTGGAAGGTAACGACAGGCATGCCGAGCGGCAGGTGAAAATTGATGGCTTTCTGCCTCCCGACCGCTCCAACGACATCATGGCGACTTGAAGAGGGGGTGAGGGTAGCAGAGCGGTAAGCGGTAAGCGGTAAGATCGGCAGGGCCGGCCCACCGGTCCGAGCGCAGCGACGGACGGCGGACGATTTCGGCGTAGCGTGGAAGGACAACGAACCCCAACGACATCCCGGCGCGGGAGAGGGAGCGGTGGGCAGTAGGCGGTAAGGCGGGCCTTTCCGGGGGTGACGGATGGACGGGAATGCTGGACACTTCAAACGTCCATGACTTCCCCATTCATTCTCCCATTCGCTCGGGCGCTCTGCGTCGCGGCCGTCGTGACTTTGGCCACCGGTGCACCGCAGGCACAGACCCCTTCGGCCAAGCATTCGCCCCGTCTCGAGGAGGCGTCCCCGGCGCGGGCCGGAGTTTCGGCCGCCCGCTTGGCCCGCATCGACTCCATGTGTCAGGACGCCGTTCGCGAGGGCGGGATTCCAGGGGTCGTCGCCCTGGTCGCCCGGAATGGGAAGATCGTCTATTACAAGGCCCATGGCACCGCCGACGCCGAAGCCGGCCGGCCGCTCAAGCGGGATGACATTTTCCGCATTGCATCGCAGTCCAAGGCCATCACCGCAACCGCCGTGATGATGCTTTGGGAGGAGGGCAAGTTCCGGCTTGATGACCCCATTTCGAACTGGATTCCGGAATTCAAGAATCCCCAGGTCCTGAA
>JBGAPN010000397.1:0-4948 GCA_044221235.1 Limisphaerales bacterium
TGATAAATCGTTCAACCAACTATTACTGGAGTCTGGATATTATAGTGTGCGAGAGTTGATATCAAATGAAGCTATCCGGTTGGCGCTGATAAGTGACCCTGAATCTGTCAATGATTGGCGGGATTTGTCTGCATGGAAAAGGGGGGCCGAGGGTTGGTGTTTTATGGAGGGTAAAATCGGTTTCGAGGTCGGACTCGTCAGGCCGGATGGAACCTTAGTCCAGACTGAGGAATTCTGTGACTCCTTTTCCGCTTGTGCCGCCTACATTATGCATGAAATCAACGATGAATAAATGACTCGCTCGCGGGAAACTGTGCCTTTGAATGAAGGTAAAAGTGGTGTTTGAGGCGTTCGCCACTCTCAAAAGCCGCGGGATCAATAATCCAATTCCCCAACCGGAGTTTCCATCAACGTCAGATGTTCCAACGTTAACCCTTTAAAATTGAACGGGTATCGTTAGAAAAGCTTCATTAGAGCTCCTCCGAAAACCCTAAGAACCTTCGGGATCAGGCCAGTCTGCGGAGCAGGATCCGGCAATGCTGCTCCACCTCTTCCCGGTCAACGCCTCGGGTGATCTCCAAGCGCTGACCTTCGCCAAGATCATTTGCGTAGGTCCGCTGCGGCGAGCTCATGCCCGCCAGTCCCGTAGGCAAAGCGATAAACGGCGGCCGTGTCGCGGCTCTGGTCGTCTGCCGGTGTTTGCGCAACCAGAGCACCAAGCTGGAGAGACTCACGCCGTGCCGTGAGGCGAACTCCTGCTGCGTCAGACCACTCCGACGATACGCCACCAACAACCGTTCCCGTTCCTGAGGACCAAAACGTCGCCGACCACCCGTTCAAATAAGTTCCATCCGCCCTTCGTGCCCTCAGCAAGTCCCACCCGCATAGACGCAGTTCCCAAGACGGATACCTTGCTTTCGGCTGCGCACGGGATGGGATGGGAATCGTAATGTCTATGGCAGACGAAGAGGATTTCTCCCGAGGCGACGGAGCGGAGATTTTGTTCCCCTCGGGCGTCCGCAAAGCACGGAGACGTGTGAACGCACCTTTATCCATTGAATTGGTCCGGCCAGGTTGGTGGCTTCGGCTGCGTTTCCTGGTGGTTCTTGTCTTGGTGGGCTGGACGTCGCTGGTGAGGGGAACGATGGCCGCTGGCCCTGGGATCGCCGGGAAGCGGCCCAACATCGTCTTTATCCTGACCGACGACCAGGGGTACGGCGACTTCTCCTGCCATGGGCATCCGGTCCTGAAGACGCCGAATCTGGACCGGTTGCATGACGAGGGGATCCGGTTCACCGATTTCCAGGTCAGCCCCACATGTTCGCCGACCCGGAGCGCGCTGCTGACCGGCCGCCACGAATTCCGCAATGGGGTGACCCACACCATCCTGGAGCGGGAGCGCCTGGCACTGGGTTCCGTGACGCTGGCGGAAGTGCTTCGTGACGCCGGGTACGCCACCGGCATCTTCGGGAAATGGCACCTCGGGGACGAGGCCGAGTACGGTCCGGATCGCCGGGGATTCCAGGAGGTGTTCATCCACGGCGGCGGGGGCATCGGCCAGACCTATCCCGGATCGTGCGGGGACGCCCCGGGGAACACCTATTTCAACCCGGCCATCCTCCACAACGGCACCTTTGAGCGGACCGACGGATACTGCACCGACGTGTTCTTTCGCCAGGCGATGCGGTGGATGGATTCGGTCCGCGGCCAGACGCCCCAGAGGCCGTTCTTTGCCTGGATCGCCTGCAATGCGCCCCATGCCCCGCTTCAGGTCCGGCCGGAGGACGAGGCGCGTTACACCGGGAAGTTTGCCAACACCAACGCGGCCCGGTTCCTCGGCATGGTGGCGAACATCGACGACAACGTCGGTCGCCTCCTGGCCCGATTGAAGGAATGGAACCTTGAACGGGATACGCTGGTCGTGTTCATGACCGACAATGGCGCGGACGGAGGCATTCTTGCCGGATACAATGCGGGAATGCGCGGTGCCAAAGGGACGGCGTTCAACGGTGGGACGCGCGCGGCCTCGTTCTGGTGGTGGCCTGGGACTCTCCGGGCGGCGGATGTCTCCGCCTTGGCGGCGCACATCGATGTCTTTCCGACGCTGGCGGAAATTGGCGGCGCCGCCCTGACCTCCAAAGCCGCCTCCCAAGTGGAGGGAAGGAGCCTGGTTCCGCTGCTCCTGAACCCGTCCCGTTCCGGAGCCTGGCCGGATCGAACCCTGTTCACCCATCTGGGACGCTGGCCGAAAGGGGCGGATCCCGCCACGGCACAATATCGGATGGTGTCCGTTCGAACGTTGCGCTGGCATCTGGTGTCTCCCGACGGCGGGACGCAGCCCCACTGGATGTTGTTTGACCTGTTGGTGGATCCTGCGGAGTCCAACGATTTGGGTGGCCAGTTTCCGGAGGTGTTGCGGGATCTTTCGGGGCGATACGATGACTGGTGGCGTTCGGTTCAGTCCTCCCTGGTGAATGAGAAGGCCACCCTCTCCGGGCGATTCGACGCCTGGTGGCGTTCGGTCCAGTCCTCCCTGGTGAACGAGAAGGCCACCGGACCCAAGGTGAATCCCTTTAAGGAACGCTATTGGCGGCAATGGGGCGGGGGTCCCTCCGAGGAGGATCTTCGTTTGATGGATCTGCAACAGAACCCGGCCACGCGGACCGTCCCCTATTGATGTCCAAGAGGCCGTGAAGGAGGTCATTGCAGGCGTTCAATTCCGGCCTAGCGTTCGCAGCATGATCCAGATCGAGACTTGGTTGCGACGCTCCCTGCCGATGGCTGCGGTGGGTGTGCTGGGCCTATGGTTGAGCTGGACAGGGCGGGCGGCCGACTGGGTCCGGGAGGCCAACACCACACTCCGGATGCCGCAGGTGCCGGGAGGATTTGGTTATCAGCTAAACGACGCGCTGAACCTCGCGTTTGAGGCACCCGTGGTCCTGGCCACACCTCCGGGCGAGACCAACCGGATCTTCGTGGTGGAACAGCGGGGTCGCATCCTGGTCATCACCAACCTGGCTTCGCCCACCCGGACGGTCTTTCTCGACGTGGTCAACCGGACCGTCTACGGCGGGGAGCAGGGGCTGTTGGGGCTGGCGTTTCACCCCCAATTTGCTGCGAACGGACGGTTTTTCGTATTTCGCACCTGCCTGGCGCGAACCGGCGGCCAGACTTCCGACAAGCTCCATGACCGGCTGTCCGAATTCCGGGTGTCGTCCCAAAACCCCAATGGTGCCGACCCAACGGAACGGATTCTGTTCCAGCAGTCGGATGACGCCGGCAATCACAACGGGGGCGACCTGCACTTTGGGCCGGATGGATTCCTCTACGTGTCACTTGGCGACGAAGGCAATGCGAACGATTCACTGGGCAACAGCCAGACCCTGACCAAGGACCTGTTCGCCGGGGTCCTGCGGTTGGACGTGGACGGCCGTCCCGGATCCCTGAGGCCGAATGCACACCCGTCGGTGATGCCCGATGCCTATTGGATTCCCGCCGACAATCCCTTCGTTGGCGCCACCGAATTCCTGGGACGCCCGGTTGATCCGACGCGGGTGCGCACCGAGTACTGGAGCGTCGGTCTTCGCAATCCGTGGCGCATGTCCTTCGACCCGGCGACCGGCGAGTTGTGGATTGGGGACGTGGGGCAGGATGCCTGGGAATCGGTGGTGGTCACACGGAAGGGAGCGAACCACGGCTGGGCCTTCCGCGAAGCCAATGCGAGTGGACCCAAGGCGGGAGCCCCCGCGGGATTCACCACGGATCCGCAGTTCAATTACGTCCGTCCCGTCTATGCGTATCCTCACGGCTCCGGAACCCTGCGGGGCAACTCGATTACGGGTGGAGTCGTCTATCGCGGCCAGCGACTGGCACCATTGTTCGGCCAGTATGTGTTTGCCGATTACGTCAGCGGAAATGTCTGGTCTCTTCAACGAACCCCCGACGGAGCGCCGGTCGTCACCCGGTTGATCGGGCAGACGGGGATCTCCGGCTTTGGTGTGGATCCCCGCAATGGAGATGTCTTGGCTTGCGGCCACCAGACGGGACGGATCCTCCGCCTGGACTACTCGGCGGTCTTCACCGGGACCCCGATTCCGGCAACCCTGGCGGAAACAGGCGCCTTTTCCGACCTCGCCACTCTGAGTCCGCAGCCGGGTGTGGTGCCGTATGTCGTCAACCTTTCATTCTGGTCGGATGGAGCCCGAAAGCAGCGCTGGTTCTCCGTCCCCGACCGGAATCAATACCTGACCTTTGCGGATCCGCTTCCCCTGGGTTCGCCGGCGGGGACGGTGTTCGTGAAGCACTTCGAAATGGAGATGACCAACGGGACGCCGGAATCGGTGCGGCGGCTGGAAACACGGTTTCTGGTGCGGACGGCATCGGGCGCCTATGGGGTCACCTACCGCTGGGATTCGCCGTCCGGCGCCACGCTGGTGCCGGAGGCCGGCCTGGATGAAACGCTGGAGCGGCGGATCGACGGCGTTCCGGTGTCCCAAACCTGGCGGTATCCAGGCCGCGCAGAGTGCATGGCCTGCCATACAACCCAGGCCGGGCATGTGCTCAGCTTTGTGCCCTCCCAGCTTCATCCGGCGCCCGGCCGGACCGCGGCGGGGAATGACCTCCAGGCGCTGATTCGGGCCGGTTATTTCGCGGCCGACCCGGGGTCCTTGCGGACCGTGAAAACGCTGGTCCGTCCGGACGACACTTCGGCCAGCCTGGAATGGCGGGCCCGTTCGTGGCTGGCGGCCAATTGCTCACCCTGCCACCGCAGCGGCGGCACCGGCGGTGGATATTTTGACCTTCGCCTCTCCACGCCCACCGAATCCACAGGCATGATCCTCGGGCCGCTCAACGACCAGCGGGGCGACACGGCCAATCGGGTGGTGGTTCCCGGGGATCTCGAACACTCCGTCCTGTGGCAGCGGTTGCAGACGCGTGGGCCTGGACA
>JBGAPN010000398.1:0-4937 GCA_044221235.1 Limisphaerales bacterium
CACCGGAAGAATCGGTAGGGATCGTCCCACTCCTCGGGCTGATCGAGGTAGAATCCTTCCAGCCATCGCTGTTCGGGCAACGCCGGGTCGAGCGGACGCCCAAACCGTTCCAGCAGCGGAGTCGATCCCGCCACACCGAGATTGGCGAGCAGGCGGGTGATGGTGAAGGCCACCCGGCGATGCGTCCGTTTCAGGTGCATCAGGTTCGTCCCGGCAAACCGCCAGGGAACCCATTGGCAATAGGCGACGCCATCCTGTTCCGCCAGCACGCCATCGCCGTAGGCACGGGCTCCGCCGGTCACCAGGGGCAGTTCCCGCGGATCACGGTTGTGCAGGTCCGCCGGTCCAATCCCCGCAAAGACCGAGTCCCGCACAAACGGTTCGAATCCCGTGGAGATGTGCTCCTGCGTGGAAACCTGGGCGGCCAACACGGGCAGGGCGGCAACGTCCTGCGCATCGAGCCCAAGTGCCAGCAACCGATTCCCCGCCCTCAGCCAGTCGCGGATCAATTCCGCTGACACACCGGGAGCCCGCGATCCTCCGGGTCCCAGGACGAGGACTCGATTTCCTTCCAGCCCGGTTGGACCCAATGGCAGAGTCTCCACACCGATCAACTCCAGATGGCGGCGACCGGCCGGATCCCCGGCATAGACGCCCTTCCGTCGCGGCCCCGGCGACCAGGCGGCGGTGTATTGGAGGAGATTGCAAGCCAGGGTCTCGGCGGCGGGATCCGTCCGGGAGCGCCCGGTGACGTCCATCTGGCAGAAGACCACCACTCCTCGGCCCTCCCGGTACTCCAGCAGGGGACTGTACTGCAGGCTGAAGCCACCATCGACGACCGGCAGGAAGTCGCCCCGGACGGGTTTCTCGATCAGGACCGATGCGACGTTGCCGCGGTTGCCGCAGCGCCAAGCCCGGGGAACCGCGATCCCGCACCAGGACACGGTGGGCGCGCCGTTGAATCGCGGATTCAGTTCATATTTCAACCGGGGCGAAAGCAGGGTCGCGTCGCCGCGCCAGTCGCGCAGGAGATCGACATTCAATCCCGCCAGCGCCGGATGGTCCGGCACGCGCGGGAACACCTGGCGCAATCCGTACTCGGCCACCCGGAAGCCGAACCGGCGTTCCAGCACCTCCGCCGTCTGCTCGAACACCAGCACCTTGAGACCGTCCCGCACGTGCCGGATGTCCGGGGCCGGGCCCTGCACGGACAGAGCCCCCTTGCCCACGATCAGAAGACGGTGCCCCTCCGGCACCGCGTCCGTACCCACGCTCTCGAAGGCAATCCCAAGGCCTTTGAGCCAGGTCTGGGTTTCCCCCACCGGATCGAACAGGGCGATCGGGAGACCGGGCGCAGGGTGCGTCGGTGGCGCCAGAACGTGAAGGTCGAAGCGGTCCTCCTGAAGTTCGCCGTTTCCAAAATTCACGGTGGCCTCGAGCCGGACCCGACCGGACGGCTGCGACGCCGGCAGCGGAAACCGGATCGGGACATGCACCTGCAGCCCGGGGCCCACGGTTCCCCGCCTTCGGCCCGACTCCGCCTTCGGCAGGCCCAGAGACCAGCGCGAATCAAAGGTCACCGGTTCGCGCGAACTGTTGATGATCACGATCTCCTTCTCTACCACCTCGCCGGGGAGGAAGTTGTGGTCCTTGGAAGTAAACTGTTCCGGCCGGCCTCCGATGTAAACGAGCAGCGGCCGATTGTTACGCATCAGCGCCTCCGCCGCCGGGGTGGCAATCCAGTCGGACCGCCCGTAAGCCAGATCCATCCGCTCATATTGGCGGTCGAGATAATCGGGGCTGAATCCAGGCCGCTGGAGGTGGCCCCAGTCCACCGGAAGCTCCCGTCGGCCGCGGTCCACGCCGTCGCGCAGCTGCCAGAAATGTTCGTGCTCCCACGGCGAGATGGCGGAGACCCCCCAGGTACGGAACGCCCGCCAGTTGTCAGTCAGGTACGCTGCGAAAACCGGATACCGTTCCTCCAACCGGGTGGAGCCCACGTTCACGGGGTAGTCCCAACGATGCCAGAGCCTGCCGGACCGGAACTGTCGTGCCTCCCAGCGCAGATTGGATTTCTCCAGTTCACTGGCCGGGAACGCCCGGTCACCCAGGAATTGGGCGTTCCATTCGGCCAGGCAGAACTCCCACGGCACCCGGGCACTGCCAAACTCCCGCTTCCCCGCGTACCAGCCCCGATACAGGGTCCAGTCCCAGGTGAAGGGTGCGCCATACTCGCAGAGAAACACCGGCTTCACCCCGGTCGTCGCCCAGTGCTCAAACCAGTCAGACAACTCCTGGATCGGAACAAAGTTCGGGTAGAAGTTGACCGGGTGCATCGGACCCAGGTTTCCCGAGGCGTGGTGATAGACGATGCGGCCTGGGTCCAGTCCCTGCACGATGGCCTCGGCGCGCCGCGCGAGCGTCACGTTCCGCTGGGACCATGCATCCCGGACCTCGTGAATTCCATCGATCAGGTCCGGGTTCATGTCCTCGTTGTACCCGGTGGCATTGTGACTCATTGCGTACAGGACCACCGCCGGATGGTTCCCCGCCGTGCGCACGTAATGGGCCGCGTGACGGGCATAGCCGTTGTCCCGGTCGGCCTCCGGCCCTTTCCAGTCGTAGTGACTGAAATGCGGCTGCGAGAAGGCCACCAGCATTCCCACATCGTCCGCCGCCCTCAGGATTTCCCCGAAGGCCAGGTGCGCTCCCGGCTCGCAACCGTAGTTGTGGGTGTAGACAAAATTGATCCCGAAGCCCTGGAGCCGCTCGAGACTCTCCCGCGCCGCGGCATAGGTGGCGGCCGAGGCGCCAACCTGGGCGTTGTCCAGCGGGACGGCCGACAGGAACACGCGGCTGCCGTTCAGGTAGAAGTCCCGTCCATCGATCCAGAATTCGCGGAAACCGAACCGTTCCTTCCAATGAACGTCCCTCAACGCACCGGTCACCTCGGACAGAGACAGGGCCAGTTCACATTGGTTTCCCGGCGTGTGCAGATCCCAGAGCCGGCGCGGCATCCAACGATTCGTGAAACAATATCGTCCGCTGTCCCCGAGTTCGTCCGCGCGAAACGGCGGGCTGGTGAACTCGCGCGTCCTGCCGCCGGGTTCGGTGACCCGCGCCCGGAGCGCATAACGGACATCCGGTGTGAGCCCCTCCACTGCCGCGTCCAGGGCGAGCTCCTGCCGCCGGAACGAGGTCCCCACGCGGACATCCACGATGCGCGGCCCGGCCGGGATCCCGCACAGGAAGACGTCGCCACAAAGTCCCCGTCGGGCCACGGCGCCCTTCACTTCACGCGCCGCGGCACTGTCGGTGTAGGACTGCAGCACCCCCTTCAGGGGCAGAGCCATCACCTGCATGCTAAGCCGGTGGGTCGCTCCCGGCCGGCAGACGGCCGTGAGGTCCAGCTCACCGGCGGGAAAGCGAATCTCGCCGGCGCGGACCCCGTCCACGTAAACGACGGCGAAGGAGTTGAGCGAATCCAGATGCAGGAGAACTCTTCGTCCGGCCCACTCGTTGGGGATCGTGAATTCGCGCTCGTACCAAGCCGCCGTCAGTTCCGACATACGCCGGGCACCCCAGGCGGAGGAGGCGAAAATCGACTGCGACTCCTTTTGCTGGTAGTCCGTGATGCCCGGCCAGGATCCGGGTACTTTGAAGTAACCCCAGTGCCCGTCGGGAACCGGCTCATCCGTGGCCCCGGCCGGTTGCCAGCGCCACAGCCCGTTCAGCCACAGCCGCTCCCGGGTCGGCGTGGCCTCATGCTGGGCCTGGTCCGCCGACCAAACCACCCGGACGCCCGCCGGCAGAGCCACCGCAAACTCCCCGGACTGGGCCGATGCCCCCGCGCTGAGCAGGACACCCAGCGCAATGCCAAGGGCGGCGAACCATGCCCCGAAGTAGATCAGGTTGGGGTGTTTGAGCGTCATGATGTCAGGCCAGCAGACCATTGACCCTACCCGGGGACCGAACTCCGCGCGGCAAAAGGGACGTTGGCCCATGGTCGCGCTTGTCCCCGCGATTCCAAGCAGGAAGCCGTCATGCGGTCCACCAGAGGGAGTGACTTCGAAGCGGTGCCACCCTCCGCAGCCGTCGTTCGCATGCCAAGCGAGCGGAGCTTGATCAGGTACCCAAGGACCTCGCGCGACCTTCGACAGGAGACACTCCACTCCGCACCACCCTGCGACCGGTTTTCCGAGATCGCTTCGACCTGGAAGCAGGCCATTGCCTGACCGAGCAGGTCACCGAAGCCTTGCGCCAGTCCGAGGCTCTGGTCGTCATCTGTTCCCCCGCGTCGGCCCAGAGCAAGTACGTCAATGAGGAGATCCGTCTCTTCAAAGCCCAGGGCCGATCCAACCGGGTGTTTCCCATTATCATCAGCGGCATTCCCGGAGATTCCAAGAACGAGTGCTTCGCACCAGCCCTCCGTCAGCAGGTCCTTCCCGACGGAACCATCGGCACCGTCCTGGAGGAACCCATCGCCGCCGATGCGCGCGCCGAAGGGGATGGCCGCGAACTTGCCCTCCTCAAAGTGATCGCCGGGCTGCTTCGGGTCGATCTCGACCAACTGAGAAAGCGCGAGGAGATCGAGCGACGCCGACGGCAGCGTCGCGCCACCCTGCTGGCGATGGTCATGACCGTCCTCGCTGTCTTTGCCTCGGCATCGGCCGTGTACGCCTTCTGGCAACAGCGCGAGGCGCAGGCTTCGGAAGTCCGGGCCCTGTCGGCGCGGGACACCGCGGAAACCGCCCGGAAAGTGGCAGACGAGGCGAGGGTCCGGGCCGAAGCGGCACAGGCCGAGGCAGAAAAACGTTACGAACAGGCCATGGGCATGAATCTCAAGCTTGTCATCACCAAGGCGACGCTGGAGAGCGTCACGAAGAAGATCTCATTCCAGATGTCCCCGATCGAGGCCAAGGGGGAGGACGACGAAT
>JBGAPN010000399.1:0-4933 GCA_044221235.1 Limisphaerales bacterium
GAAGTCGCGGATGCCGCGGTAGAGGTTGCCCCCGGCGTCGTTGGGAACCTGCCGATCCACGAGAGAGGAATCGACTGCTTCGTTGGCGGCGTAGCCGCCCCACTGCGGGGCATTGGCCGCGGCCAGGTTCGACCCGTTCCAACGCAGTTGCACCAGGCGGGACTCCGCCATCGGCACGCCCAGCGCCCGGAAAATGGCGCTGCCCAGGGTTTGCCCAGGGGAGTATTGGCTGTTGAGATTGAGGGCGGTCCGCTTCTGCCAGGGATGGTCCCCAGGAAAATTGACCCGGAAATTGTGAGGCACCGAGGAACGGGTGCCGTGCCCGCGGTTTCGAAACCCACAGAGGTATCGGACCTGTGGGGTCCCTTCGTCGGAAATGACCCCGTCGCTGGCGATGAAGGTCCCATTGATTTCGGCATCGCTAAGGGTCGAGCCATTCCAGATCTGCGATTCCAGATAGGCCTTCTCCACCCGTGTGGCCACCAGCCGATAGAACGGCTGGCTGCCGGGGTAGACTTCGTCATCCACCTGGAACACCGGATAGGGGCTCCGGGAGTCCGCAGTAGGCTCGAAATGGGGATAGGTGCGCGAATGACCGCCCGCATCCGACGCCGTCAGATAGAACTCAATCACGGTTCCCTGCGGATGTGCCGGTATGACGGCACCGAACACCCCGTCGCCCGCGAGGCCGTCCCCGTGGGCGCCGTCATCCTCCATGGCGAGGGTGGAGAATCCCGACCCCGAGTCGTTGGTCCTCCAATGGAGCGCGGCGGAGAGTCCGTCGGGCGTATCATCCGTCAACCCGGCCACCACCCTAACGGTGTAGGTCGATCGCGGAACAGGAGGAAAATGGTGGACCGCAGTGATCAACGGGGCGGTGTCGGTCGCGGCGACGGAATTGGTCCGGCCCGGGGTGCCGCCGGGGATCGTGCTGGCGAGCCAGTTCTGGCCTTCGGAGGCAGGAAGCCGCTCGTTGACCAGTTCCAGCGAACTTCCTCCGCCGGCGTGGGCGGCAAACCATTCCCAGCCGCGCTTGTTGTATTTGTCGGGCGCCGAGAGCCGTCGGACGGCCCAGTCCCCCTCACTGGCATAGCTGACGCGGGCCTGGGTCACCCCGGAGGCATTCTGGATCTCCAGGGTATCGCCACCATCCCGAAGGGTTCCGGACCAGCCTCCCGTCACGGGCGACACCCCGGGATGGAGGCTGCCAAAGCGGACGGGATCCGCGGCAACCACCAGGAACGCGCCGGCAGGAAGGGAAGTGTTCGAGGGAAACGTGAAGTCGACCCCACGGCTGACGCGCCATCCGGACAAATCGAGGGGAAGGGCTCCTGCGTTGTGGAGCTCGAACCACTCGTCGAGGTGATTCGTTCCGACCGGATGGTAAAACAGCTCGGAAATGAACAGGGAGTCCGCGTGGAGCGAACTGCCAAAAAACAGGTAACCGAGGACCAGCAGGGTCCAGGGCCGCATGGCGAATGACATCGGCGGTAAGTTAGCAAGTGGTGCGCCGGGTGCTACTGGGAGCTCTTCCCATTTCTTGTCCGGCTTCGACCCCCGAGGCGGTACTGGAGCTCCAGGAGTCGGGTTGAACGTCGAAGGGAGATGCGGAAATGGCCCTCACCCCAACCCTTCCTTCCTCGCGGGGTCGGAAGGGCGAGGGAGACCTGCCAGCGAGGTTGGCGGCTTTCTTCCAGAGCAGCGCGGACAACGTATCCGGTGGCCCTGCGGCTGAAGTGCCGGATGAGAGCGGCGTGAATCACCTGTTCTGGCGACTGCCACCCGCCAAACAGGGGCTTGCCTCCCGGCGCGTGGGCCCTGACGATGTCGATGTTCCCCGATTCCCACACGGTCTTTTCGGTCGGAATCGGGTCGGGAATGGGTTTCACCGATGGCGTCAACTCATCATCGTTGTCCGGGTCCGCTAACTACACGAGGCTCTTTTGGTCGGGCCAAGTCCTGCATCCTGTTGTTTCTCGCCGGGGGACCGCCGCAGCACGAGACGTTCGATCCCAAGCCGGAGGCGCCCATCGAAGTTCGGGACACGTTCCGATCGATCCCAACCCGCGTTCCCGGCACCCATTTCTGTGAGACCCTGCCGTACACGGCCCAGGTCGCGCATCGGTTCTCAGTGATCCGTTCCATGACCACTGAGATCGATGCCCACTCGACTAGCGGGGCCTTCATGCTCACGGGCTACGAGCCGCAGACCAAGGCGGAGAATGTCCCGCCGGGACCGCAGGACTGGCCGAGTCTGGCGTCCGTAGTGGGGAAACTAAAACCCAGCGAATGGACCCCAATGTCGTCGGTGGTGTTGCCCGAACCCCTGGCGAACGATGGGAACATTTTATGGCCGGGTCAGGACGGCGGTTTCATGGGGCCAACCTGGCATCCGATGTTGATGCGGTGTGACCCGACCCAGTTGCCGCTGCAAATCGAAGGACTGGCCCGCCATGCGGCCGTCCCGGATGTCCGGTTGGAGGACCGGGCGCGGCTGTTGGACCAGTTGGACGCCCAGTTCCGGGCGGGGGAGTCCAACGCCGCGGTGACCGGCTGGGATGTTTCCCGCCAGAAGGCGTTCGAATTGCTCCATGCCGAGGCCAGCCGGCGGGCGTTTGAGCTGGAGCGTGAATCGGGGGCCCTGAGGCGGGCCTACGGGGAACACAAGTTTGGCCAAAGCGTGCTGCTGGCCCGGAGGCTGGTGGAAGCCGGGACCCGCCTCGTGCAGGTGAACTGGCCGCGGGAAGGCAAGGCCGAGGTCGCCGGCAGTCCGCTGTGGGACACCCACGCTTCCAACGCCAGCCGGGTGCGCGACGTGTTGTGTCCGCAGTTTGACCGGACCTTCGCCACCTTGATCGAGGATCTCCGGGAGCGAGGACTGCTGGACGAGACACTGGTGGTGGCGATGGGCGAGTTTGGGCGCTCGCCCAGGATCAACGAGAAGGGTGGGCGCGACCATTGGGGCGCCTGTTTCTCCATCGCCCTGGCCGGTGCCGGAATTCCCGGCGGTCAGGTGGTCGGCGCCAGTGACCGGATTGGCGGGTATCCTGATACACGACCAATTCGGCCGCGCGATCTGGCGGCGACCGTGTTCCATCTGCTGGGCGTGCCGCCGACGGCGGAGTTTGTGGATTCCCTCGGACGCCCCCGGCCGGTAACAGATGGCGGGACACCGATCCGGGAATTGGTGGGGGCCTGATCCTGCCGGTGCCGCCGGGAGACCCTCCTGGCGGGCCCCTGTTCGCCTGTCCGCAACCTTGCGACCTCTCGGCAGAAACCTAAAGTGTCTGAAATCTCCGAGCGGGCGTTGTCCCTCGACCGCCCTCCCGCCCACCGACTGCTCCCACCATGGCCACCCGCGTTCCTTCTGAACTCTCGCAATGGCTCACCTCCGTTCGGTTGAACGAAGCCCAAAAAGCCAACCTCTTCCTGTCGTCCAGGATGTCCCAGGAACTTTTCGGCGTGACGCTGAAGTCGCTCAGGGTTGAGCTGAAGGCTCTGCTGCAGGGAGTGTTCCCGTTTGTCCATGTTGAACTGGCGGAGGACTGGACGGCAGGGCGCAAGGGTTCTCCCCGTGACTTGAGCATCGCCGGAGCCCGGTGGAGTGACCTGATGATCTGTATCCTGGTCGAGAATCCCGGCTTCCGTGATGAGGCCGGACTGCATGCCACCGAACTGGAGATTGTCGCAGCCCTGGAGGGCTCCTGGGACAAGGTGGTCTTCCTTGCCCATGAGCCGCTGTTTAGGAATTTGGAGGCGCAACCGGACGGTTACCGTGACCTCTTGAAGCGAGTTTTCGCCTTCAAGGACGGCAAGAATGTGTCCGCGTTCGGATCCCGGCAGCAGTTGTTCCAGTCCGCCGTGGACGCCGTTGCGGGCCACGCGGCTTCGGCGATTCGGCGGTATCCATCACGGATATCGGGCAAAAGCGATGAACAGGCCGCGTGGGAGCTCAAGACCTTCACGGAGCGGCACGCTGCCATTCACGAAGCGTTTCAGAAAGTGGGCGGCGAGTTGAAGGACGTTGGAAGTGTCCAATCCATCAGCATGGAGGAACGCCGGCGGGAACATGCGTTGTACCGGATGATCTTTCGGATCGACCGCCGGAAAACAGTGGCGCTTCCCGTGGTTGTGAGCGTCTGCCCGGACCGGTTCTCCTTCAGCGAGGCCGCCCAGTTTGTGGGCTATCCGTTCCGGACCATGACGGAAGGGTGGAAGGAACCGCTGGGACCCTTGCACATCACCTGCCTTTACCGAGCCATTACCGACGGGCAGATCCGGAAACATCTGGGCAATCCGGACATCCGGGTGGCGCGGGAGCACTGGGGTTTCTTTGCCCGGGATCCGGAGCGTTCGATCCAGGGACTGTACCTGACGAAATGCGAAGACGAGGTGGCCTTGCGGGTCCGGCTTCAGGATGCGTTGGAATGGATGACATCGAACTCGCTTCGTGAGGTGATTGCTACCGCTGAATCCCGTGGCCGTATCCTTGCTGCGTCCTCCTGACCACCGCGCCAGAAACAGGGATTTCCCATGAGGGGGCGGGGAAGGAGACCGGGAAACCCCTTGCCAGTTGGGGCGAGGCACGGAGACTTGCATGCGTATCTCCCCTGAGATGATCCGACGACGACCGCTGTTTGGACCGGTGCCACAATGAATTTGCCTCGATCGAACCGTGGTGCCTTCACGCTGATCGAGCTGTTGGCCGTCATTGCCATCATCGCCATTCTCGCCGGCATGCTGCTGCCCGCGCTGGCCCGGGCGAAGGAGAAGGGGCGGAAGATCTATTGCTACAACAATCTCAAGCAGATGGGGCTGGCCATGATGCTCTATGCCGACGAGTACCGCGGCATGGTGCCCCGCGGCAACCAGCCGCTGTGGTGGGTGACCTACATCCCGTACCTCGGTGGACGCAGCGCGGCAAAGGACCAGT
>JBGAPN010000400.1:0-4923 GCA_044221235.1 Limisphaerales bacterium
GGCTCCCCCGTGAAGGTTGAGCCCGACACTCCAGACTTCATCCGGATTCGCCATGGCAATCCCAAATCCCGAGTCGCCCGCCGGGTATTTGATCCGGACATGCGGCGTGCTGGCGGATTCAGTGATGTTGAATTGGAAAGTGGCGTTCGAGTCGATCGCGGTGGATCCGAAGGAGATTCTCCGGTCGCGCCGGATATATTCCGCAGTCTGGTTATTGACGCGGATGTCAAGGGCGCTTCCGTCAGTGGTTCCCAAAAAATTGTCGATTGAGGTTTCGGCATTTCCGTTGAGAGCCCAGGCATTTGCAGATCCAGGCACGCCTTGCGGTCCTGGAGGTCCGGCTGGACCAGGGTCCCCGGTGTCCCCTTTCAAGCCTTGGGGCCCGGTTGGCCCGGCAGGACCCGTGGCGCCGGTGTCTCCTTTGACTCCCCGCTGTCCCTGAATTCCTTGGGGCCCAGCGGGACCGACATCTCCGGTGTCGCCCTTGAGTCCTTGGGGGCCGGTGGGACCGGCAGGTCCCGTGTTCCCCATATCTCCCTTCAAGCCCTGGGGCCCCGCGAGACCCTGGGCGCCAGTATCGCCCTTATCGCCCTTCGGTCCCTGCGCACCGGTTGGGCCGGTGGGTCCGGTATCCCCTTTGTCGCCTTTCAAACCCTGAAGGCCCTGCGGTCCTTGAACGCCGGCAGACCCGGTATCTCCTTTGTCACCCTTCGAACCCTGAGGACCCACGAGGCCCTGGGCGCCGGTATCGCCCTTATCGCCCTTCGGTCCCTGCGCACCGGTTGGCCCAGTGGGTCCAGTATCCCCCTTGTCGCCTTTTAATCCTTGGAGGCCCTGGGGCCCTTGGATCCCCGTGGGTCCCCTATCGCCCGTGTCGCCCTTTGGACCCTGCGGACCGACGGCTCCCGTGAGCCCTTGGGGGCCCGCCGGTGTCAGGGCGTAGAGTGCGTAGGGAACCGCCGCGAGGCTTTGACGCGGCTTCAGCGGTGTGAACGCGCCGTCTCCGTTGGTACGGACCGCAATCTCCAGCCAACGGGCTTCGCCATTGAAGTGTCCTGGACCGAAATCGAGGGCCGCCGTGAACAGTCCGCGATCCACCTGGACTCCGATTTGTTCGAGGACGGAGCCAAGGGCCGCTCCCCCCGTGGAAGCGTCATAGAGAGTGAATTGAAAATCGTATATGCCCGAGGCGGGGACGCCCGAATCCGACAACTGGCCCTGGTAACGAATCTCATTTCCGATTGGTGCCGCGGCCGATTGCCATGCCCCGAGGGTCAGGACAAAGGCTGCGGTCATGGCCCATAATGACTTCGCGAACATGGCATGATCATTCTCCGATTCGACGGTTTTGAAATGCGGAAGTGGCGGGATGGAATCCGGCGTGTGTCCGGCGTGGCCGTAACCGTCATCCTCGTGGTCGGTGGTCACCCGTCCGACGTCCGCCCGCTGCGTCGCGGACAGGCGCTCAGGGAAGGGGAGGCGAGTCGGTTTCATCCGCTTCGTCCCCACCCAACTGGCTCCACCAGTGGTGGTACAGGCGCTCCATGGTTTCCTGGGGATCCTCCACCATCAGGGCTTCCCGAATCTGGGTGGCGTACATGCCGAAGGATAAGGGAGGGACGTGCGCAACCGGGCGCATCCGAACTTCCCGGCGATGCGCGGCCCGTTCGCTGAGAAAGCGTTCCGCACCGTCCGCGTCGAGGAACGAATGGAGTGCATCGCGCCGGGCCTCACGGAGAAGGACGTGGTCGGGTTCGTGCTCGGACAACACGTTGAAAATCACTTCTGCCGACCATTGCAGTTTCCGGACGGACTTCTGTTCGCCGAAGTAGTTCCGGTAGACCAACAACCCGGTCTGCGCCGCATTCCGGAAGTGGTATTTCAGCAGAATGGAACGATCGAGTGCGGCCTCAAGCTCCGGCCGGATGCCCTCCGGTCGGAGCAGCTCTTCCAGATCGCCGGGATGCAGCCGCTGCGATTCGCTGACGGTCAGCACGAATCCATAGTCGTCGGGCGACGCCATCGCGTTGCCGCCGTGGAGTCGGGATCGCCGCCGGGCAACGACGCGGGACAGGGCATCGTTTGCGGCCCGGCCGATGAGCGAATGGAAAAAGTAATGTCGGTTGCCGGTTGCAGTTGGGGGTGGAGCGTCATTCCGGGGGGCAGGTCCCAGGGAGCCCAGACTCAGCTCGGCCTGGCGCGACCGCGGGGCGCGCTTGGGTGACCGGGGAGGTTCCGGCGACGAAGGAGGTCCTTGAGGTTCGATGAACTCCTCCACCAGCAAGAAGTCCCGCGTGGGGATCTCGCTCACCTGGGATTGGGCGGCATGGATACGGAAAATGATCCGCGCGTTCGCCTCCCCGCATTCCAGTCTGTGCGCAATCCAGGGAACCAATGACGGGGTCTGGTTCCACGGCAGAAGTTCCATGCGCTGTCGGAGCTCGGATCGAAACTGGACGATTTCCTGTCCCACCCGGTTGGAGAGGGGCATCTTGTTGGCACCCCAGCGTGGAATGGTGGGCTTGGCGCCGTCGGCGCGGGAGACCCAAGCCTCCATCGCGCCCACCCGATCCAGCCGGAGTGCCCGCCCGGCGAGCATGAAGACGTCTCCCACCCGGAGGTTCCGGAGAAAGGACTCCTCGACGGTGCCCAGTTGCGAATTGCGGAGCAGGACCCGGATAACGCCGTCGTTGGGAATGGTGCCGATGTTCTGCAGGAAATCTCGTCGAACCGAACCGGGCCGCGCCTCAAAGGTTCCGGCCGTGTCGTCGAGTACGATTTTTCCAAAGAGTTCAGTGTATTGCTGGCGTAGGGAACGTCCGCCCCCGGCGAGGAAATCGAGCACGGCATCGAAGTCCGATCGGCCAAGGTTCCGGTAGGGCCAGGCGCGTCGGATCCGCTCAAAGGCGTCGTCGACCCGCGTCTCGCCCAGGCAGCCCATGCTCATGAGCTGTTGGGCGAGCACATCGAGCGGGGCCTCCGGGATGCGCACCGGATCCAGGTGGCCACGCCGGGCGAGCAGCGCGGTCGCGGTGGATTCGACCAGGTCATTGACGTTGGTCGCCATCAGGAGGCCGCGGCTGACGTCGCGGATGTTGTGTCCGGCCCGTCCGGTCCTCTGGAGGGCCTTGCTGACGCCCTTGGGGGTCGAGAGCATCACCACGAGATCGATCGACCCGATGTCGAGTCCGAGTTCGAGGGACGTGGAGCAGACCACGCAGCGGAGTTCTCCGCGTTTCAGGCGATCCTCCACCTGGAGCCGGAGATCCCGGTCGAGGCTGGCGTGGTGGCATTCCACCTGGCTGGCGAGGGCGGGAAGATGCTCCCGAAGCCAGTACGTGGTCGACTCGGCGCCGCTCCGCGTATTGCAGAACACCAGGGTTGTACGGTGACGTTGGATGAGGCGTCCCAGGTCCCGGATCATCCGGGCGCTGCTAAAACCGGAGACCGGATAGGGATTCTTCTGGAGCGGGGTGTGGATGCGCAGGTCGAGCTGCTTCGATGTGGAAACGTCGATAATGTCGCATTCGCTCTGGGTGCCCACCAGAAAGCCGGCGATCTCATCCAGCGGATGGACGGTCGCCGAAAGGCCGATCCGCTGGGGGCGTCCTCCGGCCGGGGCTTGGAGGCCATCGAGGCGTTCAAGACTGAGACTGAGATGGGAGCCCCGTTTGTTTTCCGCGAGCGCGTGAATCTCGTCGACGATCACCCAGCGGACCGATTGGAGGTGCGGTATCCAGCGGGGCTGGCTCAGCATCAGGGCGAGACTCTCGGGCGTGGTCAGGAGGAGATGCGGCGGCTGCTGGAACTGGCGCTGGCGTTCGGCCACGTCGGTGTCACCCGACCTCAGTCCCACCCGGATTGGGGGCTCGGCACCGTAGGCGGCGCGCAACGGGGTCCGCAGGTTCTTCTCCAGGTCATATCCGAGCGCGCGAAGAGGCGAGAGGTAGAGGCCGTGGATGGTGTCCGCCAGAGGTCCGGCCGCATGTTCCGCCGCCAGGCGATCCAGCACCGGATGGAAGGCCGCAAACGTCTTGCCGGTTCCGGTCGGGGCGACAATGAGAACGTTTTTTCCGGCGCGAATGAGCGGCCAGGCGGCGGCCTGGGGCGGAGTGGGTTCCTGAAAGACCCGGGCGAACCAGGCGGCAATGGGAGTGACGGGATTCAACGCGCGAGGGGAAGTCTGGAGGCCGGAAGGCGCCTCACTTGGATGGTGCCGCCTTCTTGGCGTCATTCTCCCCACATTGGCATCGCCATTCGGGCTGCTTGCACGCACTGCAGATGGCGGCGTCGTAGACCATGCGGACCGTCACTGGCTTCGCATTCGGCGTGCTCCGGAACTGGAAGACCAACGGATACTCTTCGCCCGGCAGCGCCGGGAAGCTGAACCCATTTGTCTCGCGGCCGACCGCGGGTTTCGATGCGTGATTGCGGTCGCCGCCGGTGACGGCAAGGACCTGCTGGTCGACGGGCATCGGCTTGTTTTGGCGATCCAGAAGCAGCACGTGGAACACCCCGTTGGTCAGGGTCAATTCCCCGTGGATGGAGTCGTCCTTGCTGAATTGAAGCAGGCGTCCGCCATGGGGTCCGAGGGGGACACCGGAGTGGGCCCAGGCCCGGGACAGCGAAGCCATCAGGACGAGGATCAGGAGCAGGTGCGCTTTCATGCAATGGGATGGGTGTGTTTGTACGGGATCAGGATGAAAGGGGATGGAGGGAGGTGACGGAACGATTGCGAGCCGTGTGCCGGCCGAACAGCCAGAACACGGCCGGCGTGACCATGAGGTCCAGCAGCGTGCTGCTCGCGAGGCCACCGACGAGGACGACTGCGACCGGGTGCAGCAGTTCGGTGCCGGGTTGGTGTGCCGAAAAGAGGAGTGGCACCAGGGCGATCCCGGCGCTCAGGGCGGTCATGAGCACGGG
>JBGAPN010000401.1:0-4923 GCA_044221235.1 Limisphaerales bacterium
CGGCGGGCGGTGCCCGGTTCCCATTCCGGACCGTCGCCCTTGGGTTCGTACGTCTCGTGGAAATGGGTCTGGCTGCCCAGATAGCTGGGCTGGATGAAGTCCACAATGGACCACAAGTCGAGCAGCCGGTTTTCCAGGGGCGTCCCGGTCAACGCGAGGCGTTGCCCCGACCGGATCTCCTTAACCGCAAGCGTCACCTGCGCATTCGGATTCTTGATGAACTGGGCCTCATCGAGCACGAGCGCCCGGAAGTCGAATTTAACCAGCTCCTCAAGATCGCGACGCAGGATGGCGTAATTGGTCACCACAATGTCGTGCTCGGGAATCTGTTTTCGGAGGTTGTGGCGCGCCTGACCCGACTGCAGGACCAGCACTTTGAAGTGAGGCGTGAACTTTTCCGCCTCGCGCCGCCAGTTGTGGAGCACCGAAGCCGGACACAACACCAGGGTTGGCTTCCGGTCCTTCTTGTGCTGTTCATGGAGCCACGTGAGCCATGACAAGGTCTGGAGGGTCTTCCCCAGACCCATATCGTCGGCCAGGATCCCGCCCAGCTTGAGGCGCGACATGTTGGCGAGGAAGTTGAAGCCGTCCCGTTGGTAGGGGCGCAGCTCGGCTTTGATCGCCTCGGGAAGCCGGGTGTCCGGAACCCCTTTGAAGTTCGACAGCTTTTCCCGGAGTTGGGCCACGGCCTTTTCCGAGCCCAGCTCCGCCAACGTGGCGTCGTCCAGCTGGGTCGCGTGCAGGAGGGACGCCTTCTGGGAATCGGGACTCAGGCCGTCCAATCCCAGGGTCGCCGCCGTCTCGTGCGCCTTTCGGTTTGCATCCACATCCAACTCGACCCAACCGCCGTCCGGCAGTTTAACGAAACGGGTGGTGGCGGCAGCCAAGCGTTGCAGGTCCGCGTGGCTGAGACGCAGCCCTTCCGCTTCCCACTCCGCGCTGACGCTGAGCCAGTCGATGCCCGAGCCCTTGAGGACGAGCTTGGGCTTGACCAGTCGCCGGTTGAGAAACAAGCGCTGAAAGGCCGGATTGCCGAGGAATTCGGAATCCTTGGGCTTGTCCGGCCAAGCGGTGGCCAATGCGCTGAGAAAGACCTCGTTGGCGTCTCCCACCCAGAGCCCGGGTTCCGGGGTGAACCAATCCAGCTGCTGGAGCCAGAGGATGGATGCCCGGATGCGGGGATCATCAATCACTTCCGGGCGGTCCGCCTGACCGTTTTTGTGGGGGGTCAGGCGGGACCACTCGTGCCCGTTCCACTGCCATTCGGACTCGTCCCGCTCGCTGACGCACAGCAACCGGAGGCGCACCACTTCGTCGGCCAGTTCGAAGACAAACCGGGGCTTTGCCGGATGGGTGATGCACAACTGGCTCCAGTCCGCTTCCACCAGGGTCCGGGTCGCGGTATGACCGTTCGACCCGTTGCCGTCCCGGCCGCTGCCTTTCTGGGGACGGTGGGTTTGCGATCGGCGCAGCTCGGTGAGCAGGCGGTGGGACAACTTTTTCACCGGCAACACCGGCCGCTGCGCCCAGGGACCCAAAAGCGACGCCGGGGGGGCATTGCGGAGGATGTAGAACTCGTTTTCCACCAGGATCAGGACCGGTTGTCCCACAAAAAAACGGCACTCCGCGAGCGGCCGCACCTGCCCGTCGGGCAACGCCAGAAGATGCGTGAAACTGAGGTCGCCCTCGATGGTGTCGAGGTGGGGCTTGAGTTCGGCGATCTGGCCGTGGAACTGAAGACTGGTGGCCTGCCCTGACAGTTCCAGCCGGGTTCCGTGGGCCCAGGTGGCCAGCCAGGTCAGCAGGTCGGCACCTTCGAGCACCAGGGTCTCACCATCCTTAACCCGGTCCGCCCAATTGTCATGCAGCCAGTCGATCACTGCCCAATCGTCCGCCGGAAACAGCTCCGCCTCATGCGCCGCACGGGTCCGGAGCTCACAGAGGTCCGACAGGAACCGCTCCTTCTCACCCGAGCGGGACCGAAACAGCAGGAATTTCAGGGCGAGGCGCCACTGATTGAGTGAGTCCTGCACCTGTCGCGGCTCGCAGACGATCCGCAGGGCCGCCTTGGGGGCGTCGAGGTGGGTATGAGTCGACGGGAGCAGCCAGTTTTCCAGTTCCTGTACAAACTGGGTCTCCTTCTCCGACTGTTCCACGGCCTGAAAGCGCTCGAAATTGGCGAAGGGGAGCAGTTCGGTCGGCAACGAGCGGTTAGCCCGCAGGAACAACATTGCCACCTCTTCAAGCCGGGCACGCCCATGGGCGACCTGAATCCGGGACCACCAGTCGGCGGCTCCGAAATCACTCCGGCGCAGCGAGAGCTTCTCGAGGTAATCATCGAAAAGCAGGTAGGCCCGTTGCGGATCGGCGCAGCTGCCCAGCAGCTTCAAGACTGCTTCCCGCTCGGAGACCTTCTCCTTCGAATCGGCCAGTTCCCTGCGGAGGTCCGCAAACGACCCGTAGGTGGTGTTGAGCACCTTGTGGTGCGCATCGTATTTGGTGCTGGCAACCACCGGCCGACCGGCCGGGCGGGTGGAACGTGTACCTCTAGGCATGTTTGAATAAAAGCGATCAAGCAGACGTAATGTATAATCTTCTCTCCGTTGCCCCCATTCACCGTCAACACGGAAGTGAATGAAATTGAAGGATGGACTTCTGGCCGGATCGTCCCCCAACCCACCGTGCCTCCGAAAAATCGATCCCCGGAAACCAATCGACCGATCGCTGTTTGGACGTGTTGACCGGCGGGCCGGATTTCGACCACGTTGTCGTCATCATGTCCCAGTTTCCGCCAATCCGAAGCCTTCTCGGCTGCGCATCGATCGCCCTGCTGGCGGTCATTGCCGCAGGTTGTGCCTCCCGGGAGGCCCAATCCTCCCGAGGGGTCGCAGTGTACGAGACGAACAACATCATTCGAGTAGACCTCAACGGTGAGCTGTTCACCCAGTACAATTTTCGGGACGTCTCCCGGCCGTTCCTTTTTCCGATCCTTGGACCCCGGGGCGAACACTATACCCGCCGCTGGCCGCAGGAGGATCCTGGTGGCGAGGAGAAGGATCACCCGCATCACCGCGGGCTCTGGTGGGCCCATGGCGACGCCAACGGGGTGGATTTCTGGAGCGAAAGCAAGGATGCCGGACGGACTGTTCACCAGTCCTTTGCCGCCTTGAAATCCGGGCCCCGCGAAGGCGTCATCACGTCTCGCAACCGTTGGATCTCCAAGGAAGGCAAGGTGATCGCCTCCGATGAACGGACGATCCGGTTCTACACCCCGACCGGACCGGAGCGGATCGTCGATTTCTCCATTACTGTGTTCGCGAGTGAAGGACCGCTAGTCCTGGGTGACACCAAAGAGGGCACCATGGCGATTCGTCTCGCCGAAACCATGCGGCTCAAACAGCCCAAAGGGGCACCTGGGGCTGGACACATCGTGAATTCCGAAGGCCTGGTCGATGACGCAACGTGGGGAACACGGGCCAAGTGGGTCGACTACACAGGTCCGGTGGACGGGCAAACCATCGGTGTCTCCATCTTCGACCGTCCCACCAATCCCCGTTATCCCACCTGGTGGCATGTCCGTGACTACGGTCTGTTTGCGGCCAATCCCTTCGGCATACATGATTTCGAAAAGCGGGAGAAAGGGACCGGGAATTTGACCCTCCCCGCAGGACAAAGCGTCACCTTTCAGTACCGGTTCTACTTTCATCCGGGCGACACGGCAGCCGCCGCGATACCCGGCCATTTTTCAGATTGGTTGAAAACTCCAACCCGCTAGATCGTCCACACACTTTCCACATCCCCAACCAAGTATTTCCATGAAGACCAATCGTCGTGAATTCCTCCGGGCGTCGGCCCTTGCCGGTGCTGCCCTGACTCTCCCTGGAAGCCTTCATGCCGCCAGTGCGGCACCCGCATCCGGGTCGGTACTCGGTGCCAATGGAGACATTCGGGTCGCCGTGATTGGATTTAACGGCCGCGGAAAGGACCACATTTCCGGGTTCCAGAACCTCAAGGGTGTCCGTTTGGTCGCCCTCTGCGATGTGGATGACGAGGTTCTGGGCAAGGAGGCTGCCCGCCAGGCGGACAAGGGGAATCGGGTCGCGACGTACACCGACGTCCGAAAGCTTCTGGAAAACAAGGAGATCGATGTCATCTCAACCGCCACTCCCAACCATTGGCATTCGTTGATCGGCATTTGGGGCTGCCAGGCGGGGAAGGACGTCTATGTGGAAAAACCGGTGTCGCACAATGTGACGGAAGGACGCCAACTGGTCCAAGCCGCGCGCAAATACAACCGGATTGTCCAGACGGGCACCCAAAGCCGATCCAATCCGGGAATGCGGGAGGCGGTCGCTTGGATCCATGCGGGAAACCTGGGAGAGATTACCAAGGTGACCGGCCTTTGCTACAAGCCCCGCCAAAGCATTGGCAAGGTCAGCGGTCCCACACGGGTTCCCCTGTCGATCAACTATGACCTGTGGTGCGGACCCGTCCCTGTCCGACCCCTGATGCGGGAGCGCCTCCATTACGACTGGCATTGGGTGTTTGAAACCGGCAATGGCGATTTAGGGAACCAGGGCATTCACCAGATGGACATCGCCCGCTGGATCCTAGGGGAATCGGAATTGAGCCCCATCGTCATGAGTGTCGGTGGACGCTTCGCGTACGTGGACGACGGGAATACGCCGAATACCCAGGTCGTATACCATGGCTACCGCAAGGCGCCGCTAATCTTCGAAGTCCGGGGTCTTCCCAAGTCAAAGGAGTTCCAGGATCCCAAGCTTTGGAACGCCAACATGGATGACTACCTGGGTTCAAAGATCGGCGTGATCGTTCATTGCAAGAACGGCCGCATGGTCATCCCCAGCTATGACAGCGCGGTCGCCTTCGACTCGTCTGGCAAGCAAATCAAGGAGTTCAAGG
>JBGAPN010000402.1:0-4920 GCA_044221235.1 Limisphaerales bacterium
AAAAGCTGGCATCCCGCAGCCTCACCCCGGCGCCGGAGGCCAGCCGAATCGTGCTGATTCGGCGACTCTACTTTGACCTGTGGGGTCTCCCCCCGGAACCCGCCGACATCGATGCCTTTGTCCAGGACTCCCGACCGGATGCCTACGAACAGCTGGTTGACCGTCTCCTGGCCAGTCCGCGCTATGGCGAACGCTGGGCCCGGCACTGGCTCGACCTTGTTCGCTATGCTGATTCCGACGGATACAAAGCCGATGACTTCCGCCCCACGGCCTGGCGATATCGGGACTATGTCCTCCGCGCCCTGAACAGCGACAAGCCGTACAACCGCTTTGTTCAGGAACAATTGGCCGGCGACGAATTGTTCCCGAACGATCCGGAGGCGCTGGTTGCCACCGGCTACCTCCGCTGTGGCATCTACGAATACAACAACCGGGATGTGGCCGGCCAGTGGACCACCCTCCTGAACGACATTACCGATACCACCGGCGACGTATTCTTCGGACTGGGATTCCAATGCGCCCGGTGTCACGACCACAAGTTCGACCCGATTCTTCAGAAGGATTATTTCCGGCTCCAGGCGTTTTTCGCGGGCATCCAACTGCACGATGACCTGCCCCTCGCCAATGCCGAGACCCGGTCCGCACAGGAACGCCAGCGCCACGTATGGGAAGATCAGACCGCCACCGTGCGCCAGGAAATGGAGTCCCTGCTCGCGCCGTACAAGTCCCGGACAGCAGATAATGCCATCTCCAAATTCCCTCCCGCCATCCAGACCATCCTGCGCAAACCCGAATCCGAGCGATCTCCCCTGGACCAGCAGCTCGGAGCACTGGCCTATCGCCAGGTGGTTTACGAACACGAACGCCTCGCCTCGCAGCTCAAGCCGGCCGACAAGGAACGGTTTACCTCCCTGCAGAGGGGCTTGTCCGAATACGACGGATTACAACCCCCACCCCTGCCGGTCACCCTCACGGTCCGTGATGTCGGCCCGGAGGCGCCGCCGGTGTTCATTCCCCGGCACCCTGGTGAAGCCATTGCCCCGGGGTTCCCCAGCGTACTGGATCCAGGCCCGGCAGCGGTTTTGCGTCTGGCGGACGTCCCACAGACTACCGGACGTCGCACCGCGCTGGCGCTGTGGCTCACCCGACCGGACAACCCATTGACCGCACGGGTCCTGGTCAACCGGGTTTGGCAGTATCACTTCGGACGTGGATGGGTCGGAACCAGCAGCGATTTCGGTCGCCTCGGGGAACGGCCCAGCCATCCGGAACTGCTCGACTGGATGGCCCAACGGTTCATCGCCGATGGCTGGAGTCTAAAGGCCCTGCATCGCCTGATCCTGAACAGCGCCACCTACCGGCAAGCGTCGAATCCGGACACGATCTCCAAGGAAGGAGGACGCCGCACCACGCGTCCGGCAGATCTTGCGGCGGCGTGGAAACGGGGAACGGAGCTGGACCCGGAAAACCGGCTGTTATGGCGCGGACAAACCCGTCGCCTGGATGCCGAACAGATTCGGGATGCCCTGCTCAGTGCCACGGGCGAATTGAAGGTGGAGGCCGTCGAAGGCGCCGCCGACGCCTCCCAGTTCCGGCGATCCATCTACTCCAAGGTCCTCCGCAATACCCGGGATCCGCTGCTGGACGTCTTCGATACTCCGCAGCAATTCGCCAGCGCGGCTTCCCGGGACACCACCACGACTCCGGTCCAGTCCCTCCTGCTGATCAATAGTGCCTTTATGCTTCAACGTTCCCGGGCCATGGCAGCACGCCTCGACGCCGCTTCGCCAGAACGGACGGAGGATGCCATCGAATTAGCCTACCTCGTGAGCCTGGGACGCCGACCCACGCGGGAGGAATTGGGTTCCTCCTTGAACTTCATCCGGGAACAGCAACGTCGTGTGGATCCCGAACTGGCGCTCTCTGCAGCCGCCGGATTCCAATCTGATCGCATGCCGTTCCGCGACGGCAGGGCTGCGGTCTTCGCTCCCCGGACACCCCAGGAGACCCTCACGGCTCCCCTCGGCACCCCCTTGCGTTCCGACTCGTTTACGCTGGAGGCATTCGTCTATCTGCGCTCGCTTCCAGAGGACGGCTCGCCACGCATCATCGCATCCCTGGGCGATGCCTCGAACTCCGGATGGGCCTTCGGGGTCACCGGCCGGAAATCCACCCGTCGGCCCCAATCGCTGATGATCCAGGTGGCGCGCACTCCGACAGGAAAACCGCCCGCCGCCGAAGACGTCGTTTCCGACCTCATCGTGCGGATGGACAAGCCCTATTACGTCGGTGTCACGGTGGTCGGAGCAGCCGGAGAACGCCCGACGGTGACGTTCCACCTGAAGGACCTCTCCAATGATGAGGAACCACTCCAGACGGTGCAGGTCCGATGCGATGCAGACGGGTTCCGCGCCGTCGAGCCCGTCCTCACTTTGGGAGGACGCAAGGGAGGCCAGTCGCTCTGGGATGGTCTCATTGACGAAGTCCGGTTCACCGGGTCTGCGGTTCCTGCCGACCAGCTCCAATGGGTTCACGAAGGTCCCCAATGGGTTCACGAAGGTCCGTTGGCAGACTCCGTCGGATTGTGGTCCTTCGAGCCCAAGCCAAGCTCTTTTCGCGACAGTTCCGGTCATGGACACGACCTGCGTCCCGCCCGGAAGACGGTGGGCGGTGTCGCGAATGCCCGGCTTCTGGCACTGGCCGACTTCTGCCATGCCCTGCTCAACTCCAACGAATTCCTGTACGTGGAATGAACGACGCCCATCTCCAGTTCACGCGGTCCCGTCGTGAGTTCCTCGCAAAGGCGGGCGGCGGGTTTGGCGCCCTGGCCCTGGCTCATCTCATCGCCGCGGACTCAATCCCGAAACAGCACACCGGCACGGCAAGGTCCATCGACGTCTCTCTTCCCCTGGCCCCGCGGCGGCCCCATCTCCGGCCCCGTGCCCGTAGCGTCATCTTTCTGTTCATGGAGGGCGGCCCCAGCCACCTCGATACCTTCGACCCCAAGCCCGCCCTCAATCGCCTTGCGGGTCAGCCCATTCCCGACAGCTTTGGCGAGGTCATCACGGCCATGGGTGAATTTAAGTCCCCCATCCTCCCCTCCCAGCGCAGCTGGAAGCAGCATGGAGAGTCCGGACTTTGGATTTCCGACTGGCTTCCCCACGTGGCGCAGTGCGCGGACGATCTTGCGGTGATCCGGTCCTGCTGGGCCGATGGCATCAACCATTCGACCGGCGTGTGCCAGATGAACACGGGTTCCATTCTTGCAGGCCGCCCGTCCCTCGGCAGTTGGGTGACCTACGGACTCGGAACGGAGAACGCCAACCTGCCGGCTTTCGTCGTGCTGCAGGACACGCCCGCCCAGGTCATCAACGGCCCCCGAAACTGGGGCTCCGGCTTCATGCCTGCTGTATACCAAGGCGTGCGGATGCAGGGCGGATCGGAGCCGATTCCCAATTTAAACACGCCCGAGGGGCTCACCCCGGCCCAACAGCAGGGAAAGCTCGAATTCCTGGACCAGCTCAATCGCCGGTTCGCTGCCAGCCACCCGGAGCAAACCGAATTGGAGGCGCGCATCGCCAGCTATGAACTCGCCTTCCGCATGCAGGCCGAGGCACCCGACGCCGTGGACCTCTCCCGCGAAACGGAATCCACGCGCCGCCTTTACGGCCTGGACGAGGCTGAAACCTCCACCTTTGGCCGCATGTGCCTCCAGGCTCGCCGCCTGGTCGAACGCGGGGTCCGATTCGTCCAACTCTACAGCGGCGCCGGCAGCCGGTGGGATGCCCACGAGAATATTGAGAAGAACCACAGCACCTTGTTCCGGCAAACCGATAGACCCATTGCCGGCCTTCTCCAGGATCTCCGTTCCCGGGGTCTCCTCGACGAGACCCTGGTCGTCTGGGGCGGCGAATTCGGGCGCACTCCCATGTCCGAAAAGGGCACAGGTCGGGACCACAATCCCACCGGGTTCACGATGTGGATGGCCGGAGGCGGCGTGCAAGGAGGCCAGGTGATCGGATCCACCGACGAGGTGGGGCTCCGTGCCGTCGAGGACCGCCTTCACGTTCATGATCTGCACGCCACCGTTCTCTGGCTGATGGGACTCAACAACATGGACCTCGTTTACACGTATAAGGGTCGGCCAGAACGGCCGACCCTTAACGAAGGCGAGGCATTTCGGAAAATCGCGGGGGCAGGCTGAAGGCTTCCCCACCGCTCCCGAACCAAGGTTGGGAGCGATCAGGACTTCGCTGCCGCCCGGCGTCGCCTCAGGCATTCTCCCAGAAGGACACCCGTCAGCATCATCCCGGCCGTCGCCGTCGACGCCTCCGGCACCACATTCTGGAAGGCCAGTCCAACGATATTGCTCGCTGAACCGTAGCCGCCGACCAGCGTAAGGGCGCCATTGGACGTATCCACCTCGTAGAGCGAGTAGGTTCCGCTATCGGCAAGGAACATGGTGTTGTCCTCAGGTCGGGAGGCGATGTCGAAGGCAAACGATACCTGAAGGTGGGCGACCAAGCTGCCATTGCCCGAGGACGTATCGATCGAGATCAGGTCGTCCGTGGCGTCGGACACGCCGAAGAGTTTTCCAGCCTGGTCAAAGCCAAGGGAATAGACGTTATCAAACAGGATGCGACCGATGAACGTGGTGGTCCCGGTGGTCGGATCGATCTCGTAAAGCGCGTCATAGGGAGCTCCAAAGCCCATCGACGTATTGCCATACAGCTTGCCGCTCACCGAATCGAAGGCGAGCGAAACCATTTTGTCCGGGCTGTCGAGCGGTATGACCGCAGCAGCAGATCCGGTGGCGGCATCGATCTCGACCAATTCATTGGAAGCGATCCGGACTGACCAGACTTTTTGCCCGCCCGGCCGGGTGTCGCTGGTCAAGTCGCCCAAGCCGTCCAGTCCGGT
>JBGAPN010000403.1:0-5581 GCA_044221235.1 Limisphaerales bacterium
GACTGCTCCAGTTCTGCAGCATGTTAGCACTCACCGATTAACGAGCCTTCATTATCACGGCAGGCAATTTCAAGAACATCCTGACCCAGACCGTGATCGTCGCCATCGGGGCCCTGGGCATGACCCTGATCATCGTGGGGGGCGGGATCGACCTCAGCGTGGGATCCGTGGTGGCGTTCACCGGCGTGATGGGAGCCAAGCTGCTGGTCGCCGGCTGGAGTCCGTTCGCCACCGCGCTGGCCTTAACCGTCGTGGGCGGAGCCATCGGACTGTTCAACGGCGCCATCATCGCCGGGTTCCGGATGATGCCCTTCATTGTCACCCTTGGCATGATGGGGGTGGTCCGGGGATCGGCGAAATGGCTCGGAGACAACCAGACCGTAAATGCCCCGCCGGAGTCTCCCGTGGGCCGGCTCATGGCACGGGTGAACCCCACGGAATTCTGGCCGCTTCCCCCGGGCGTCTGGATCGCACTCGGGCTCGCGGTGGTCGTGGCACTGCTGCTCCGGGAAACGGTGTTCGGACGCCAGGTGTTCGCCATCGGGGCCAACGAAACGGCGGCCCGCTACAGCGGTGTCCGGGTGGGCCTGACCAAAACCGCCACCTACGCCATCGCCGGACTGTTGTTTGGATTTGCCGGTTTGCTGCAAATGTCCCGCCTGACCCAAGGGGATCCCACGGTGGCGGTCGGGCTGGAGCTCGACATCATCGCGGCGGTGGTGATCGGCGGAGCCAGTCTCAATGGCGGTGCAGGAAGCATCACGGGCTCCCTGATTGGAGCGCTGATCATGGCGTTGCTCCGCAATGGGACCAATCAGCTCGGCTGGCAGACGTACTCCCAGGAAATCATCATTGGCGCGGTCATCGTCCTGGCGGTGGGCCTGGACAAGTGGCGGGAGTCCCGTTTGTCCTCGCGATAGCTGCCCGGCCCTTACCCCCACAAACCGGTTGAACGTTGAACGTTGAAAGAAAAGGCCCGCGAATCAACTCGCTCTCAACGCTCACCGACCCACAAACCGGCTGAGACCTGATGGCTGAGAGCTGAGCCGGAGCCATGCCGTCGGCCGAGGGGGGAAATCCGCAGTTGAACGGGATGAGCGCAGATCAGGAAGCCGGGGGAGGAGCGGCCAAAGAGCTCACCCATCGGTGCGTTGTTTCAACCGCTTTGGTTTCCGACGCCGCCCCCTCCCATCTGCGTCTATCCGCTGGGATCTGCGGATTCATCTGCATGGCTCCGGCTGAGAGAAAGGGCGCACTCTTGCAGGGGCTTCCTTTCAACCTTCAACCTTCATCATCCTCAAGGCGCGCCTTCCGACGGCCCCTTCGCGCCCGCGCGTTCCGGCACTTTGCGGCCCTTGTCGCTCAGGGTTCCTAAAAACGCCGCGAGGTTGTCCACCTGTTCGTCCGTCAAATTCTGCCCCAGCTGGATCCGGCCCATTTCCCGAACCGCTTCTGGAAGTTTCGAATGCTTGCCGTCGTGACAGTAGGGCCAGGTCAGCGCGATGTTTCGCAGGCTGGGCACCTTGAAGACAAACTCGTCCGCTTCGTCCTTGGTGACTTCGATGCGCCTTGTCGGCCCCGTTGGAGTAGGCTCAAGCACCCCCAGCTTCAAGCTGCTTCTGATATGGGCCCATTGTGGCAGGTAAAATCTGACACGGTAGCCAGACGTTCTGAACCCTCGTGAGGTCTTTTCCGTCGCCGCGTATTGGAGCCCTTGAGGTAAACCGTCAAACCGATCACAGTCACCAGGAGTGCGCCGAACGCTTTCGCGATGGCCCGCGCCGTTGCCGTAGTTCATCGGATCGCACCCACCGGGAGTGGTGCTGAACTCGCGCACATACTGCGAGTCGGGCTCAACCCGGGGAAATGACCATGCGGAATCGGCAGCATGCCCATCTCACTGGTCCAAAATCGGCCCCTTCGCCTGGGCCTCCAGGGTATCCGCCCCGTCCGTCCCAGAACTGGGCCAGATGAAATCCGGCATTGAGCACGGTGGGCGAATTCCGACCTCCGCGTTTGCCAAACGCACCGGGCGACGTGGGCTCGTTGTCCACTCCGCCCCGTCCCTGGTCGACGCTGTGACAACTGTTACACGACTGGGTCTGGTTCTTCGAAAGACGCTTCTCGAAGAACAGCTTCTTGCCGAGGTCGATGCGGACCTTCGTGTCCTTCTCTGCACCCGGCATTTGGTCCGGAATGGGCGAAATTACTTCCAACGCCTGCTTCCGGAGCACCGCCGGATCAGCAGACTGAGCCACCAAGGAGAAAGACGTCAGAGCCAGACCGGCTCCCAGGAACCAATTTTGTTTCTTCATGAATGTTTCAAAAGGTACGGATTTCAATTTGCCCTAGTTGGACGTTTTGCGCCGGGGACCAACCAACCGCCGCTTGTGAAATCCGCACCGCGAATCGACACCATGGAACAGGTTCATGTTCCAGCAACTCATTTTCCATCAAGGAATCGCAACAAATCAGGACCTCGCCCTCTGCTGGAGAGTTTGCTGCGGAATCCTCGGCAAACAGGCTCGCGTTTCCCATCTCAATTGGACCACAGTCACCCCCATGTTCCGCAGGGCGGGATTCCGAGGCCGGAAAGGGTGGCGCACCCTGGGAGCCTTTGCCTTTGCCGTGGGAGCGATCTGGTGGTCGACCAGCACCCTTCGCGACTGGTGGCGGGAACAGGCCGAAAACGGATCCAATTCCTGGGCCGGTCGTCCCGGAAGTGTGCGGGAACCGGAACCTGAGCCGGAGGAACGGCACGTCCGCCCGGTCAATGCGTTGGCCGCCCTGGAAACCCGGCGCTCCACCTCGGAACTCTCCCACTCCGCCGTGCTCTTCAATCCCACACAGGTCTGGACCGTCCACCTGCGGTTCACTCCGGAGAACTGGGAGAAAATGGAACCCCGCCCGATCGAACCCCTCCAGGAGCGGTGGGGCCCCAACGGTGAATTCCTGCTGCGCAACCCGGCAGCCCGCCGCAACGGGCTCGCAGGCGTCCGGGGCATCGAATTCGACTGGGTGGAGGCTGGCCTGGAATTCGAGGACCGATCGTTTCCCCGTGCCGCCGTGCGCTACAAGGGCAACGGCACCTACCTGCGGTCCATGAATTCCGCCAAGCGCCCCTTGAAGGTCGATCTGGACAAGCACACGACGGACGCCGCCCTCGCCGGGCGTACCACGCTCAATTTCGCCAACATGGTGGCGGACGACTCGTTCCTCCACGACGTCCTGGCCTACGAGCTCTACCGGGATTCCGGAGTTCCCGCCCCGCGGACCGCCTACGCGCGCTTGTGGATCAGCACCAATTCGTCGCCACCGCGATACCTCGGCCTGTACGCCCTGGTCGAAGGCATCGACCGGGCCTTTGCCGAGGACCGGTTCGGAACACCCAAGGGGGCCATCTTCAAACCGGTCACCCACGACCTGTTTGGGGACCTGGGGGATGACTGGAAGGACTACGACGCAATCTACGATCCCAAGAACAAGCTGTCCCCCCAGCAGGCAGCCCGCGTCATCGAGTTCTCCAAGTTCCTCTCCCACGCGGATGACGTCGCGTTCGCTTCCCGCGCCAGTGAATTCGTGGACCTGGAGGCCTTCGCCCGGTTCCTGGCCGTCACGGTCCTGCTTTCCAGCTACGACGGGTTCCTGAACAACGGGCAAAATTTCTATCTGTGGTTGTCGCCCGAGACCGGCCGGTTCCAGTTTCTGCCCTGGGACCTCGACAATGCCTGGGGAAAGTTTGGGGCCGCCGGTTCACCCAAGGACCGCGCGGAGGCGAGCATCCGGCATCCCTGGATTGGTCGCCATCCGCTCCTGGAGCGCCTCTTCGCCGTCCCGGAATTCACGGAACGGTATCGGGCCACGCTGGACCGATTATTGCGGGAAACCTTCATTCCGGAACGGTTGAACCGGCGTATCGACGAGCTTGCCGGACTGTTGCGCCCCCTGGTTGCCGAGGAACCGACCGGACGCCCTGCCCGCTTCGAGCAGGCGGTCACCCGGACCCAGTGGGAGGAAGCCCAGGACGATGGCCGCGGTTTCGGCCGCCGGCGGACTCCGCACCCGCTCAAGTGGTTCATCAACGAGCGCGCCCGCTCCGTGCGCGAACAACTGGACGGTCGGTCTGAGGGAGTTGTGCTGGAGCGCTGGCGCTGACCCAACCGGATCGGGCCCAGTCCCACTCTGAGTTTTCGGACAGGCACTCAAGGCCACTGATCCCCGGATTCGTCGGCCGGCGGAACGCCCAGTCGGAAGACCTCCTGGGGCGCCACCGTCTGGATGACCCGCCGCAACAGCGTCCGGTCGTCGGCCCTTCCGTTTTTGGGAATCGCGAGGTACCGGCGGATCAGCTCGGGCGCAGCAGCGCTCGCGTCCTCGCCCTGAAGCCCCAGGAGCAGGAGTTCCATGCGGAACGGAGTGAACTCCTCCCCAGATTCCAGGCGCCTGACGATCGCAGCCGTAATCCGGGGATCCTGGCAATTCAGACGCCCCAGCGCTCCCAGGACCTGATATCCAAAATCTCCCCGTTCCATCGCTGAGATGAGCGCAGAAATCTCCTCCTGCCCGCCGCCTCCCCCGATCCCGAGACTGTACGCGGCCCATTCCCGGACATGGGGTGGACCCTCTTCGACGGCTCGGACCAGCAGGCGGGAACCTTGGGGGCCTGTTGCCGAAATGGCACTGGCCACCTCGAGGCATGGTTCGACGTGGAAGAGGAGATTACTCAGGGAGGCCAGCGCCGGCTCCGCCCGACGACCGAGGTACATGAAACCGCGCATCGCGGCCGCCCTCCGATTCTGCTCGGGATCGAGAGAGAATCCTCGGAACAGGATCCACATCTGCACCCGAACCGGCAAAAACTGGAAGGCCCGGCCCCGAGCCCGTTCCCATGCCGTGGGACGGGACACAATCCAGTCCAACAACAGGGGCAACGAATTTGTACCCATCTCATCCAATGCCAGCTTGAGGGGCTCTTCCGGCGAGGTCCGCGCCGGGTCGGGCGATACTCCGACCTGAGCTGTCCGGGAAGGATCAGGGTTCACCAGCCGTTCCCAGAGCTCGTCATGAATGTGACCGTAAAGATCATTCGGGATCATCTCGACCGGCGCATCCGGTTGCAGGAGCCAACGGGCCAGCGTCTTTCCTTGGAACGACGGCATCGACCGTGCCCGAAGCGCCGACAGGCCGACGATGGCCAACGCGAGGATGGCAAGCACTAAGGCCCAGGTTCCCCAATCCCGGGCCGACGCGTCGCGCAACGGAGAGGACGGCCCGTTCACGGCATTTCGCTTCATCTCCAGCCGTTCTCAGCAAAACCGGTCCGTCCGGTACAGGTCCTGGACAAACCGGTGAACGGAGAGGAGTTCCGATCGCATGGCCTTCGCCGAATCGTCCAGGTGATCCCCCCGGTCGATCCGCTCCGTCGGATCACGGGCCAGGTCATACCACCGCGTCAGTCCCGTCTGCTCTTCGTGGATAAGCTTGGTGGTCCCCAGTCGCTGGCCGATGCAGCGGGGGCCAAACGGGGTATTGAACCACACGGGCCGTGGGCCCACCTCGCGGAGAAGCGAGGTTCCCACGG
>JBGAPN010000404.1:0-5293 GCA_044221235.1 Limisphaerales bacterium
GGCCCCGCCGTCGCGGAGCCACCTTCTCCCTTCCGCCGCTTCGCTCTGGAAGGGAGAAGGGACTGTTATGTCGCTGGGATTGAACCTGCCTCCAGAGCCCAGGTCTCGCCGTCAGGCCTCCCTCGCCCTTCTGACTCGGGGAAGAAGGGAGAGGGCCGGGGTGAGGGCTCGTGGCGGGGCTCTCATCCGACCTTCGGCCAGGGTCCCGCTTCCCTTCTTCCCACCGGGGCCCAGGTCTGGCACAACGCCCGGCCGTGCATTCGTTTCGCTACGTTCAAAACCAATTGCAGTGTGAAGGCGTCCGTCTGGCCCATCTCGTCAAGAAATACGGGACGCCGCTGTACGTCTATTCCCAGGCCACACTGACCGACCATTTCACGAGGCTGGATCAGGCCCTCGCGCCGCTCGACCACCTGATCTGCTTCGCGATGAAGTCGAACTCCAACCTGGCGGTCATCCGCACCCTCGCCGCGTTGGGCAGCGGATTCGACACCGTGAGCGCCGGAGAGATCCAGCGGGTCATCGCCGCGGGCGGGGATCCCCGGAAATGCGTCTTCGCCGGCGTGGGCAAGACCGAGGAAGAAATCGCCTACGCCCTCGACCAGGACATCTACTGCTTCAACGTGGAGTCCGAGGCAGAGCTCAAGCGCATCAGCCGCGTGGCCGCGAGGCGCCGCAAGATTGCGCCCGTCGCGGTACGGGTGAACCCCAACGTCGACGCCGGCACCCACGCCAAAATCACCACCGGCACCTACGAGAACAAATTCGGCATCGCCTTCGAGGAGATCGAAGGGGTCTACCGTCGGGCCTCTCGCCTTCCAAACCTGCGGCTGCGCGGGCTGCAGATGCACATCGGATCCCAGTTGACCGACGTAAAGCCCTTCCGGCTGGCCGTTGAGAAGGTCGCACCGCTGGTGGCCCGGCTGAACGTCCGGCACGGCTTCGACTTCTTCAGCATCGGGGGCGGTCTGGGCATCATCTACAATCCCGCCCTCGACAGCGGCGATCCGAATTGGTGGAAGCGCCCGGCCGCGCGCCGGATCCTGACACCCGGCAGTTACGCCGACACCCTGTTGCCGATTCTCCGGCCGCTGGGCCTCCGCATCCTTCTCGAACCCGGCCGGTTCCTGACCGGCAATGCCGGCGCGCTGGTGACCCGCGTGGAGTACATCAAGAAAACGGGCCGCAAGAATTTCGTGATCGTCGACGCGGCCATGAACGACCTGATCCGGCCCGCGTTCTACGACAGTTTCCACGAGATCGTTCCCCTCGCCCGCCAGCGTGGTGCCGTGGTGTCCTCCGACGTGGTCGGTCCGATCTGCGAATCCGGCGACTATTTTGCCAAGGACCGTCCGCTGGCGAAGGTGGGGGAGGGCGATTGCCTCGCCCTGCTCAGCGCCGGGGCCTACGGATCGGTCATGGGATCGAATTATAACTCGCGTCCGCTCGCCGCCGAGGTGCTGGTGAACGGCACGAAGGCCGCACTGGTCCGGCGGCGCCAGGACGTCCCGGAGATCTGGGCCAACGAATCCCTGGCAGACTGGCAGGCGAAGCCGAAGCGCAAATAGGCGGCTTCGGCCCTGCCCGTGGGGCGATCAGCCCTCGTGACCAAACACGCTCACGCTCACGGGAGGCAGCGTGAAGAGGGCCGAGTGCTGCTGGTTGTGGACCGCATAGTCTTCGGCGGTCACTCCCAGCGGATTGCCCACATTGCTCCCGCCGTACACGCCGGCGTCGCTGTTGAGGAGTTCCTTCCAGCGGCCCGGCAACGGCAGGCCCACCCGGTAATTGGACCGCACCACCGGAGTGAGGTTGAGAATGACCAGCAGATGCGAGTGCCCCCCCTGGCCGGGATTCGTCCGGGCATGCCGGACGAAGGACATCACGCTGTTTTCGTGGTCGCCGCAGTCCACCCACCAGAAGCCGTCCCGCTCGTAGTCACCCTGCCACAACGCCGGCTCCTGCCGGTACCGGGCATTGAGGTCCGACACCCATCGCTGGACGCCCTGATGGAAGGGACCTTCGTTCAACAGCCACCAGTCGAGTTCACCGTTCTCGTTCCACTCGCGGGACTGCCCAAACTCGCCGCCCATGAAGAGCAGCTTTTTGCCCGGAAACATCCACTGGTAGCCGAGCAATGACCGCAGGTTCGCGAAGCCCTGCCAGTCGTCGCCCGGCATCTTGCGCCGCAGGGAACCCTTCCCATGGACCACTTCGTCGTGCGAGAGGGGCAACACAAAGTTCTCCTGATAGTGGTACAGCATCGCAAACGTCAGGTCGTTCTGGTGGAACTTCCGATGCACCGGCTCGCGCTGGAAATAGCCCAGGGTGTCGTGCATCCAGCCCATGTTCCACTTGAGGTTGAACCCGAGGCCACCCAGCCACGGCGGACGCGACACCATCGGCCAGGCCGTGCTTTCCTCCGCGATGGTCACCACACCCGGATGTTCGGATCCGACCCGGTGATTGAACTGCTTGAGGAACTCCACGGCTTCAAGGTTCTCCCGGCCGCCAAACACGTTCGGCACCCACTCGCCATGCTTCCGCGAGTAGTCGAGGTAGAGCATCGAGGCCACGGCGTCGACCCGGAGTCCGTCAATGTGGAACCGCTCGCACCAGTGAAGCGCATTGGCGATAAGAAAATTCCGGACCTCATGCCGTCCAAAGTTGAAGATCAGCGTGCCCCAGTCCTGATGCGCTCCCTGGCGCGGATCGGCATGCTCGAACAGCGCCGTTCCGTCAAACCGGGCCAGCGCCCATTCATCCCGTGGGAAATGCGCCGGCACCCAATCCACAATCACACCGAAGCCCGCTTCATGCAGGGCGTTGACCAGGTATTGGAAATCGTCGGGCGTGCCGTACCGGCTGGTCGGCGCGTAGAACCCGGTCACCTGGTATCCCCAGCTCGGGTAATAGGCATGCTCCGCCACCGGCAGGAACTCGACGTGGGTGAAACCGGTCTGACGCAGGTAATCCACCAGCGGTCCGGCCAGCTCGCGGTATCCCAGCGCCTCCCAGCCGCTCTTCTTGCGCCAGGAGCCCAGATGCACCTCGTAGATGCTCATGGCCGAGTGCAGCGGGTTCTGTTCACGCCGCTGCTTCATCCAGGCATCGTCGGTCCAGGAGAACTTTCGGTTGCTCCACACCACTGCCGCATGCTTGGGCGGCAGCTCATACAGGGCACCGAACGGATCGGTCATCAGCTTCAGGTTCCCGTGGGCGTCGACCATCTCGAACTGGTACAACGCTCCCTCACCGACTCCGGGAACGAAGATTTCCCAGACACCCGAGGCCCCGAGCAGGCGCATCACATGCCGGCGGCCGTCCCAGTGGTTGAAATCGCCCACCACCGAGATGCGACGGGCATTCGGAGCCCAGACCGCGAACGAGACACCGGCCACGCCATCCAGGACGCGCAGCTGCGCCCCCAGGACGTCCCCCAGTTGGTTGTGGTTGCCCTGATTGAACCAGGAACAGGTCTCCCACCGTCGGCCGTTGCGGGAATGGAATACGGGTCCCGCTGGGAGACGGAAGGAGCCATCGCCCAGGTCACCTACCGCAGATCGTAGGCATTACCGTGCTCCGTTTCGACAGCAAACGCGAGTCTCCGTCTGGGCCAGTGCGAAGGAGGGCGCCTTCTGGTCGAGCACCCGGCGCACTTCCTGCCCATGGCCCCGGCAGCCCATGATCACCAATCCCGTCCATCTCCGAGGGGATGCATTCCCAGAAAGGGTGTGCGGAGACGGGTGCACCCGAGCGGTGATCAGGCGAGTTCGGGAGGAGTGAGGCACGAACCCCGCGCGCTACCGTCATCCGGCCGCCTTGGAGGCGGAAAGCGTTTTGAAGACGGCGCGCCTGCCGCTTCCAACCTCATGTCCCGCCTGGGACATGGAATTGGGAGCCGCACGCGGCCCGCACCGGCGGAATCTATCTGTCGTCGGGGCGGTTCAGTGGCCAACGCCGCCAGGGGCCGGCGTGAATCCGTGGTGGGTCCGGTGCGTTTGGACGTTCAGTCGTTCCGCAACGCGACCATCGGATCCACCCGGGTGGCACGACGCGCGGGAATCCAGCAGGCCAGGAGGCCAGCGGCGGAAAGCAGGAGGACCACCAACGCGAAGGTGGCTGGATCGCCCGGCTCCACCCCGAACAGGAATCCCCGCATCACGTGGGCCATGGCCAGGGCTGAACCCATTCCAAGCACGAGTCCCGACAGGATCAGCGCCAACCCCTGCCGCATCACCAGTCGAAGCACATCGGTGACCTCCGCTCCCAGGGCCATCCGAATGCCAATCTCGCGAGTCCTCCGGCTGACCGAGTAGGCCAGCACGCCGTACAGCCCCAGGGAGGCCAGCAGCAGCGCGAGGAAACCAAAGCCGCCCAGCATCCACGCCGCCGTCCTTTGGAGAACCATGGAACCGTCCTTTTGGTCTTCCAGGGTGCGTTCATTGAAGACCGGTATCTGGGAATCGAGCGAGCGCACCAGCTCGCGGATGCGCAGCCGGGTTTCGGCGGAATCCACGCCCGTCCGGATGGCCAGGGTCAGCGCGAGGGATTGGTCCGCCTTCTGTCGCGACGGGAAAAAGAGGGCCGGACGGGCCGCATCGGAAAGCCGCCGGTTGGAGGTGGACCGGACCACACCGACGACCTCGGTGGGGGTTCCCCCTTCAGGCCCATGCTGATAGATCCGGCGTCCCACCGCCCGTTGGTCGGGCCAGTATCGGCGAACAAATTCCTCGTTCACGATGGCCACGGGTGCCGCACCCTCCCGATCGGCCTCGGTAAAATCCCGGCCCTGCAGCAACGGAATGCCCAGCGTCCGAAAGTACCCCGGGGTGGTGAGGTTGAACTCGCCGAAGGCATGCTCCCGGGGGCCCTGCTTGAAGTCCTCGACCCGTTCCAGACTGGTGGCCGACGTATTTCCGCCCAGGGGAGTGCTGACCGCCAGGGCTGCCGACTCAACACCCGGCAGGCTCCGAACCCGTTCCATCAATTGGTCATAAAAGGCCTGCGCCCGCCCGGTCGAATAGTTGTTCAAACCCAGGTCCAGGGACGCGAGAACCACACGGGACGGCTCGAATCCGGGATCCACCCGGTTCAACTGGATCAGGCTGCGGACACATAACCCCGCACACACCAGTACCAACAGGGACAGCGTCACCTGAAAGACGACCAGCGCACCCCGGAGCCCCCAGCGCCAGCCATGGGAATCCGACGTTTCCGCCCCCCCCTTCAACTCCGGCACCAGGTTCGGACGACTCGCGCGCCAGGCCGGTGCGAGCCCGAACAACAGGGC
>JBGAPN010000405.1:0-4886 GCA_044221235.1 Limisphaerales bacterium
CAACGGAATCCAACGTCCGTCGCCGGTCTCCACGGGCAATTCCTCCAGCCGTGTGGCCGAATTGCGCCACGATTCGGGCAGGCGGAGCACTAGTGGAACCGTGATGGACCCGTCGCGAAGGTCCCGGAGACGACGCCCACCCACGAGGGAGGAAACCTGTTCGTTCAGGCGGCCGGGCTGGATTCCGTACCGGGCGGCTGCGTCGGGCCGTGCCTGAATCCGGAGCTGGGGCAGGGGAATCTGACGCTCGAGGTTGACGTCCGTGATGCCGGGCACTTCACGGGCGATGGATTCCATCCGCTGTCCCAACTCCCGCAGAACCGCCAACTCCGGTCCGTACACCTTGACGGCGATGCGGGCGGGTGTTCCCGACATCATATGGGACAGCCGGTGGGCGAGCGGCTGGCCCACGAGCACGAAGGTCCCCGGCAGGGTGGAGAGGCGGGTGCGAATCTCCTCAAACACCTCGGACCGAGGACGACCCTCGGGACGGAACTCGACGTCGAATTCATTGACCGAAACCGGCATGACGTGGTCGTCGCGTTCAGCGCGGCCCGCGCGGCGCCCGACGCTGCGGACTTCGGGGATGGACAGCAGCAGCCGCGCGCCGACTTCTCCGAGTTCATTGGCCTGGCTGAGCGAGGTTCCCGGCGCGGCGGCCAGGGTGATGGTGGCGCTGCCCTCGTTGAACGGGGGGAGAAAATTCCGGGCCATGGGAACGGCCAGCATTCCGGCACCCACCAACAAAATGGCAACACCGGCGATCACGGGCCAGGGAAGGCTGAGGGCGAGCCGCAGAAATGTCCGCCGGACGAGCGCCTTCACGCCGCGGACGAGAAACCCGTCGGGATGGGCCATGCCCGGGCGGGGATTCAGGAGCAGGGAGCACAGAGCTGGAATGACGGTGAGGGACACCAGAAAGGACGCCGCCATGCTGATGATGGTGGCCAGGGCCACGGGTGTGAACAGCCGGCCCTCGACTCCCTGCAGGCCGAGCAGGGGAAGGAACACCAGGATGATCAGCACGGTCGCATACAGGATGCTGTTGCGCACTTCGCCTGACGCGGCGGCCACGACGTCGATCACGGGCCGGGGTCGATCGGATGCCGCGTTTTCGCGCAGCCGGCGCAGGACGTTTTCGACATCGACAATGGCGTCGTCGACGACCAGTCCGATCGCCACCGCCAATCCGCCGAGAGTCATGGCGTTCACACTCAAGTGAAACACCCGGAACACGAGCAGCGTCACTGCCACGCTGAGTGGGAGCGCCGTCAGCGTGATGAAGGTGGTCCGGAGATTGAGGAGGAAGAGCAGCAGCACCACCGCCACCATGATCGCGCCATCGCGAATCGCCTCCTGGAGGTTCCGGATGGCGTGGTCGATGAAATCCCCCTGCCGGAACAGGACCACGGTCTCCACTCCCGCCGGCAAGGAAGGGCGGAGTTCCTCCAAGGCGCGTTCGATGGCGGAAGTCACCTGCAGCGTGTCGAAGCCAGGCGACTTGTCGACGCTCAGGATCACGCCGGGAATGCCATTCACACTGGCATCGCCGCGCATGGGCTGGATGTCCTCCCGAATCTCGGCCACATCGCGGAGCCGGAGCGGACGGCCTTCCTCCAGGCGGATGACGGTGGCGGCCAGTTCTGCGGGGTCACGGGACTGGGACAGGTTTCGAATCATCCATTCCCGGGAACCCGTTTGCAGGTAGCCGCTGGTGGCGTTTCCGCCGGTTCCGCGAATGGCGTCTTCCAATTCCTCGATCCGGACAGAGTGCAGCGCCAGGCGCAGCGGGTCCGGCTGGACCCGGAGTTCCTGCACGCCGCCCCCGATGACCAGAACCTCGGCCACACCAGGAATGGCTTGGAGACGGCGGCGGACGGAGCGTTCGGCCAATGTTCGAAGCGCAGGAGGGGCCACCGATCCGTTGGTGGAGCGCAGTCCCACCAGGAGGATTTCCCCCATCAGGGACGACGCGGGCGCCATTCCCGGTTGGACGCCGGCAGGCAGCGAGTCGCGAACGGCCTGCAATCGTTCCTGCACCCGTTGCCTGGCCTGGGCGAGATCCGTTCCCCATTGGAACTCGGCGAAGACAAGGGACAATCCAACGTCGGAGCTCGACCGGAGCCGGTCCAGTCCGGACACGCCTTGAACGGCGGATTCCAGGGGAAGGGTGACCAGCATCTCCACTTCCTCCGGGGCCAGGCCGGGTGACTCGGTGATCAGGGTGACGGTGGGCTTGGTGACGTCAGGCAGGACCTCGAGCGGCAGTTGGCGGGCGGAATCCACCCCCAGGACGAGCAGGAGCGCCCCGATGGCCAGCACCAGGGCCCGGTGTTTCAGTGAGACCCGGATGAGGGCATCAAGCATGGGGCCCGTCCTGGGAAGGGTTCGCCCGGCGGTTCCGGATGGACTGGAAGACCAGTACGAATCCCAGCAGTGCGCTGGTGCCGGCGAAGAACACGGTCAATGGGGTGAAGCGCGTGGGTGTGTCATGGTCGTCATGGTCGTGACCGGGTGTCTCGTGGTCGTGGCCGTCCGCGGAACTCCCCTCCTTCTCCGAACCGTCTTCGTTGTGGGCGTGCCCGTGGGCCGCATCGAGAGCCTCCTTGAGGGAGACGGTTCCCTTGCCGGCGAAGGCCAGAGGATAGGCCCCGCGAACGACCACCTGGTCGCCGGGAAACAGGCCCTGTTTGATCTCGATCACCTGGTCATTCTCGGCGCCCGTGACCACCGGGGTCTTCACGTAGGTGTGGGGAAGCTCGAAGTCGGACACGAAGACAAACCGGTTGGGACCGTCGGCCTGGACGGCGGTCCGCGGCACCGACAGGATGTTGGGACGCGAGGAGGTGACCATTTGGAATTCCCCGCGCATGCCGGGCCGCAGCCAGTGTCCCTCGTTCTTGAGATGGCAGGCGGCTTCCAGGGTTCCATTGGTGCTGTTGGCGAGGACGCCCAGATGTTCCACCTGGGATTCCCAGACTTCCCCGGGCCAGCCGGGTGAGGTGAAGCGGACCTTCAGTCCAGGACGCAGGCGGTCCGCAAGATGTTCGGGCACCTGAGCGATGGCGTGAACCACGGACAGATCAATGATCGACAACAGGGGGCGGTCGGGATTCACCGGCTCGCCGGGTACCGCGTCCAGTTCTGCCACAAAGCCGTCCATCGGTGCGGTCAGGGTTACCTCCGGGGGCGGGTCCCCGGGTTGCCGGCTCTCCACCACGATCAGTGGGTCCCCTTGTTTCACGAGTCGATCCGGGTAGGCGAGGACCCGTTTGATGCGCCCGGGTATCCGACTGCTGACCACGGCGCGCTTGCCTGGGAGCACGTCAATCCGACCCAACGCCGGAAAGGTTTCCTCGAATCGTGTTTCTTCGGCTTCGGCCGTCTCCAGGCCCAGGTTGGCTTCGCTGGTGGCATCGAGGATGACGGTGTCGGCCGGCCGGCGGGACTGGCGTTTGTTTTCGGATTCGGGTGTCGCGGGAGACGCGATTTGAGGGGCGATCAGGATGGCGATCACCAGGAACGGCAGTCCGAAGGTTGAGAGTGCGGCGGGCATGGAAGAATGGTTCAGGGTTGGGTACTCGTGAGGGGAAGCTGACCCGTGGCCGACAGCCAGCGGGTTCGGGCGAGGTGGTAGTCGCGGCGTGCCTCAATGGCGGCCGCCTCGAGTTCGAATCGTTTCTCGCGGGCCCGCGTTTGCTGCATCCACAGGTCCTGGCCTTGCGAAACCTGGATCCGCAGCTGTTCCTCGAAGGCCTGAGCGGCCGGCAGCAATTCGCGGGTGATCTCGGCGTCCGTCTCGGCAGACGCCGCCATCTCGCGCCGTGCCGAATCCGCCTCGATGCGGATTTGGTTGGCCAGGGACTCGGCGGTGGTGGCCTCGCGTTGGGCCGCCGCCTGCGCCTCGCGGATGCGTCCCGCCTGCCGGTTCCAGAAGGGCAGGGGCACCGAAACCCGGACGCCAATGAACTGGTCGTCCTGGAGGCCGGCGGGAATGTCCTCCATTCGCTGCCATTCGCCAAACACGCCGACCGTGATGTCCTCCCATTTGCGCGAACGGGCCAGGTCGGTGGCCGTGTTGGCGGCGGCGAGCCGGGCCTGCGCGGCCAGGAAGTCACCCCGCTGGGCGACGATGACCTCCGCCTCTCCCGGCGCGGCGGCGGGTTTCAGGATTTCCGTGACGGTGAGGGATGATCCCGGTGGCAGGGCGAGGAGCTGGCGGAGGTGATTGAGTCCGTCGTCGCGCTCGGTCCCCAGTTTGCGACGGGACAATTTGAGTCCGGCGAGTTCCATCCGGAGCTGGTCCGCCTCGTAGGCTGGGCGTTCCCCGGCTGCCGCCTGGCGGCTCAGCTGACCGGCCCAGACTTGGTTGGTGGCGATCTGGGATTCCTGCAAATCCATCCGCGCCTGCAGCGCTGCGATCCGGATCACCGTGGAGCGGACCTCCTCAGCCAGTTTCCTTGAGGCGTCCTGGACCTCGGCTCGCGCCGCGGTCAACAGCCGTTGCGAGACGCCCTTCTCCAGCCGAAGTCGCGAAGTGACCGGGAACCGCTGTTCCAGTCCGACCTTGAGGTTTCCCTGGCCGGCCTGCAGTCCGGGTTTGATTTCGGTTTCCAGGGACGGATTGGAGAGCAATCCCGCCTGGTCCACCCGGCCTTCAGCCTCGACCAGAGTGAGTCGTGCGGCCGCAAGGTCCGGATTTCGGGCGAGGGCGAGAGTGACGGCCGAGTCGGCGTCCACCGAGTCGCCGGCGGCGGAAAACAGTAACGGACTGGCAAAGATCAGAATGAGGAATGCGCGCAGGGCTGCAGGGGGCAGGATGGATCGGACAAACACGACTGCCCGGGGAAGCCGCACGTTTGAGTGCGGCCGCTCACCTCACGGCA
>JBGAPN010000406.1:0-4871 GCA_044221235.1 Limisphaerales bacterium
CCGCCCGTCCTCCCGCGAATCATCCAATGCGTCGCTCCGATTCACGAACCCGATTCATCCTTTGCCGCCCGGGCCTCGGTCTTGGTGGTGCCGGAGGCAGAGTCAGCCTTGGGCCCGAAGCTGGCCTTGATCACCATGAGTTGTTCGTCCTCCGTCTGATACATGCCGCGGGCTTCGTCCCCGACCGCAATGTCCGCAAAGGTGGCAGATTTCCCGCCCTTCTCGATGGGCGTGTCGGTGGACAGGTGGAAGACCCGTTGTTTCGGACCGCTCAGCGTGAAGGTCTTCTTCTGCGAATCGAGTGCCGCCACCTTGCCGCGGAACGGCACGGAGCGGATCGACTTTCGGGATGATTTGTCCGCGGGCGCCTGTGAGGCGCGGGGCTCGGAACTTTTGCCATCCGAAGTCTGGGCACGGACAGCAGAACTGGAAACGAGGGCCGCAGCCAGAAGCGCGGCACCGAGGAGTAGTGAGGTTTTCATGATGTTTTCTTTGGTGGCCGCCTTTCATTCCGGCAGCACCTGTCCATCCTGCACCTTCACCCGGAATTCCCACCATCGCCACATTTCACGAGGCGGCGCGGCCGCGTTCAGCCCCTGTCATCACCCTGGGGACTCCGCCCACTACTCCGGAGGAGCGCCGGCCGCCTGCGGAGTGAAGTCTGCGGAACCGCGGGCTCCGGAGGATTCCACCGACAATCGATAATGGTTCCCGGGAACCAGCGCCGCCGCGGCCACGCCACCCACCGCCTGCATCCCCGGAAGCGGTTCTCCGTAGGCGAATCCCCGAACGGGTTCGGAACCCTTTTGGGAGGTCAGGTTCCAGACGTATTTGGGCGCCGCATTGGAGGCTTCTGCCAAGGGCACCACACTGAGCCGCGTCAATTTCCACTCCCGGTCCAGTGCAAAAATAATGGGCAGCGGATCTCCGGGTGCGGCGCCCGGGGCGAACGGACGCGACGACACATTGATTTGAATTTGTCGGGTCCGTCCGAAGTCCGTGAACTGGACGAGATACAGGGCGCCGAGGATCACCACCAGCGCCGTCAATGTCCACGATTGCTTCGTCATACGGATCGAACTTCCCAGCAGACGCACCTGTCGGGCTGACGATTCGAGGGAAGTATCGGCGTTGAATGGAAGGTGATCCGCCCATCTCGTCACCCAATTCATGAAACATCCTCTGCCCCTGCCGCCCCGCTCGAAGCGGGCGTTCACACTGATCGAGTTGCTGGTCGTGATCGCCATCATCGCGATCCTGGCCGGCATGCTTCTCCCGTCCCTGGGACGGGCCAAAGCCGCTGCCCAGCGAATTTCCTGCGTGAACCAGATCCGCCAACTGGGCCTGGCAACCACACTGTATGCAGGCGAAAATTCCGGGGAATACCCGGAACGAACCACCGCGCCACGATGGCCCGAACGCCTGCTGCCCAACTACCGGTCGGTTAAGATTCTGGTCTGTCCCAGCGACATCGGCACGGACCCGAGCACTGGCCGCACCGGCAACCGGCCGGCCACGGGGATCAACGACACCAACCTCGTGGCCGACTCAGCGCCCCGCTCCTACATCTTCAACGGATGGAATGACTACTTTGCCCAGGAGATGGGGGACCAGTTCAACATGAACACCATCCTCGGAAAAACGATCAAGGACACAACGATCCATGAGCCGAGCGAAACGATCCTGTTCGGCGAGAAGCTCTACAACATCGGCCATTTCTACATGGATTTCCTGGAGGGAAAACTGGGGAACGACGTGGAGGTGTTGAACCACAGTATGCACGGAAGCACGGTGCGCGGGGATCGCGGTGGCAAGGGCGGCGGGTCCGACTACGCCTTCGCCGATGGTAGTGTCCGCTTCCTGAAACACGGCGGATCCCTGGCCCCCGTCAATCTTTGGGCCGTGACCGAGCGGTGGCGGACCAATGCCATCAACACGGCGAACTAACCGGTCCGCTTCAAAAAAGTCTCATCTACCCGAAAACTGGCATCCGTTTTGCAACAGGGATAGCTGCCAATCGCGGCGCTGGATGGCGTCGATGATTGGTTCTGGGTTGGAGCGTCCGCCTTGGCTAAAACCGGGGCGGGCGCTTTTTCTTTGTGGCATCCAACCCCGACCGGGAGAAACGGGGACGTCCCTCCAAAAATCACTGAATTCCCGCGGTCTTGAGCAACCGCACCAGGGCAGTCACATTCAAGGCGGCCTTGGGAACGATGGAGTCCCGGTCGACGAATTCAGGAAGCTTGGTCCCATCCGCGCTTCGCTCCGAACAATGGTCATTGTCCCCGGATGGACCGAGGCCATCCAGGGTGGGGAAATGGTCCCAAAGGTGGTTGCCATCACTCAATCCCCCCCGCGATTCCGGTTCCACCACCATCCCCAGTTCCCGTCCGGCATCGGACCAGATCGAGAACAGACGGTCCGTATGCGGATTCCGCGGCCAGGGATGGTTCTCCTCGGAGATCGCCATGGAGACCTGACAGCAGTAGCCGTCCACGGTGCTGCACACGTCTCCGGGTCCGGCGAGCGCCATCAGCGATTGACGCGCCCCGGCATAAACCTCTGGCAAAAAGGCCCTGAACTCTCCCTCGGCCTCGGCCTGATGCGGAACGCGGTTCAGTCCGGTTCCTCCCCGGATGAAACCTACATTTACCGAAAGATCCCGGGACGGGTCATTGAGCGCGTGAATCCGGTCCACCATCCGGCCCACTTGGACGATGGCATTGGCGCCGGCCCCTGGTTTCACCCCGGCGTGGGCACCGCGTCCCACCACCCCGAGGCGCCAGACACCCCGCCCCTTCCGGGACACCACCAAACGGCGCACCCCAGGTCCCTTGCCCTCGGCCTCGAAGACAAGGACAGCGAGGGTGTCAGCCCCCAAGCGATTCCGGCAGACCGAACCAAAGTCCGGCGACAGGACTTCTTCGGACGAATTCCAGAACAACTTCCAGGGAGTGGCCTCGAATACCGTTGGGTGCAACGACCGAAGCGCCTGCAAAGTGAGCCACATGACCACCGTTCCGCCCTTGATGTCGTGTGTTCCGGGGCCAAAAATCCGGTCGCCCTCCGGTTGCCAGCGGAATTGGTTCCGTTGTTCTTCCTCGGGCGGAAAAACCGTGTCCAAGTGGGAGACCATCGCCACGGTGCCCTGCGCCGTGCCCGGTCGGGACAACACCAGATGATCTCCCAGCGACGGATTGGTGGAAGGAACCCATTCCGTGGAAAACCCGAGGTCTGAAAACGCGGTGGCCGTGATTTCCCCGACCTTTCGGACACCTTCCCGGTTCCCCGTCCAACTGTTGGTCTCCACCATGGATCGGAGCAGGTCCAGGGCGGGATCCAGCCGGGATTCCAGGAACGCGTGCAAGGCAGACGGGATATTCACTGGCCGGAGATTCGGGCCGTCCGCGGGAAGACGTCAACCGGGACGGAGCCGCCCTGGGCGCATTCTGGACGCTCCCCTCACTCAATTGCCGAGAAGAAGGGCTCGGGTCGCGAGGCGCCCCACGGAATCCCGGGTAAAACGGGCGACTTGCGAATTCTTTCCGCGGGTTTCAAATTCCGGTCGCATCGTCATGAAACCCACCTTCCTGCTTTCCTACCGCCCCGCCTGGTTTCTCGCCGTTTTGATGGGGCTCTTTCTTACACCCACAACCTGGGCGGAATCCAAAAAGGAGATCGAAAAACTTCAAAAGGAGGTGGACGAGGCCATCACCAATATCAAGAAGGCGGACTCCACAATTGAGGCCTTCTTCAAGTCCTCCGCCGGCTACGCCGTACTGCCCCGGGTGGGCAAGGGAGGCTTTATCGTGGGCGGCGCGCACGGGACCGGGCTGGTCTACGAAAAAGGCAAACTCATTGGTCATGTTTCGATGAGCCAGGGGACCATCGGAGCCCAGATTGGCGGACAGTCGTTTTCCGAGGTCATTTTCTTTGAGACCGCCGATTCCCTGAAGTCCTTCCAGAGTTCGGAATTCACCATGAATGCGCAGGTGGGTGCCGTGGCGGCGGCGGAGGGAGTGGCGAAAAACGCGAAATACCAGCAGGGCGTGGCCATATTCACACTCGCCCGCAGCGGCTTGATGGCGGAAGCCAGCGTCGGGGGCCAGAAGTTCAAATTCTCGACCCTCTCCGAGTGATCGGCGGGACGGACCCGCGGGAAGCCTTTCACACCCACGGCGCCCCGGACGCGGTCACCGGTCCTTTTCCAGCGGGCGGAATCCGGCCCGGTCGAGCCCCCGTTGGATCACCGGGTCCCGCATGACCCGGCGCCACACGGCCCCCGTGCGGTGGTTCTCAATCATCAACGCCATGGGTCCCTGGTCGATTCCCAGGGTATCCGTTGCCCACCAATTCCGGGAACGGTTGTAGGCGTCGCGAAATCCGTAGGGCCCCCAAAGCTCTTTGGCGTGCAATGCCTCCATGCGTCGCAGGGTGGGGAGACAGACTTCGGGGGCGAACGGGAGTGAACCACCCACCGCCGTGGGCGCCAGCGTTCCATCATCATTCTCGGCCGGCGGCGCACCGCGGGCTGAGTAGCCGGAAGGACCGTCGCTCGCGGTGATTCCCCACTCCAACGGTCCATAATTCGGGAACCGCCCCGAATTCACCGTGCAATAGGCCCGTTGAGCCAGCGTTGCCCGTCGGGAATTCTCAAAATACGTCAGACCCCGAGCTCTCATATACGCGTCCGCCCGCCCGCGAAAATCCACCCAGCAGTGGGAATACTGATGCCCAAACAGGGGGGCGAACGGGACATAGGAAAATCCGAAGTAGTTGGTCCAGGTATAACCCCGGGTCCACGCATCCCACCGAAAGGGCGCCGGCTTTTCCGATTCCGGCCCTGTTTCCCGGGCCCCCAGCCCAATCAG
>JBGAPN010000407.1:0-4858 GCA_044221235.1 Limisphaerales bacterium
TGTCCAGGACATCGGTCCATCCGTCGTCCGGCATGGCGTAGTAGGCAGTGCACGCGTACGCCCCCTTGGTGTCGGCATGCCCATCCGGGTTGCTCGCATATCCGGATCGCGGCATCGGCAGCTTGCCAATCAGGAACACATGGAGATCGGGAGTGGAACGGACGCGCGGCCAAATTTCCTTCTTGGCCAGTTCAATATGTTGGAGCGGATTGTTCAGTTCGCGGCGGGAGACATAAATCGTCTCCACCATCCAACCCTCCGCCTTGAGATCCCGTTCATGCTGGGCCAAATCGTCCGACAATGCGACGGGCAGGGTTGATTCGATCACCCGCAGACATCGCTTGGGAATCTGTCCTCCCCACCGATCCGCACCCGGATCGTCGCTGTCGGTGGTCCGCAGATCCGCCGCGGCCGGCGATTTCCGGGTCAACGCAGCACGGACCGTCACTACAACCTCATCCGAGTGGCTTAGTCCGTCATTGTCCGTGACGGTCAACGTGGCGGTGTAGACACCCGGGTGGGAGTAGATGTGTGAAACCTGGGCCCCGGTTCCGACCGATCCGTCCCCGAAATCCCAGACTTGAGTTGTGAGCCGCCCGTCCAGATCGAAGGATCCAGATCCGTCCAAACTCGCCACCAGTGGAGCGTTGCCGGCGAGTTCGGAAACGGGAATCACCGCCACCGGCGGAATCCCCGACAGCGGAACCGGAACGTGACCCGCAATCCAATAGGGCGAAGGAACACTCCCCTGGGCCCCGCGAACCGCCAGGAAGTACCGCCCCGACCCCAGTTCAGACTGAATCTCGGTTACACCGGCCGACGCGTCGATCCCGGTCAGGGAGCGACCTTCCGCATCCAGCAATTCCACCTGGAATTGGGCAGTGGAAACGGCGCTTCCGGACGAAATCCGGATCCTGGCGGGTCCACGGCCACTGCTGAACGCAAAGACGTCCACATCGGTCGCCGAGTCCAAAACACCCCCGGCACCCCAGTCCGCGGTCGCTGGAAAATAGCTGGCGCTCCCCAGGGAGTCTCCGTGGTCATCCGCCCGGATCGTCAATCCAAGCCAGACCAGGAACCAGGCCAGGGCCAGCCGTTTTCCGGGACGATCCAGGTAGGGACGAGGTAGGACGTTCATGGCAGGGAGCGGGTGGGAAATCAGGTGGCGGAAGGGATGGACCTGTCCGCCTGGTGTGACCCGACCACCCCCCGGCTCCATTCCCCGCAAAAATCGGGGCGTCCCGGCGTGCATACCGGGGCGAATGGCCTGGGCGGCTGTTTGGGTCGCACTCCGGCATGATTGCGATTTTCCCCGCGTCGTGAACTAGCCACTGTCCGAAGCCTGACTAGGGAAATCCCCTAGGCGAGTAGGAGGTGACACTAGTTCCAATCACCCCGCACCAGAATCGGTCCCTTCACCCTTCAGCCTTCAGCATTTCCCACAAATCTCGCCACTTCCGGCGCGCCGTCTCTTGCACCGCCGGGTCGACATCCCCTAGTTTCCCCGGACTTTTCGCATGAAAGTGTACATTGACGGACAGTTCTATGACGAAGCCGATGCCAAGGTGAGCGTGTTTGATCACGGTCTCCTCTACGGCGACGGCGTCTTCGAGGGCATCCACATGTACCATAACCGCATCTTCAAGCTGCGGGAACACATCGAGCGCCTGTTCTGGTCTGCGAAGGCCATCCTGCTCGACATTCCCCTGACGCCGGACGAGTTGATCGCGGCCACGGTCGAGACGTGCCGGCAGAACAATCTTCGCGAGGGATACATCCGACTGTTGGTCACCCGCGGCAAGGGCACCCTGGGACTCGATCCACGACGCTGTCCCAAAGCCTCGGTGATCATCATCGCCAGCACCATTCAGCTCTATCCGGAAAAGTATTATCAGGAGGGACTCACCATTGTGACGGTTCCAACCACCCGGATGCTGGTGAATTCGGTGAACCCGGCCATCAAGTCGCTCAATTACCTCAACAACATCCTGGCACGGATCGAAGCCAACAACGCCGGAGTGGAGGAGGCCATCATGCTCAACACCGAGGGTTTTGTGGCCGAGTGCACCGGGGACAACATTTTCATCGTCCAGAAGGGCCGCCTCTACACCCCGCCGCTGAGCGCAGGGGCCCTGTATGGCATTACTCGGAACACGGTGCTGGATTGCGCGCGGGAGCTGGGAATCCCGGCGTCGGAACCCAATCTCACCCGCTACGACCTCTACATCGCCGAGGAAATGTTCCTGACCGGTACCGCGGCCGAAATCGTCCCGGTGGTCAAGGTGGACGGCCGGGTCATTGGCACTGGAAAGCCGGGACCGTTCACGGCGCGCCTCATCGCTTCCTTCCGGGAAAAGACCAAGACCGACGGCGAAATCATCTTTGGCTGAGAGCCTGTCCGAACGGCGTGTCAAGGGGACCTGCTCCCGGCCCCGCCGGAACACAAAGCCGAGCGGGATCCTTGACTGTCCCACGGCGGGTGCAGACTTTGGCACAGCGAATCCATGAACTGCCAGTTCTGCAAAAAGGCTCCGGCGACCGTCTATTACACGCAGATCGTCGCCAACGAGGTGAAAAAGGTGAACCTCTGCGATGCCTGCGCGAAGGAAAAGGGCGTCAACGACCCGACCAGCTTCTCCATCGCCGACGTGCTCCTCGGACTGGGAGCCGCCCAAAAGATGGAGGAGGCGACGGCAGCGGCCGGGTCGGAAACAACCTGTCCGGTCTGCGGCTTTACCCAGGCTGATTTCAAAAAGACCGGCCGGCTGGGCTGCGCCAAATGTTACGAGGTGTTTGCCGACGGCCTCGAACAACTGTTGAAGGGAATGCACCGCGGCACCCAGCACCGCGGCAAAATCACGCCGGCACTCCGGCGATCCGCAGAGGCCGGGGCCCTTCTCGACAAGCTGGAGGCCGACCTCAAGACCGCCATCACCCGGGAGGAATTCGAACGGGCAGCCCAGCTCCGCGATGAAATCAAGCAGGCCCGCAAGGACATTCCCACCCCCTGATCCCATCGGCACCCGGACATGAAGATCCTCGATTACCTTCCCAGCCCCGAGGCGGTCAGCCAGCGGACCGGCCCCCACGACCGCATTGTCCTGTCCTCCCGGATCCGGCTCGCACGCAACCTCACGGACGTCCCCTTCCCCGGACACGCCAAGAAGGCCGACCGGATCAAGGCGTTTGAGCTCCTGATGCCCCTGGTCGCCGGCATGCCGCAGATGGGGCCCGATCCCTATGCCGAGGGGCTGGACAAACTTTCCGCCCTCGACAAGCAGGTCCTCGTCGAGCGGCACCTCATCAGCCGGGAACATGCGGCCCGGAGTGCGGGCAGTGGTTTCGTCCTGAATCGGGAGGAAAGTTTCTGCGTGATGGTGAACGAGGAGGATCACCTCCGCATGCAGGCGCTGCGACCGGGATTGCAGCTCAAACAGGCCTGGCTGTCCATCGACGCTCTCGATACCGAACTCCAGGAGAAGGTGCCCTTCGCGTTCTCGGACAAATACGGGTACCTGACGGCCTGCCCAACCAACTTGGGCACCGGAATCCGGGTGAGTGCCATGCTCCATCTGCCGGGTCTGGTCCTTGCCGAACACATCAACCAGATCATCCAGGCCGTGAACAAACTCGGGCTGGCGGTCCGGGGCCTGTACGGGGAAGGCACCGAGGCGTTGGGGAACATTTTCCAGGTTTCCAACCAGCAGACACTCGGTGAGTCCGAGAGTGAAATCGTCGAGCGTCTGAACAAGGTGGCCCTCCAGATCATCGATTCCGAACAGAATGCCCGGGCCGCGCAGCTGGAGAAAAAGCCCCGGAACCTGTTCAACAACATCGGCCGGGCCTTCGGCATCCTGAGCCAGGCCCACATCATCACCTCCAAGGAAACCATGAACCTGCTGAGCCTGCTCCGGCTCGGGGTGGACCTGGGGATGTTCGAGGGGGTCAATCGGAGCCTGGTGGACGAATTGTTCCTGATCAGCCAGCCGTGGCACCTTCAGCTGACCCGAACCGAGAAGCTCGACGCCGACCAGCGGGATGCCCTCCGCGCCGAATTGCTGCGCACTCGCATGCGGCAGTTCCCGGCCCCGGATCCTTCCAGGGTTGGCAGCCAGAAAGCCGGGTAATTGCCCCCGTCCGAAGATGAATGGCCTCGATGTCATCCTCTTCACTCCGCGGGCCCTGCAGATGATTGCGCTCGCCCACAAGGAAGCGGATGACATCGGCCACTTCCACATCGGGCCCGAGCACCTGCTGCTTGGGCTGCTGAAACTGGGCCAAGGGTGTGCAAGAAATGTCCTGAAGAGACGGGGAGTCGACCTCGAGAACGTCCGCCAGGAGGTTGAGGCGGAGATCCGGAGCCACGCCGGCGAAGAAACGGTGCGTGGCAACAATCGCTACACCCCCCGTGCCAAAGCTCTTATCGGCGCGGCCGACCGGGAAGCCGAAGCGCTCAATCACAGGTTCGTGGGCACCGAACATCTTCTCTTGGGTCTGCTCCAGCAGAAGGACGGGGTCGCTGCCGGGGTGCTCAAAGAGCTCGCGGGGGACGTGGAATGCTGGTGCCAGGAAGTCCTTATGGAGTTGGACCCCGGATACCAACCAAACCCGGGACGGTGATCACCGTCCGGGAACGGGTTTCTACTCACTCCTCCCTGACCCCGGACGCGCCCACGGCATCCAGGGACAACCCGGGCCGCCCACTTCGGAAGATTTTTTACCTTACGGGCGGACATGCCCAGATTCCTTCCGTAACGGTCAGGAATCAGGGACCGTGAACCCGGTCCCGCGACGAATCTCGGGTCCCGCCCCAGGCGCCGGAATGCTCTACTCTCATTGGAATCTTTTTGACCCGCCG
>JBGAPN010000408.1:0-4858 GCA_044221235.1 Limisphaerales bacterium
CGTTTACGATAACCGTGTCGTCCAGGTGATCCCACTTCGAATCGATCTCTCACGTTGGATTCCATCGAAAAGCCAGCGAAGAATCCTGAAACGAAACGGGGACTTGGAAGTTCGGATGCAGCCTCCCGATTTGGATCAGGAACACCACCGACTCTTTCACGCACATTGCCAGCGGTTCCGATCCAACATACCGGAGCGACTGGAGAGTTTTATGGGAACGGATCCGGGGCGCCGATCCGGACCTCAAGGGTATCCGTGCGAGTGCATCGAAGTGTCCGTCCGCCTCGGGGGAAAACTGATCGCTTTCAGCTTTCTGGATGTCGGAGAGGAAGCCGTGTCGTCTGTCTACGGCTGTTTTGATCCCGCCGAGGGTAGCCGAAGCCTGGGCATCGCAACGCTTCTATGGGAGGCTTCCTACGCCCGGGAACGACAGTGCCGATATCTGTACCCGGGCTACGCCTACATCGTGAGCTCCCCCTACGATTACAAGAAACGGCTGGGTGCTCTCGAAGTGTTCGACTGGAATCACTGGCATCGCTGGGAGCCGCGCTAAATCCGAGTGGCCCTGCGCTACCCTCCATTCCACACCGCATCATTCCGGATTCGCCTGTCCGCGGGCCTCTTCCACCATTTCGCGGATGGACCTGAGAAACGCAGGGATCCCTTCATCAAATGCCGCGGCGATGGGGAGCACCGGGACCTTGCGAACCCGGCGCTTGAATGCCTTCAAATTCGCCTCTGCGGGAGGCTCATCAATCTTGTTCGCCACCACCAACCTTGGCTTGTCGAGGAGGGCGGGATCGTAGAGTTCCAATTCCTCCAGTAGAGAACGGTAGTCGTCCCATGGCGCCCGATTATCTGTTCCCGCCATATCCAGGAGAATGACCAAGGCATCACAGCGGGCGATATGCCGGAGGAACTTGTGACCAAGGCCGACATTGCGGTGCGCTCCTGCAATCAGACCCGGGACATCACACAACGTGAGCCGCTTGTAATCCGGGTACTCCACGATTCCCACCTGTGGGGTCAGAGTCGTAAACGGATACGGGGCGATCTTTGGCCGCGCCTTGGAGATGGCTGTGAGCAATGTCGACTTGCCGGCATTCGGGTATCCAACAATTCCCACATTGGCCACCATCCGAAGCTCAAACAAAAACTCCCCTTCGGTCCCAGGCTCTCCCGGTTGTGCAAACCGAGGTGCCTGGCGGACAGACGTGGCGAAATTGCGGTTTCCCAGCCCCCCTCGGCCTCCTTTGCACAACACGAACCGCTGCCCGTGTTCGGTGAGATCACAGACCAATTCCCCGCGTGCGGGCGCATGGACCGGCGCAGACTGGACCTCCTCTTCCAGATTAATTTCAAGTGCCCGCGCTCCGCTCGACTTGATGACTGGACGCCCGGCCGAAGCGCTGATCAAGGTCTGCGGCGCTTCGGCAACGTCCACTTCCTCCTCGGCGGCCGGGGGTGATGAAAGCCGCCAGACCAGCGTACCACAGGGCACCTTGACCACCAGGTCCTCTCCAGCGTGACCGTCCATGCCCTTCCCCATGCCAGCCTGCCCGGACTCGGCGAGCAGGCGCGGCTCGTAGAACTGGTTGATCAGGTTGTTGAGGTCATGGCTGGCTTCCAGGATGACGTCTCCGCCGCGACCTCCGTTCCCCCCGGAGGGTCCTCCCTTGGGACGGTAGGCCTCCCGATGAAAAGCGACAGAGCCCTTCCCCCCGTGGCCGGCACGGGCGAAAACTTTAATTTCATCAACGAACATGGCGGAAGGCTAACGGGAGGAACGAGCCGTGAAAGCTGCAATCCCGGAGGATGGCAAATGAATGGGCGGGAAGAAAAAAGGGCGAGGCAATCCGCCTCGCCCTCGAAAATCGAGTGCCTCAAAGCTCAATTCGACACAGCCACCTGCTCTGGCGTTACATGGACCTTCCGGGTGGACCGATCAAATTTCACCCGGCCGTCCACCAACGCGAACAGGGTCCAGTCCCGGCCGGTACCCACGTTCTGACCGGCATGAAACTTCGTGCCGTTCTGCCGCACCAGGATGCTGCCAGCCGTGACCAATTCAGATCCGAATGCCTTGACGCCAAGCCGTTTGCTGACGCTATCGCGCCCGTTGCGCGAACTTCCCTGACCTTTCTTGTGTGCCATATGATTGAATTCCCGTTTTAGGCGGCGATCTCCTTGATCTTGACCACCGTCAGTTCCTGCCGATGTCCCTGCTTCTTGTGGTAGCCTTTGCGGCGTTTCATTTTCCAGATGACCTTTTTGTCACCTCGGATGTGTTCAACCACGTCGGCCAAAACTTTAGCTCCAGAAACCGTCGGAGCACCCACCGCCACCTGCCCGTCCTTATTGACGAGCAATACGCGGTCGAACGTGAAGGTCTGACCGGCGTCGGCCGCCAATCGCTCGATCTCCAACGTGTCTCCCGCAGCCACGCGATATTGTTTACCACCGGTTTCCAAAACAGCGTACATAGCAAAACCCTTCGAAAAAGGACGGGGAACAAACCAGACTGCCGTCTGAGTGTCAATCCACGATTCAGATTTCCGCGGATTGATCTGCTCAGCGCAACGGGAGTATCTGCATAGAACTTTCTGGATTTCAGCATAATACCAGCCCGGACATCGTTTTTTTGTTTTCCATCGCCAGTCTTGTCGAAGGGCATCAACTCGGTCTCCATCGGATCACCCATGTTGCTCCAACGGTTTCAGTGCCTCCTGTTAACGATGGTTGGGGCAATCGCTCCCTGCCTTTCCGCCCCGGATGATCAGCCGTCCATCCCGGCAGCCCGGAATCTGAGCGAATTCGGTGTTTCTCCAACGAACTCCGCCACGGTAAACCGCACCGCCCTTCAAGCCGCCATCGACTGGGCCGAGTCCCGCGGTGCCGCCCTCTACCTGGAACCCGCCGCCGAACCGTATCCGATGGACGGCGGCCTCATCCTCCGGAGGAACGTGTCCCTGCTCGGGGTCCATGGCCCGGTGGGACGCGGAACGCGCCATCCGGACAAGGTCCAACCTGTGGGCAGCGTCTTCCGCATTACCGACACCAATCGGGCCTTTCTGACCGTCGAATCAGCCACCCAGGTGCGCGGCCTTCAATTCTGGTATCCAGATCAAACCGTCAACGACCCAAGCCGCATCATCCACTATCCGGCCACCCTTCAGGTTTCACAGACTCGGGCGTCCCAAGGAGTCACCCTCTCCTGCCTGACGTTTTACGGCGAGTTCCTGGCGATGGACTTCAACGCCCGGCCGCCCCATTTCTGCGAACAGATTCTGATTGAGCATTGTTATGGCTATCCGCTGGGAGGTGAGTTCATCCGGGTCGATTACTGCTACGACATTCCCCGGATCCTTCATTGCCACGTCAACCCCTCCAACCAGCGTTTCATCAAAGGCGGCTACAGCCGGGCGGTCATCGACGCCGTCGTGGCACAGAAGACGTTTTCCTATGCCATCAACCACACCGACAATGCCGTGTTGCTGGACCTGTTTACCTTCGGTGTCTACGGGGGAATCGACCTCGGTCCGGCGACCTATGGCCAATTGACCCAATTCAATCTCGACTGCGTGACGGTGGGCATCTGGAAGCGGGGAGACGGAACCTTCAATCGGAACTGGCAGATCGCCCAAGGATCGATCATTGCCAACACGGGACCGCAAGTCGCAGACATACACCCGATCATCATCGAAGGTGAGGGGCACACGGCACTCAACCAGGTCGAGGCCTTTTCCGGAGGAAACGGCGCCCTGACCACCCTCAATCAGTCGCAGGATTTCATGCTGGTTCGAGGCGAGCGCAAACTGACGGTGAGCCTTGTGGGATGCCGCATGCGCAATTACATCTCGGATGCACCGATCACCCTTGCCAATCCAAAGGCAGTAATCCAGGCCGTCGCCTGCGTGGACAAATCTGAAAATCCATGGAATCTGCCGGCGCGCTGAGTTGGTGTTCCCATAGAGGATTGAAGCACCGACGCAGAGACCACGACTCACGCCATGCCGAAGCAATACTGGTTGGTGAAGCAGGAGCCCGACGCCTACGCTTGGACCCAATTTGTCCAGGACGGGCAAACCGCCTGGACCGGGGTCCGCAATTATCTGGCCAGAAACAACCTGCGCACCATGAAGGAAGGGGACTTGGTGCTCTATTACCACAGCAATGTGGGCAAGGAGGTGGTGGGGTGTGCCCGGGTGAAACGCACTGCCTATCCCGACCCAATCGCCACCGAGGGAGATTGGTCGGCGGTGGATTTGGTTCCCTATCGGGCGCTCCGCCAGCCGGTTACTTTGGAACAACTCAAGGTCGACCCAGCGACCCGGGACATCCTGCTCATTAAGAACTCCCGTCTCAGTGTCATGCCGATTCCCGAGCCTGCCTTTCGACGCATTGCCGAGCTGGGTGGAACCCGACTGTAGTTTGCGTCTCCCGATCGGGCCGGGAACCAGGCGCGGCTGCAGTACGGGGCCCATCGAGTCCCTGACTTGTTGCTCGCCCCGAATCGGGGTGAACCCCTATTCTCCCGCCGCCGATGAGTCTCACCACCTTCTCCTTTCCCACCCGTACCCGCTTCGGAGCCGGCGCGCTCCGGGAACTTCCTGAATCCCTCGCCCAAATGGGGGTGAGGCGGCCTCTTGTGGTCACGGACGGCGGGTTGACCCAAACCGATGCATTCCGGGCCTTGGCCGCCGTGCTCGGAGAGGCCAAACGCGACAAGGAGTGGTTCGTATTCGGCGAGGTCCACCCCAACCCCATCGAGGACGATGTCCGCCGCCCCGCTGCATTGTTCCGGGAACGAGGTTGCGATGGTGTTATCGCCATCGGCGGCGGCAGTCCACTGGACGCC
>JBGAPN010000409.1:0-5447 GCA_044221235.1 Limisphaerales bacterium
GGCAAGTCCGGGAAATAGACCTTTCCCTGATAGGATTGAGTCCGAATGCTCGCCGGAATCTGGCTGTCAAACTGGTCCGTGACGTCCACGTACTTGGCCCGGGTCGGGTCATGCAGCACGGCGCTGACCGTGGGGACACTAATGTTACCCGCAATGGACTGTTGGTAGAGGATGTGGGCGGTCTTGAAGTCCCGAACGCCCGGAAGGTTGAAGGCGGGCTCGGTTAAGGTCGCACCGAACGGGAGTGTGGCGATCGGCTTGGAAGAATCCTTCGGATCGCGGACGGGCCAGTAAGGCCGGTAGACGATCTGGAGCGATTCCGTCGATTTGGACCCCGGTTCGCCCACGAAACTGCCAGCCCCCGAGTCAAACGGGCGGAGATAAGGAACGATGCTCCCCGTCGCAGGAGGATTCGGCATTCCCGGCCATGCAAAGCTGGGTTCGGTGCGGTAATAGAACCGCATCGTGAAGCTATTGGAGCTGTTGGGGGAATGGGCGAGGAACGGAGGCCGATTGGTGAAGTCAATGATGCTTCCCGTGAAGGTGTTCGTGCTCCGGACCAACATGGGCGTCTGTGTCACCACACTACCCGATGAGGCCACGGTCAACGCCAGGACATTGGTTACCCGCGTATTGTCGTAAAGGTCGGCAACGACAATGGAGAGATTGACCGAACCGACGTTCCCCGACTGAGGAGTCCCTTGGAGCGAGAATCCGTTCAGGCCGAGCCAGGATGGCGCGTTCAAGACCTGCATCTGCAGGTTCTCGGATTGCCTCGACACATGGACCGTGAAATTGAACGCTTGGCCTACGATGGCCGTCGCGGTCGAGAGACTCGAAAAGCTCCGCGTCGCCGAATTGTAGGTTCCGATCTGCAGATTCGGCAGTCCGGCGTGAAGTCCGCGGTACACCCAGAACTCCTCCTTCCGATCCCGGTAGGTAAAACGGTTGTAATGACCGAAGGGGCCCGTCGCCGTCGTCGTATTCCATCCTCCGGGCAGGTCACCATCCCCTCCGGTCGGCTCAGTGTTGTAGTTGAGGGCCAAGTCACCGCTTCCTTCCACCGGTTTCGCGAGGAAATTGAGGGGCGGAGGCGGTTGCAGCATCTGGCCAGCCGGCACGAGATAGTCGAAAACCCATCCCGCCTCGGGCTTCTCACGAAGCACTTTGAACACGGCCATCGCCGGCCGCCCATCCGGATGCGGGTAGTCGATCAGCACATAGGGGTGGGAGGAATAGCCATTTCCCGGTGTCGCGATGTTCAAGTCATCACGGGTCGCGAAGGGCGTGCCACCCGACATGATCGCGTGCTCCTCGGTGGGATTGTAGCCGTCGAGGCCGGATCATTCTGATAATAAATGGTCCACAACTGCTCAAAGTCGTGAGTCCCTGCCCGCAGCTTACTGGCCAGCACCACAATCTCCCGCGGGCTGGCTGGCCACTGAATTGTGTACCGTCCAATGACCGACGACCAGCAGAACAGTCTTGAAACCAAGAGACCACTCCCTGCATTGGGACCAGCGCTTGCGGGTTGTTCGTCCGAAACCACCAAACTTCGAGCAGGTTCCGGCTGGGAATCGCATTGACTGGAATGATCGCGCCCTTGTTGGCCTCGGTGAAGCCGGCGGTTAATGGGTCCTTGTAGACGTTGACATCATGGGACGTGCCGATATCCTGCGCGGTTGATGTAGCCGCCAGGTACTTTTCCCCGTCCGCAATGTCCGTCTCCGCGGGCGCGATGATGCGCTGGCCAACATCCGCCGTCAGGTTTACGACCCGGGGTGCCGTCAGGTTGGAGGTCCAGCCGGCCGCTCGAACCGGCTCGACAGGCTGTTCCACGCCGTCAGATTCGTAATGACCCGACGGGCGTCCCCTGCGATTCCAGAGCCGACGAAATTGGTCTCCCTCAAGCTTCCCGCGTACCAGGAAAACACCCGCTCGAACGCAACATTCTCGCCCGAGACATATCGCAACAACGTCCGGTGGACCGGATATTGGGCATCGAGCCAGGTGTAGAACTTGAAGTCCGGCGTAAACTTGGCGCGGGGCCGATCCAGGGCGTCTTGATACTCGATGTTAGGTGCATTCTCCGGTTCCAGTTTGACCGCCGTGGCCGCCGCCTCGGCATCCGTCGTTGCGGGTGGCCGGATATAATGACTGTAGCGGGCAACGTCCTGAGGCCACGCCAGGCGGTATCTGCCGAACAGCTTAGGCCACTGGAGACCTGCTTCGCCATCTTCCATCCAATGGATCAGATAGTCGTTGAGATTGAAGGTTTCGCGGATGGCGTACAACTCGGGCCGGGTGGCGCCTTCCAGTGAACGCTGATAGGCAAAGTTGCCACTCAACCCCTGCTGCAATGGTTCCGGATACAGCTCTGCCAGGGAGCCACCGACAGGAGGCACAATACGTTCACCCAACTCGATCGTGACATCCTCCGGGATGGCCTGCTTGCTGACGTCGACAATCTCGGTTCCCAACTGCTGGTACGTCTGGCCATCCTGGCGAAGGTCGCCCAACAACTCGACAAAGACTCGCCCCTCTGCGTTGTACGCATAGATGTTTCCCACTTGTTGGTCGAACCACAGGGTCCGAAGTTCCTTCAGGGTGTTATTATTACTCCCCTCGGTTGGACTCGTGTTTCCGACGCCATCGAACTCTGCGTCCACCGTCCGCGGGAAACTGTTGTTGTAAACAATGTTGACTGCGCCGACACGGGCCGTGGGCACCCGGACGGGCCGGCCAATGTTTTGGAAGCTCTTCTCCGTCCAGTACATTTTCCGGGGTGGCTTAATCGCGCTTCCCGAGACGACGTACTTTTCCGTGTAGAGCAGGAAGATATTGGCTCCGTTGGTGCGAAAGCTGACGGTTCCGTTGACGTTGGTGTAGGAAGGCGTGGCGTTATAGGGAGAGGCCTTGACCCAGGTGATTTGGACGGGCCCGGGCTGGATCGCGTAAACCAGTTGGGCGTGTGGGCTCCAATAATAGCCGCTGTTGGTGTGGCCGTTGGTGGTGTACGGTTCAGGGAGCCAGTAACTGCTGGCCAGCCCCACACCCAAAAGACCACCGCTTTCATTGACGGCAGGCGGCGTGATCACTTGTCCAAACGCGAACGACACTTGGCGGGCGAGATAGGGCATGCCCACCCAAGCCTGTCGCAGGATGATGACGCCTCCGGGCACGGCCGGTGCCACAGCCCGGGGGCGACGCATCTGCTCGGCGACCAGAGAGCCAAAGGTAGTTGTCCCAGCCGTGAGCGTCGGGGAATTGCTGACGGCAATCCACTCGGCTTGTGACAACCCCGGGATGGCACCCAGCGAAAGGAATCCCCGGAACTGGCCCGGGGTCGGGGTAACAAAAACGCCGGTGGACTCATTGCCGTTGGGCTGCAGGCCGTTGGAGCCCGGCGGAGTACCCTCCGTCTGTGAAATCGGCACGCCGCTGACGGACTGATAATTCAGTTTCGTGTCATCGGCCAGAAGATGCCGGTATTCAAGGGGCAGTTTCAGCGCTTGGGCCGCAGCGCTGGCAACAGCCAGCACAAGTCCCAGAACGAGCGGCACGGCGCGGTAACTAGGCAAAGACCATTTCATCGTCGTTCGCGGTTATCGGTTGATGGACGGCGGAATTCCGGGCCTTTCCCGGCAGCAGCAGGACACAGCGCCCTACTATTTCGCCACGGCAGCAGTCGTCCGGCCCTTGTCGGCGCTGGCCTTGAGTTCCGCAGCGGCCTGCAGCACCTGTTTCATCTGGGCCTTAAGGTCGGTGATTTGCGCCTGCAGATCCTTGATCTCTGCGTCATGCTGTGTTTTCAGCTCTTGCAGAGCCTTGACGGCGATGAGGCCAAAATCGCTGTAGCCGACCGCAAGGTTGGTTTCCTGCGTGCGGGGATCTTGCTGGACCGCGATGAGATCCGGGAACAGCGGTTGCAACTCCTGCGCGACCACACCCAAGGACAGCTTGGCATCGTCCGGGTCATCCTTCCAACGGTACCTCCGGACCTGAACCTTCATCGTCCGATCCAACAAGGGCTCAGCGTCCACAATATCCTTCTTCAACTTCCGGTCTGAAGCGGCATCCCAATTGCCGTCACCGTCCCAGGTGATTTGCCGGAAATCACCCGACGCATTCCCCCACCCGCCACCGCCTCCTTGGATGGCAACCCCTTGATCGTAGCGCCATATCTGCAGGTACTTGTTCTTATCGTTCGGATTGAACATTTGCATGACATAATTGATCACCCTAAAGGTCAATCCGTTCCAAGTGTTGACGTTGAACGTGTCCGTCGAGGTCATGCCCCCATTGAGCTGAAATCCCCCTTCAGCCCACATCTGAACTTTCCGATTGGATCCAGTGGTTCCGGCCCCGACGATGTCGAGGGAATCGGGGGAATGAACCTGATACCCGATGGTCCCGGCGCTGACTTCCTTGCTAATTCCGGGCCGAAATTCCAGGAGTCCGTTGGCCTTGAAGGCGAACTGCGGACTCCATGTGCCTGTCTGTGAAAAATTGCCGTCGCCCTGCATGGTACCGATCACGAAACGGTCCGCACCGCCGCCGCCGCCACCACCCGGATCGTCACCGATGACCATGCGCAATTCGGAAGCGTTGGCTCCGGTATTGTAGCGGGCCATCCACAGCGGGTCCGAATTATCCCCGTTGTAGCCGAGCGCTACCGGCGGAGCCCCCGAGAAAATCAGCGCCTCACCCCATCCGGCCGCCCCCACGGTGGAACTCACCTCGCCGATGCGGAGGTGGTTTTGAACCTCCTGGTAGCCGGTGAAGGTATTGGCGCCCAGCTTGGCCACGCCCGACAGACCGGAACCGTCTCCAAAGTGTGGACCGGTGAACGAGCTTGCGGTCACCGGACCGATGAAGGCGGACCCGCCCTGCGAGTGAAACGTGATCCGGCGATTCGCAGCGTCCGCTCCCGCCCCGACAATGTCGAGTCCGGTGCTAAACAGCTGGTAGCCGATTCTGCCATTGTTGGCCTCCTTGACATACCCTGCCCCGAACTCCAAGGAGTTGGCGCCCAAAAGGTCTAGTTGCCCGTTCAGGGTTAGCACGTTTTGGGAGCTGGTGAGCAGGTCGGTGTTGTTGTCGGAACGGACCAACTTGTTCGCTTGCGCCGCCAGGTAGGCATACGGTGAAGACAACAACCGGAGGCGCGGACTGATGTCCACATTCGCACCACCCGAACCAATGCCCTTCACCGTGATGGCAACAAAGCGGTCGGAGGCGGTCGGACCCTTGAATACCGCGGACAGTGCGGGACGAGGGGCTCCGGCATCCGCACCTTCACCCAACAGCACGGAGAAATACCCCTTGTCCACCGTGACGGTCTGCTGCTCCCCCCAAAGTAGGTTGCCGGCCGTCTGGTCGTCATAGATTTGGAAAATGATGTCGTAGTTCTTGGGCGCCGTGTTGCCGAGGGCGACACCATTGGC
>JBGAPN010000410.1:0-5188 GCA_044221235.1 Limisphaerales bacterium
CCGTTATCAGCGGTCGGTCGCCCAAGTGTTTGGCGCTGCGAAGGATGTGCTTGCCTTCAACGGAACTCTGACCGGAGAGAACACCATTGATAACACCCTCAAAGCCAAAGTGGACAACAAGACCGTCTATGTCCGCGTCGACGAAATCGAAGCGGGCGTCGCCCGTTCCTTCGTCCAGGTTCGCGGTCCCGCTGGGGGCGCCGACATCAATCTGGCGGCCGAACTGGACAAACAGATTGCCTTGAAGCTGACCCAGACGAAGTGAGCCGGCGAACGGCTGGCTCCCCCTTCAGTCTGGCTTTCGGAACCCGCATTAACCGGGTTTTCGGAAAGGCGCCTCCCTTTCGATGGCGGATCCCGGTGCCGGAATGTTCAGGTCTCGCAACGCGGTTGAAGATGGCTAGGTTTCCGCGGGAGCGATGATCCGCGCGATTTTGATCGTCCTGGTTGGAGCGGCGGTTCTCACCGTGGTGGGACTGGTGGTGGGAGCGCGCCATCAGGGCCGGGATTTCGAGGGCGGGTCGTTCTCCACCTGGGTCAAACGGGCCGGTCCGGACGCCCGGGTTGAAGAAGCGGTGGTGCTCGAAGGGCCGGCCTTGATTCCTGAGCTGGTCGACCTCGTCAATTGGGAGCCTTCGCCGTCGGAACAGGGCGGTCGGCGTGTCTACAACTGGATTCCGGAGTCATGGCAGTCGGATTTCCGTTTGCTGAATGTGGCCGATCCGGAGGACCTGCGACCCCGGATACTCAGGATCCTCGGTGAATTTGGGCCCGAGGCCTCCTCGGCCTTGAATTCTGTCCTCGCGTGGACTTCCGCGCCGGGTGAGGTGGGACAGGTGGCCTTAGCGGCCGCCCTTCGGATTGCGCCGGATTCGCCAGAAGTCATCGCTCGCATCCTGGCGGCCCTGGGAAGCGATGATCCCCAAGCCCAGCGTCGGGCGGCGCGGGCCATTTGGGACACCGGGATACCGGTGGAAGGAGGGATTGCGTCGCTGCGACTGCTGGTTGGAGGCACCCAGCCGCCAGCTCCAGAAGTCATTGGAGCGATAGGAGTTTACGGACCCCAGGCAACCCAGACTCTGCCGCGATTGGTTCCCTGGCTTCAGGTCCCGGAATTGAAACGATTGGTCTTGCAGACGCTTCGGCAATTTGGGCCTGCGTCCGCCATGGCGGTGACAGAGGTTCGTTCGGAACTGAAACCGGATTCACCGGCACTCGGAGATGCCTTGGAGGTGGTGGTGGTGATGGGACGTGCCGGTTCGGCCGCCGTTCCTGAAGTCCAGGCGCTGGAACACCATCCCGCATCCATGGTGCGGGTGCTGGCCGCTTCGGCGCTGGCTGAACTGACGGGAAACGTGACCAACGCCGTCAAATCGCTTTCCCAGGAACTTCAGCTGCACGTTCCCGATCCGACCTTAACCTACCATGCGGATTCCCCGTTGATCCGCGACATCGGTCTGTCCCCGGCCGGTGCCGCTGCCTGGCAGCTTGGGCGCCTGGGGCGAAAAGCCCGGTCGGCGGAACCCGACCTGATTGCCGCCATCAGCTCGGACGATCTTCGGGTGGCAACGTTGGCGGCCTGGGCCCTGTGGAGAGTCACCGGAGAATCCGAATTGGTGGTTCCGGCCCTGCGGCGTGGCTTGGCGTTCTCCGTCGATCCCTCCACCCAGCTGATCGCCCTGGGCGGCATTTCGGAACTCGGCCCGATGGCCCCCCTGCTGGTCAATGACCTTCGGGAGATGACGGCCTTGCGGTTGGACGTCCGGCGCGCCGCCCGGGAGCAGCTCGGGATCATCCAGCTGCAGGCCACGTCGGCGGGGCAGTAGGTTTCTGATTTGGAAAGCGGCCCCCATACGCCCCGCGGTGGCCAGTTCACGCTCTCCTTTCCGATTCCTGGAGAAAGGGAGATGAAGGTTGAAAGTTGAAAGTTGAAAAAGGGAATCGGGCTTTCATCCGGTCGCATCCTTGGGCATTGCTGTCGCATGTCTCACGTCGCGCGTGCCCGGCAGATTTTCCGGATTGAAATCGACGCCCTGAAGTCGGTCTCGGCTGGGCTCGACGAACGTTTCGACCAGGCCGTCGATGCGGTGGTCCGGATCCTGGACCGGCGCAACAAGGTGGTTGTCGCCGGCGTCGGCAAGTCGGGGAACATCGGCCGAAAGATTGCGGCAACGTTGTCGAGCACAGGAACCCCGGCGGTGGTGCTGAATTCCGTGGACGCCCTCCATGGCGACCTTGGCATTGTCAATGAGGGGGACCTGGTGCTGGCCCTGAGCTATTCGGGCGAATCGGAGGAACTGACGCACCTGCTTCCGGCTTTGAAGCGATTTGGTGTGCAAATTGTGGCGATGACTGGGGCGGCCCGATCCACGTTGGGACGCCACGCCGACGTGGTGCTGAATTGCCAGGTTCCGCAGGAGGCCTGTCCCTTCAACTTGGCGCCGACCTCCAGCACCACCGCCACGCTGGTCATGGGAGATGCCTTGGCGCTGGCCGTAGCCGAGGCCCGCGGAGTGAAGTTGGAGGATTTTGCGCGCCGCCATCCCGCGGGTGCCATTGGGCGGGCTCTGCTGGTCAAGGTGGGGGACATCATGAGGCGTGACTCCCGCAATGCCGTGGCGCCTGCCACGGTCACGGTCAAGGAGGCGCTATTGGTCATGACCCGCGCCAAGTCGGGTTCGGTGTCCGTGGTCGATGGCCGGGGGCGTCTGGTGGGCGTCTTTACGGATGGGGACCTGCGCCGTCGGATGGCGGCCGACGACCTGGTGCTGACGCGGACGTTGAAACAGGTCATGACCGCCGACCCGGTGTGCATCCGGGAGGAGGAACTGGCGGCCGAAGCCCTGAGAATCTTCAACGAGCGCGCCATCGATGACCTGATCGTGGTCAACTCGCGGCGGCAACCGGTGGGGTTGGTGGATTCCCAGGATCTTCCCAAGCTGAAGCTGATGTAAGTCCAGCTGCGGGTGGACGACGAGGGAACGAGACGCCGACTTCCTTCCCGGTGGACCCCACCCGCTGGGTTCGCAGGGTGGGCGAAGGGAGTTCGGATGGCGCGTCCTTCCGTCCGCGGCTACGGGTGGACGATGAGGGAACGAGACGCTGACTTCCTCTCCGGTGGATCCCACCCGCGGAGTTCGCAGGGTGGGCGAAGGGAGTTCGGATGGCGTGTCCTTCCGTCCGCGGCTACGGGTGGACGACGAGGGAACGAGACGCTGGCTCCCTCCCCGGAGGACCCCACCTGCTGGGTTCGCAGGGTGGGCGAAGGGAGTTCGGATGGCGCGTCCTTCCGTCCGCGGCGACGGCGACGCATCATGGAGCGGTCCAGCCTTGGCGTCGGGGCACGGGCTGCGATAGGCTTTCGGGATGAAGTTTCCCCTGCTGATTCTGATTCTGGGACTCGTTGTCCTTCGGGGCCTCGCAGAGGTTGGCGCACCGACCCCGGGAATTCAGGTGGCCCGCGAGTACGTGGGCGTTGTCACCCGGACCAACCGGCTCGAGTACCTTCTGTATCTTCCCAAGGACTACTCACCCGGCGATGCCAAAGCCTGGCCGTTGGTGCTGTTCCTCCATGGAGCCGGGGAACGGGGTACCGATCTCCAGAAAGTGGCGGTCCATGGTCCGCCCGCTGGTCAAGGCGGGACGGGAATTTCCCTTCATCCTGGTCTCCCCCGCAGTGCCGGAAAACCGTGCCTGGGATGACGGCGCGCTCAGGCGGCCTCTGATGAAGTCCAGCGGCAGTTGAAGGTCGACCCCAAGCGTGGGTTTATGTCACCGGCCTGAGCATGCGCGGCTACGGGACGTGGATGTTGGCGCAGCGGTATCCTCAGCGCTTCGCCGCGGTGATGCCGGTCTGCGGTGGCGGCGACCGGATCCGCGCCCTGCTGCCTTCCTGGCGGCGGAGGCACTCGGGTCCCTGGGGTTTGGGCCTTCTTAGCGGAGCCAAGGACAGTACGCCTCTGTCCGAGAGCGAGCGCATGGTGGAGGCGTTCAAGCGCACCGGGGTGAAGGACATCGAACTGACCGTCTACCCGGAGGCGAATCACGACTCGTGGACCGAGACCTACAACAATCCCAAGGTCTACGAGTGGCTGCTGCAGCACAGCCGCTGAACTGGATTTGGGTCGCTGTGGGTCGTGTTTAGGGTTGAAGGTTGAAGGTTGAAGGGGAAACCCGAGCCCTCACCCTGTCCCTTTCCCTTCCTCCCGGCGTCGGAAGGGAGAGGGGGACCTGACGGCGCCGTTGGCGGGTGCGCGTGCAGGATCCGGGATCGGCGCCAGCCGCCGGCACGTGGCCTTGCGTCGCGTCGTGGTTCCCGAATAGCGTCGCCCGCCGATTCGGCACACCAGCATGGCGTCCACGCAGTCGAACACGTTTCTGTCCGGGGTTATTGAAGGCTTTTACGGAAAGCCGTGGACGCGGGCGGAACGATTGGAGCTGTTTGACTGGATGGCGGCGGCGGGCCTGAACACCTACCTGTACGGTCCCAAGGACGATCTCCGTCACCGGGCGGTCTGGCGCGAGTGCTATCCGCCCGTCGAGGCCGCGGAATTGGCGGAGCTCATCCAGACCTGTCATCAGAGAGGCTTCGAATTCTTCTACGCGCTCGGTCCAGGGCTCGACATCCGCTACAGCCTGGCTGCGGATCGTGAGGCGTTGAAGGCACGGTTTGGACAGTTGATGGAGATGGGGTGCCGGAATTTCTGCCTGCTGTTCGACGACATCCCGGACGTCATGGATCCCGAGGACCGGGCTCGCTGGGGATCCTTCGCCTCCGCCCATGCGGGCGTGACCAACGAGGTGTTTCGCTGGGTGCGGGACCGGGAACCGGCCGCACAATTTCTGTTTTGTCCGACTCCCTACTGCGGTCGGATGGCGGAACGTCAACTCGGCGGACCGGACTACCTGGCAACCATTGGCCGCGAGTTGCTCCCGGAGATTGGAGTGTTCTGGACAGGGCCGGAGATCATTTCCCGGGAGATTACCCTGGACCATGTCGCCTGGCTCTCCGCGTTACTGCGTCGCAAACCGGTCCTTTGGGACAACCTTCACGCCAATGATTACGACGGCCACCGTGTTTATTGTGGTCCCTACAGCGGGCGACCGGTCGGGCTCCGGCAGGCAGTGGACGGCATCCTGACCAATCCCAACACCGAGTTTGCGGTCAACTTTGTTGCGGTCCGTTCGT
>JBGAPN010000411.1:0-5966 GCA_044221235.1 Limisphaerales bacterium
TCGGCACGGATGACTGCGGCGGAGTTGGTTGCCCTGGAACAGGAAGCCCTTGCGGAGGAGGATCTGAAACGTGCCGGCCTCGCTTCTTGATTCCAACGTGTGGGTGGCTGCGACCTTTACGAGTCACGAGTTTCACGGCGCCAGCATGGGCCTATTGCGTCAGGCCAAGCGGTCGCAGCCGATTCTGCTTTGCCGAACCACCGAAATGAGTTTTCTGCGGTTGATCACCTCCGCTCGATTGGTGGCTCACTACGGTGCAACGGGCATGACCAATCGCCATGCGCTGGCTGTTTTGTCAGGACTCAAAGCGCATCCCGGCATCAAGTGGGCCGATGAACCCCCGGGGACCGTCGCCCTTTGGCTTCGCCTCGCCGACCGGGAGACTGCCTCTTCCAAAGTCTGGATGGACGCGTATCTGGCGGCCTTCGCCATCGCGGGCAGTCTGCGATTGGTCACGCTGGATGCCGATTTCAGGACCTACGAAAGGCACGGTCTGCAACTAACCCTGCTCACGCAGTCGTAGTCGGCCTCCCCCTTCCTGGGCGGGGAAACAGGTGTCCGGGAAACAGGTGTCCTGTCCCTCGCCCCGCTCGCCCCGTTTTGCGTACCGGCTCACTTGATCGGCGCGGCGTGTCCATCCAGGTACACCACGTTCTTCACGCCGTTGGTGCCGCCGGAATGGAAGTTCTCGTAGTCGTAAAGTGCCGGGGTCCGTTCCGTGGGGAGCTGGAACCAACGCATCTGAACGGACTTCAGGGGCTTGTCGTTCAGAGACTCGTTCCATTCATAGCTGGCACCCTCCTTCTTGTAGTACTGGGGTTTGTCCATCAGGCAGCGGAAGACACTGGCCGCTGTGGAGGTGTTGGTTCCGGGTGTCTTCCCGACGTAGGTGGCGAGCACGTCCGAGATCCGGGGATCCGGATTCTGGGGATCGGTCGGCAGCGTGGGGATGCGTTCGGCGATGGGCAGATGCTCGGCGTTGTCGCCGGCGTACACCATCACCGCCATGCCCAGCTGACGGAGATTGTTGAGGCAATACACGTCGTTGGCGCGGGTGCGGGCCCGGGCCAGGGCGGGCATCAGCAGGCTGGCCAGGAGGCCGATGATGGCGACCACCACGAGCAGTTCAACGAGGGTGAAGCCGGTGGCATTGCGATGGAACGGCGAAGGGGTTCGGGAGTTCATGGGATCAAGGGGAGGGACAAGTTGAAGTGTTGCGGTAAGAGGGATGGGATTCAGCGGCGGGCCTGGGCTTTCTGGCGGGCGAGTCGCATTTGGTCGCGCTCTGCGCGCTGCTGCGGTGTGGAGTTGACCAGGCTGGACATCATCCGGTTGATGGCCTGCTCCTGGCGTGCCGGATCCGACGCCATCTGCTGGCGCATCTGCTCGCGTTGTTCCTCGGTCGGTTCCGGGCGGCGCGCCGGCCCCTGGCCATCTCCGTTCGTCGTGACTTCCGTGGATTTCGGCAGGGGGCCGTTGGGACGTCCCTCGAACACGTAGAGACGCGCCCATTTGCGGACGGTCTTCTTTGCTACGGCGGCGACGGCGACCTCCACCGGTACATTCTCCAGTCGCAATGTCACCGGGATACTGGTGCCGTCTTCGGGGACAACGCGGGTTCCGGTCAGGCGACGAAGCGTGGCGGCGACCTCGACCGGCGGGCGGTTGGTGAAGCTGGCGGTGATGCTGGAACTGCGACCGGCATCGGGCCCGCGGAACCCTCCTCCCGGCGCGCCCTGGCCTCCGGGAAGATTCGGGTTTTTCCCGGCGTCGGCCGTTTCCGGAGTCCCGGTGGGCCTGCCGCCCGGCTGGCCGTTCCAGTGGGTCCATCCGGTGACTGGAGATTCGACCATTCCTCCGGCGAGGGCTCGGGCCAGTTTCAGGGATCGCGACGTGGTATAGAGCGGGTAGACCACAGACCAACGTCCATTGACCTGCTCGTTAAGGATGTCGAGGACGACCTCCAACGGCTGGTTGTGGACCTTGAGCGTGACCTTTCCGGTCACGTTCTTTCCCACGTAAATGGATTCCCACGTTTGCCATTTCAGTTGGCGGACCACATCGGCGAGGTCGGCGTCATGAACCTCGAGGGTGACGAGGTTGTGCTGGGCCCGCCACGCCTGCCGTCCGAGGACTGCCAGCGTCGCGAGGGTCAGAAGGATCCAGAACGTCTTCTTCATACAGCAGAGAAGACGTCCCAGAGTTTAAGCCTCGGTGAGCGATAACGGGAAAACTGTTAAGCGCGGGTAAAGTTTTTGGGCCGTGTGGTAGGGACCGACGGTGTCGGTCCGTGACGGGAGGCGGCGCAATCCAGATGGTCTGGGGATTCCCCATGCGATGGAATCGGTCTTGCGCTGGTGCTGACCCTGCCCGTCTATTCTTGAGTTTCGTGTGGTCTGTGTGGTTCGTGGTTCCCCTCTGGGATTCAACCACGAACCCCATGAGCCACACGAAAGTGAACGATGGACCGGGTCATCTGTTGAGAACGGTTTGGTTTCAATGGCCTTTTCCACAAGGAATCGGCGCAAGGAAGTTCGCTCCAGACCGCTCCGGACGGGGAGAATGCCGGTCGCATTGGCGGACCCCAGACTTGGCAGGCACCCCGGTTCCCCGTTAATTGGGCGGGCCAACAGGTTCCGGATCCGATTCTCGAATGCCTTCCACACCGCTTCCGCTGGATTCACCGTCTCGACGACGCCTGCCGCCGCTGCTGCGACGGGCGTGGTACGGGCTCAACCAGGCGTTTCGCCGCCGCATCGCCCACACCGGAGTGACGCCCGACCAGTTCACAGTGATGCGATGCCTGAAGGAAGGCGAAGCGTTGGGAATGACCCAGCGTGACTTGACGGCGGCGATGTCGAGCGATCCCAACACCGTGGCGTCCCTGCTGGAGCGGATGGAGGCGGCAGGCTGGGTGGAACGGCGCCGGCATGAATCCGACCGGCGGGCTTACCGGATCCAACTGCTTCCCTCGGGGCAGTCCCAATATGAAGCCGTCCGGGATCTCGCGCTTGAGCTGCAGTCGGAGGTGTTGTCGGTACTTCCCGAGACGGAGCGGGAGCGGTTCCTGGAACACCTCGACCTCGTTTCCGCCGCGTGCCGGGATGCGGCGGATTCCGGTGTCCGAACCATCCGCTGAACGGGTTGTGGAGGCGCCCCCTGTCATTGGAGCGGAAGTGTTCCGCGGACCCCGGGTCGCACCGTGGCGTAACGCGATCATGCTCGCCCTGTTGCTGGGTGTTCCGCCGGTGTTCGGTTATCTGGGGTCCAGAAAGACCCTGGACGGATCGGGAGCGGTCGTCCTACCCGACTCGGTATCCGGCCTGTTGCAGGTCAGCGCGGTGAATCTTGGGCTGATGTTGGTGATTGGAGTTGTGGTGTACGGCATCGGCCGGCCGTCCCTGACGGAACTGATGTCCCGTGCCCGGATGGGGTGGAGGGCCTGGGGCTTGGGGCTCGGATACTCGGTTCTATTCCGGTTTCTGCTGGGGTTCGCCATGCTCGGGGTTCTTTTGGCCAAAGTGGTGGTCCTGGGCCTTCAGGGTCGCCCGATTGAGGCTCTTGACGGGCTCCGTCCCGAAATCGAACACATGCTCGACCCGGCGTCCTTGAGGGACCCGCTCTACCTGTTCCTGTCGACCACGCTGATCAGTTTTGTGGTGGCAGGATGGAGGGAGGAACTGTGGCGGGCGGCGGTGTTCGCCGCGATGTCACGAATGTCCCACCGCGGGCTGGACACCTGGACGCTGCGGGTTGGGGCATCGATGACGGCGGCCGTGGTGTTTGGTCTCGGGCACCTGACCCAGGGATGGAGCGGCGTGTTTCTTACTGGGGCCCTGGGATTCGGACTGGGCCTGGTGATGCTGTGGCACCGTTCCCTGTGGGTGGCGGTGCTCACGCACGGATTCTTCAACGCCACCTCCTTCCTGTTGCTTCATGGGCTCGACCGGCTGGGCCAGTTGGACACGTTGCTGGGTCGTCCCGCGGGACCTTGAACGTCGGTCCGAATCGGAATGGATCCCGCGAGTGTGACATTACGCGAGGCAGTGGCGGCTGGCAGCTTGGACCAGGGCTTCCGCGGCGGTTGCGGCCCCGGACTCACCACGGACGGTGTCCGCAAGTGATACCGACTGGGGCGCGGCGCCGGGTTCCAGCAGCTTCCGGAGTGCCTTTTCCAGGATCCGTCCCGGACCCGTGCGTGGGGAAGCTGGGATCCGCATCCCATCCGGCTCACCCGGTCGGCATTGTCGAACTGATCGTGTGCAAAGGGCACCACCAGCTGCGGAACGCCGGCCCGCAGGCACTCCGCCGTCGTCCCGACACCGCCGTGATGGACGACGACCGCGGCCCGCGGGAATAGCTGGGAATAGGACGTCCAAGGCACGGCGATCTGAGTCGGGGACAGGCTGCGGTTGAGTTCGTCGGCAAAGCGGCCAGCCACCAACACCGCCCTCCGCTGGAGGCGTTCCGAGATTCGGGACGCCCGGTGGTAGAATTCCCCGGCGATCTTCACGGCCGAGCTTCCGAGGGCGAAAACCAGGGGCCGATCCCCCTCGTTCAAGAATTGCTGCAGGCGGGGTTCGAGGGATTCCTCGGGAAGGTCGAGGAAGGGAAACCCGGTGATGCGGACTGGCGCCGGCCAGTCGGGCTGGGGCGGACCGAAGTGCCCGGAAAACAGCGCGAGGACGCCGTGGGGGGAGTGCTGACCTTCCCAAAGCGGGTCCCTTCCGGCTGCCAGCCCCAGTTCCTGGCGCAGTTCCGCCACGGGTCGGGTCCATGAGCGGGAGACCCGCTTCAGTTGACGGAACAGCCAGGCGTTGAAGCCGGGACCCAGAACCCGGAAGCGGGCCAGGAAAGGCGCTGGAGCCAGGACGGGAACGTCATGGGCCGAGAAAAAGACCATTGGGGAGAGCACCGTGGAAACCCAGGGCTTTCCAGTCTTCTCCGCCAGGACGGGGACGGCGTAGGTCAGGACGTGGGACACCAGGAGATCGGCCTCGGCTGCTGGAAGGACGAGGTCCAGATAGGTGTCGCGGAACACCGGCATGAGCAGTTCGCGGATGATGGTTTCCGGGCCGCCTCGGGAGTCCATGATCCGCCGCATTAGCGCCTGATCTTCGATCCGGGATTCGGGCCGGATGGGGACAAATTGGAGACCGTGTTCGTGAATGAGTTCCCGATAACCCCGGGAGGTGGCCAGGGTGACCGAATGTCCCCGGAGTCGCAGCTCGCGTCCAATGGCGAGGTACGGGTGGATGTCCCCGTGCGACCCAAGGGTGCAGAGGAGAAATTTCATCGGATGTCCCGGGTACTATTCGAAGGAGGCCCAGACCGCCAAGCCGTAATCCCGGTATCCCTTCCAAATAGAGCTGAAAGGCCAACGTCGGGTCAGGATTGTCACCGCAACTTCGGTTTCACCCGCATGGGCCAGGCACTCCAGTCGACGGCGGGATCGGAACGAAGTGGCGGGGGCAGGCGATCCGCGACCTGGGCTTCCAGGTTGGAGCGGACCGGAGCATCCACGGCGGCGGCGATTTCCAGGGTGAGGAAGAACTGTCCCGCGTCATGAGCGGTGCGGAGCCCGGGCGGAATAGAACCGATTCCAGCTCGATGGGTTTCCCGGAAATACTCGGCGGCAGGCACTCCAATGAACCAGGGCGTCCGGAGCCCGACGATGTTCTCGCCGGCAATCCATTCCAGCCGCGCGTTGCCGAGCGTGTTGAAAGAACCGGGCGGCGGAGAGGGAAGCGGTCCGAGCACACACATGGCCACCCCTTCCGCATGGCGGACCAGGGGATCGGTGACGCGGTGTCCCTGCGCACGGAGTTGGGCGCAGCCGACATTGACCTGGGTCCAGTCCACGGCGGCGAGGGGGCGCCCGTCGGCGAATCCGCACAGTCCCAGAATGGGCAGCTCGGTGTAGAAATCCCCCCGGAGCAAGAAGGCGTTGGTGAATTCGGCGCTGA
>JBGAPN010000412.1:0-4716 GCA_044221235.1 Limisphaerales bacterium
GAGCCGGCGCGGCCGCGGGCGTTTCCGCACCCTCGTCGTTCACCAGGTCTTTCAGCTCTTTGCTGGGCTTGAAATAGGGAATCCGCTTGGCCGGCACATCCACACGGGCGCCGGTCTTCGGGTTGCGTCCTACCCGCGACTGGCGTTGCCGAGTGCGAAAACTGCCAAATCCCCGGATCTCGATTTTGTCGCCTTCGCGCAAAGCCTTCACCACGCTATCGAAAATGGCTTCGACAATCACTTCTGATTCCTTGCGGGTGAATTCCACCACCCTGGAAACTTCTTCAATGAGATCCGCTTTGGTCATGTGTCAGTAATCCTGTCCTCTTCCCGCGCTCAAATCGCTCCTATTCCTGTGACGCGCCCTCGCTCTTGGGGGTCGTCTCGGACTCCGCCGGAGCTTCCACTTCCGGCTCGGCCGGAGTGAGGGCTTCTTCAATCTGGTGAGTCGCCTCGGCCGCCTGCCGCTGGTAATCTTCCAGCCGCTGGCGTTCCTTCTCCGCTTCCAGACTGACCACAGTCAGCCCAATCCGCTTCTCCGCCTCGTTCATCTTGATGATCTTGAAGCTGAGCTCCTCGTTCAATGGAAGCGGCGGATTCTGTTCCCGCAATTCGGGGGGAATCTCTGTATTGTGGCAAAGTCCCTCCACGCCCGGCGCCAACTCGACAAAGACGCCGAAGTTGACCGCGCGCGAAGGCTTCCCTTTCACGATATCGCCAACGACGTGAGATTGGAAGAACGTTTCCCACGCATCGGGCTGTAATTGCTTGATCCCCAGGGAGAGCCGCCTGTTGCCCGAATCGATGTTCAGGATCACAGCCTGCACAACCTGGCCCTTCTTCAGCAGCTCGGACGGGTGCTGAACACGCTTCGTCCAGGACAGGTCGGAGATATGCACCAGCCCGTCGATGCCTTCCTCAATCTCAATAAAGGCGCCAAAATCCGACAGTTTCCGGACGCGGCCTTCCACCACGCTGCCAATGGCATAGCGTGTATCCACCGTGGTCCAGGGGTCGGGCTCCAGTTGCTTGATCCCCAATGAGATACGCCGCTCCTTGGGCTTCACTTCCAGGACGACGCTCTCGACGTTGTCTCCCACTCTCACCACCTTGGACGGGTGCTTCATGCGCCGCGACCACGTCATTTCGGAGATGTGAATGAGCCCTTCCACGCCGGGTTCCAGTTCCACGAATGAACCGTAGTCGGTGACGCTCACCACGCGCCCAACCACCTTCATTCCTTCCGCATAGCGGTCGTGGATGGTCTCCCAGGGATCCGGTTGAACCTGCTTGAGCCCCAGGGAGATCCGTTCCTTGTCGTTGTCGAACTTAAGAACCTTGACCGTGATCTCCTGGCCCACCTGGAGAACACTGGACGGATGGGCCACGCGGCCGTGAGACATGTCGCTGACATGCAGCAATCCGTCAATGCCGCCCAGGTCGACAAACGCGCCGTAGTCCGTCAGATTCTTCACGACGCCTGTGACCAGGTCGCCTTCGTGAATGTGGTCGAGCAGGGAAGTCTTGCGGACGGTGAGTTCGTCTTCCATCGCCGCTTTGCGCGAAACCACAACGTTGTTGCGGCGGCGGTTCAACTTGACGACTTTGACGACAATGTCCTGGCCGATGAAGGCATCCAGGTTGTGCATGGGGCGCACATCCACCTGAGTGCTCGGCATGAAGGCCACCACGCCGACATCCACGCTGAGCCCGCCCTTGACGCGGCCGAGCACGCGGCCGGACATCATGAGGCTCTCGCGGAACGCCTTTTCCAGGGTGTCCCAGGCTCGAATCCGGCTCGCCCGTTCGTGAGATAGGGCAATGTAGCCTTCCATCTCGCGGCGGCGATCCACCATCACCTCGATGGTGTCTCCCGGCTGAACCACTATCTGTCCATCTGGTGTGGAAACCTGCTCGAGCGGGACACACCCCTCCTGCTTCAGCCCGACGTCAACGATGACGCCCTGAGGGGTGATCTGCAGGACGTGCCCCATCAACACCTCACCCTCAGCGGGTGGTGCGAGATGGCTGTAATCGTCGAGCAGTTGCTCGTAGCTTTCCTCGCCGCCGGCGGGGATTTCCGCCGGACGGTCGTCCTGGTTGCTGGTCATGCCCCAGTCTCCAAAACCGCCTCAATTCCGCAGTCTGTAACGATCATCGTCCAGGGAAGCATGCCGCAATTCGGTAGTCCAGCCGCGCAGTCCGCGTGTTGGCCCCTCGGATTTCGGCGGATCTTCCGGATCGAACTCGCCACAGGTGCGTGTGCACCCCTCGGCTTCCACACAAACCGTTGAAAGTGCGACACTTCAGAACTATAGCCGAGCCTGGAATGCTTGTCAACCGCGCTCCTGCCGCCGTTTTTCTATTTCTCCCGCTGCTTCGACCGTCCAGGATTCAGACGAATGCTGGTTCGGGCAGAGCCGACTGCGGCCGGGCGAACACGTACGGGCCCTCCGGGAGGACCGCCACTTCCGCCCCCGAACCCACCTCGGACCGGAGCGCTTCCAGGGCAGCGGCTGCACTCGGGAACAACTTACCCCAAACTGTGGGGTGGTACTCCGACGGCAATCCTGGGGTGTACCACCAGACCCGATGCGAGGCGACTACGAGGGCCAGCTTCTCCAATTGCCACTGGTCGATAGTCACGGGAGTATTCGAAATTGTTTCGAGAAACGTCTGAGGGTCGGGGAACTCTCTCATTAGACGGGAGAACTCGGGAGCACCGGCGCCTTCGTCACAGGCGGCCATCAACAGGATAATCCCACCAGGTTTTACGATATGCGACGCTGCCGTCACCCCTTTCACTCCCTGGTAAAAGGTCAGATCCAGCGGATAACCGGCCGCCGAAGTGATGGCCGCGTCTACCTTGCCCGGAATCCATTGAGTGGTGCACGCCCGGACATAGGCGATGCCCTCGGCGTGGGCCCGCCGGGGTTCGCCGGCGAAGGCGGCCGAGATCTTCCGCCCCTCGGACAGCACCACATCGAACACTTGGCCCCGACACAGCACCACGAGATCGGAAAGTACCACATCGAACACGAAATCATGTCCCGCCATTCCAGCGATTTCCACCAGTTCCTGGTGCAGCGGGTTCTCCTCGATCGACCCCTCGACGGCCCTGGCGTCCCGCATGAACCGGGGACTGTGCAGGGTCTTGATCGTCTCCTGGTAGGCGAGCCCCGGGGCGATCAGCTTCCGGCCGCCAGAGAATCCGGCCATCAGGTGCTGCTCAATGAACCCCAGGGTGATGCGCAGGTCGGCATCCACGAAGCGGCGGTCGACGAAGACTGGCGTGCCGGACTTCGTCACGCCCAACTCGCGGTGATCCGCGAGTTCGCGCGCATTGTGATTCACGACCGGATAGCTGGCGGCGATCTCAGGCCCGAGGATCTCCAGGATCTCTGACTCCGTGGCCTGCCGGTGCAGACCGGTGGCGATCAGGATCGTCGTCCGGTTCTTGGGAATCCCCGCAGCTTCCAATCGCGCCAGCAGCGGCGGCAAGGTTCGGCGGTTAGGGGCTGGACGGGTGATGTCACAGACGGAAATCGCCGCGCTGTGACGGCCCGCCGCCAGTTCCCGTAGCGGCGGGCAACCAATTGGTTGATCCAGCGCCGCGGCCAGTAGCGACGTCTCGTCCGCCGATGCCTGTGCCCAGCGGGTCTCCAACACGCGGTACTGAGGGCCGTCCGGGAGGTCCAAGCTGAGGCCTGTCTTGCCGAAGGCGAAATCCGTTCGCATAGTTGCAACGTATCACAACATGGATTCACTTCCCCTTTGAGCGTCGATTCCTGGAACCGAATCAGGTTTGGTTCGTCAATTGCACTGTAAGAGTCATGATCAATTTATCGGGGGTGCCTATGCTAGTCGGAGGAGTGATCACAGCGTTGCTGATTCTGGGGCTGTTTTTCTCAATGCTCGGCTCTTCGCCTCGCAGCGAACGCTAGTCTTGTCGTTTCCGCGGGTGGCCGTTTTCGAAACACCCGGTGACCGTTTGAGACACAAAGTCCCGCTACAATAGCCTGCATGGTTCGCGGGCTCATCTTCTGGTTCTCTCTCGCCTTCCCGTCCTTTGCTCAACCGTACGATCTGCTGATCCGCAACGCCCACATCGTGGACGGTGCGGGCGATCCCTGGTTTCTGGGCGACGTCGCGGTGCGGGGAGACCGCATTTCGGCGGTGGGCTTCCTGCCGCAAGTGTCCGCGAGGTTTACAGTGGATGCCACCGGGTTGACGCTGGCGCCCGGTTTCATCGATACGCACAGCCACGCGCTGCGCGGCCTCCAGTCCACCCCGTCTGCCGAGAACCTGATCCGCCAGGGTGTCACCACTATCATTGAAGGACCGGACGGCAGCTCTCCACTGCCCCTTCGCCCATTTCTCGATGAGTTTTCCGGCCATCTGGGCGTGAACCTCGGATTGATGGTGGGCCATGGCACCATCCGGTCCAAGGTGATGGGCAGCGCGAACCGCCAGGCCACGCCGGCGGAACTGGATCAGATGAAGGCCCTGGCACGCCAGGCCATGCTGGATGGAGCCTTCGGCCTCTCCACCGGTCTTTTTTACGTGCCCGGGAATTATGCCTCTACCGAAGAAGTCATAGAATTGGGCAAAGTCGTCGGAGGACTGGGCGGGCTACACACCTCCCATATGAGGAACGAAGGAGCCTTGGTCATCGACAGTGTGAAGGAGACCATCCGGATTGGGGAAGAAGGACAC
>JBGAPN010000413.1:0-4800 GCA_044221235.1 Limisphaerales bacterium
CCGACGGCCACAAGTCCGAACTGGCACGGCACGCCGACTTTCTGGCGGGCCTCGGAATTGAATCCCAGGGCCTGAGTCCAGTCGTGTGGACTTCTGAGGATGACGAACGTCTGGCCGACGCGTATTTCCGTCAGGAGGCACTCGACCCGTTGCGGACGATCGCTCTGTTCCCCGGCGCGCAGCATGAAGTTCGGGTTTACCCCCAATACGTCGAAGCCCTCTCGGGGCTGAAAGAGTACCGATTCCTGGTTTTCGGAGATGAGTCCCAGGCCGATCTGGCCGAACAGATCACAGCCCAGTTGGGCGGGCGCGCCCTCAACCTGTGTGGCAAAACCGCGCTCCTGGAGACGGCTGCCCTGCTTCGTCGGTGTCGCCTGTATGTCGGAGCGGAAAGCGCGGGCGCTCACATGGCGTGCGCACTCGGGGTCCCCAATGTCGTCCTCCTCGGTGGGGGACATTTCGGCAGGTTCATGCCCTATTCCCCCCTGACGTCCGCCGTGGCGGTGCCCCTGGAGTGCTTCGATTGCAACTGGCGATGCCGTCACTCACGGCCGCATTGCATCAAGGACATCGCCCCGGAAGTGCTCGCCGCCGCGGTGGAGCGGACCTTGGCAGCACCATCGGCTGTCCCGCGTCTCTTCCTGCAGTCCGCCGATGCCTGGCGCGATTCCCAACTGCCAGCCCGATGGCAGAACCCCGTTCGATTCCTGAACGGCGCCCCGGTCAGAGTCATTGAGGTTGCCGTTGAGAAGGAATGTCTCCAGCTGTCCGAAACGGCACAGCGCCTCGTTGAGGGGGCGGAGGTGGCGATGGATGGCGGAGCGCCTCAGGCAGCGCTGCAGAAGCTGGAGGCGGCGGCGGTCGAGTGTCCCCGGCATTTTGATCTCCTGGCGACGGTGGCCAACCTCCGGTGCCAATTGGGAGACGAGAACGGATGTGTCGAGGCTCTGAAAAGCGCCGCCCGGCTCCGGCAGCGGGATCCGTCGGTTCAAGTGCTCCTTGCCACAGCGGCGGTACGAGCGGGCCAGGCTGAGGTCTTCGAGAACTCCATTGGGCGCGCGCTGTCGCTGGATCCGGGATTCGCTCCGGCACATCGACTTCTGGGCGAACTAAATTTTGAAGGCGGCCGGTATGGAAGGCGCCAACGACTGCTTTGCACGGGTGCTCGCACTCAGTCCCTCCCATGGGCCCGCACACAGGGAGCTCGAATCGCTTCGAGCCCGGTTGGAGTCCAGGACGGCGGGTGGCGAAAGGTCGGCATCGGGAGACACCGAAGTCATTGGCTGTCCGTTTTGCCAGGCGCGTGAAGCGACGAGGGTGCGGAACTCGGCGGACATTGTGCAATGTGGAGCCTGCAACACCGTCTATCTTCGCACACGCGCCCGGAAGGAAGTGATGGAGCGCCTGTACCAGACGTATGCAGATGACGGCTCGCACATGGCATTGCCGCATTCCGTAGAGGAGGCGGAACGGAGTGGGCTGCGACGCGACTATTTCCTGAAGGAGATTCTCGAACGGATTCCAGCGGGCGGGAATCTCCTGGATGTGGGTTGTGGCTGGGGAGCCTTCCTCCTGAATGCGCGTCAGAAGGGGTTCGACGTTTCGGGCATTGAGATCACCAAAAGGGCCGCGGAATATGCCACAACGGCCCTTCAGATTCCGGTTAAGACGACCCAGTTCCTCGACACCGAATTTGCACCGGAATCCGTGAGTGTGGTCACGATGCTCCACGTTCTCGAGCATCTTCCCTACCCGCGCGAGTCCTTGGCCAAGGTGTTTCGAACCCTGAAGCCGGGCGGGATGTTCTGCGGCATCGTTCCCAACTTCGCTTCGTTCTGTTCCACATCCCTGGGTGACCAGTGGTACTGGCTGGATCCGAACTACCACTATGTCCACTACACTCCCGAAACGCTCCGAAAGCACCTGGAGTCCGCCGGTTTCGTCGTGGAACACGTGTACACGCAAACGGGGGACTACGGGCGTGACAAGGTCCTCAAGCTCCTGGCTGGCGACACGGGCAATGCAGCGTCGCCGGAGGAGCCGGGACGCCGGCTCCAGCAGATTGAGACATCCGGTGGCGGGGAGGAGATCCGGTTCTTTGCAAGAAAGCCGGGGGTGAAGGATGTTCCACCGCCGCTCGAACGGGTCGGCGGTGTCGAACTCGTGGACCCCCTGGTGACCGTGGTGGTCTCGACGTTCAATGCGGAACGCCTCCTGCGACCCTGCCTGGAAAACCTGTCCCGACAGTCAATTTTTCAGCGGATTGAAGTCATCATCGTGGACAGCGGCTCCGCCCAGGACGAGAGGTCCATCGCCCTCGAGTTCGCCGGCCGACATCCCAACATCCGCTACGTCAGGACCGAGCGGGAGACGCTCTACGGGGCCTGGAATCGCGGATTGAACCTCGCCCGGGGTCGGTATTGGGCCAATCTCAACACCGACGACAGCCTCCGGGACGATGCATTGGAGATCCTGGTGGGAGCCCTGGAGGCCCATCCGGACTGCGCGCTCGCCTACGGCGATGCGGCCTGGACCACGCTGCCCAACGACCGGTTTCCATCCCGTCACATCGTGCGGACGGTGAGGTATCCGGACTATGCACCCGTGGAAACGCTGTTTTATTGCATCACCGGTTGCCTGCAATTCTGGCGCACCGATTCGATTCGGAAACTGGGTGGGTTTGATGCCCGGCTGCGTTGCGCCGGCGATTATCATTCAACGCTCAAGCTGATGGCGGCCCGCATGAACGCGGTGCACGTCCCGGAGGTGCTCAGCCTGTTCTTCCAGAATGCCACCGGACTGACTCAGGCGAGCGATTGTTCCGACCGGGAACATCTGGAGGTGATGACTCGCTACCGTGAGGAGCTCCAGATCGCGAACATCTTTGAAGTCACCCCGGGGGATGCCCGCTCCGCTGCAGAGGCATGGGCGGTCCTGGGCGTGCATGCTTCGCGGCGAAACGTTCCGTGGGAGGATGCGCCCATCGAGCACATGGATTTTGCCTTCGCCTGCCTCCATCGGGCGTTGGAACTGGATCCGGAATGCGAGGTTGCAGGCATGAGCCTTGGGGTGCTGAGCCACCGGCTGAAGCGGCTGGATCCGGATGAGGTGAAGCTGGTGCATCGCTGGCCCCGGATGCGCGAATGGATCCGTCGAATCAGGGCGGGTGAGGCTGCAAAGGTTCCGGCGGTCAATCACGCGGTTCGTGGGCCCGTCTACCGGCCCGGAGAGTGGATCAATCGTCCCAGTGCGGAGCAGCTGGCCTTGGAACCGGAGGCGTTGCGGCCCTGGATTTGCCGGATTGACGGCCGGTATGTGTACCTGAGCGAGGACCTGTTCGGGCGACCGGCCGGGTTGAGATTCCGTCCGGAGGAGTTGGAGGGTTACGGCCGTCGGCTCGCCTCGGTGTTGGCGGCGTTACCGGAATTCTATGCCCACTTCGGCGGCGCCGGCGATGCACTCGTCCTGATGGCGTCCTGCTATGACCGGACTCCGGATGCCGTGGTCTTCAGCCATCCCAACCACACCGGAGCCACCCGCGCCCTGTTCGAGTCGTTTCCGCGGCTGAGAAAGATTTACTTTCTGCCGCCCCATTCCGAGCCGTTTTTCCACGCCGTCCTCCGATTCGCCGTCCGCGAATTGGGGAATTGCCGGGGAGCCGGCGCGACTCCGAAGCGCTCCTACGACGAGGAGTGGAAGCCGGGGCTAAACCTGTCCACCCAATACGGGGTGGTGATTCAACCGGAATGGGCTGCCGCCTATCGACAGAACGCCGGATCGCGGCAGATCGCCCTGGCGCCCAAGGGAAGTCTCGCCGGCATGGTCGGATCCAAGCGCAACCTCATCCGGCCCGAATTCTGGGGTCCGATCTTGGAACATCTGAAACAGGCGGGATTCCAGCCGGTCATTCTCGGCGTGGCGGCCGAGGCGGTGGAGTATCCGGCTCCTCCCGGCTCCGTCGATGCCCGTGGGGAATCGTTCGAACACCAGATGCGACGGATCGGGGCCTGCGCGGGCCTGGTGGGCGCGGATTCCTGGGCCAAGACCTTCTCGGCGCTGGCCGGACTTCCCACCCTGGTCTTTGAGCCGATTCGTGGTGCGGACCTCCAGGGATGGAAGGATCCGTCGGATTGGGTCTTCATCGATCCCTGGCCTTCCATTTGCGTTGTTCGATCGCTCGACGCCTTCCGCCACGCGTTTGACGAGCGGATCGCCCGCCGGGCCAAGAGTCCGGGGCCGGTGAACGACGTTCCCATGGTGTCCTGGGAGGGTTCCTTCCTGGATTACGGAAGTCTTTCCCTGGTGAATCGGGAACTGACGGAGGTCCTGTCCCGATCCCGTGAGCTGAAACTCCAACGGGTGAATCTCGTGCCGCCCGGACATTTCGCGCCCGCGCCGAAGCCGTTGAAGGCGCTGGCCCGGCAATTGGCCCGGAAGGCCTCCGCCGATGCCACGATCACCATCCGGCACTCCTGGCCGCCCCAATGGCACCGTCCCAAACAGGGCCAGTTGGTGGTCATCCAGCCTTGGGAGTTTGGTGCCCTCCCGCGCCAGTGGGTTGAGCAGGCGGCCGCCGTTGACGAATTCTGGGTGCCGTCGAGCTATGTCCGGTCGGTGTACATCGAGAGCGGGATCCATCCTTCGAAGGTCCAGGTGGTGCCGAACGGCATTGATCCGGAACGCTTCCGACCCGGGGTTCAGCCCATGGCGCTGCGAACGAAGAAGACGTTCAAGTTCCTCTTCGTCGGGGGTACCATCCTGCGTAAGGGGGCGGACCTTCTGCTCCAGACCTACCTGAGC
>JBGAPN010000414.1:0-4782 GCA_044221235.1 Limisphaerales bacterium
AAGGCGAGCGAGAAGGAGTCCGTGCCCGTGAGTGGATAGTCCAGTGCGTGTGTGAAAAAGGAATGGGGTCCGTGAGTGTCCCAAACCACATCCATCCGACCCGCGGTCGAGTTCCATGAGAAAAGTTCCGCGGAACCAGTGACCCTCCATCCATGCTCCAACGGGTCTTGGGAAAAATCCTCCCTCCAGGTCGCGGCGACCACGGCGTGGGTTCCCAGGAGGGCCGCGACTGCAATCCAAAAGGCTGGAACGACGAAGGATCGCGATGACTGGGGTATCCCCGGAATCTCGCGTTCGTTCGGCCAGGGGCAATGTCGGCAGCCGCTTCCGCAACAATAGCCACGACGTCGATGGTATTGTTCGGTGAACACAACCTGGCCCGTATGTGGGTCGAGATAGAGATCACCAGGCCCGGGGCGAAGCGGGGGCAGTGTTGATTGGGCCGCCCGAAGGCATGTTCGACAGACACACGCCCGCTCTTTCAGCGCTTCCGGGATCTGCTGCAGCAGTGATGCTGGAAACTGTTCCCGTTCACACCAGCAGGGTCCTTTGCACGGGGTGCCCCCTGCCCGTTGACACTGGTTGGGACCGCCACAGACCGGGCACAGCGTGGTCTCCTGACCCGACGAGTGAACTGGGTTTCCGGTTCGGTGCACTATTGGATTCATGGGTCACACTTGGGTTCGACGAATCCAAACAACGCTGCCCAACCCCAGCAGCAGCAGCGATACAGCCCGCGGCTCGGGCACTGTTTGCACGGCCGAAAACGCATCGATCTCGGCCTTGCCGGTTGGAATGTCAACCCGTACAAACTGAATGAAATCGAGGAGAATCGGGTGGTTTTGTGAATCGCGCGCCCATGACAAATCGTAGCCAGCCCCGCCTCCGCTCCCTGCATATTGAACCCGAATCCCGTCCAGTGTGAGACCGGCAAAGGAAGCGCTGGAGAGTCGGGGGTCGACCGGTTTTTCGAAGTTGCCCTGGCCGTCAGTGGGGAACAGGCGTTCGACCTCCGGGGCGAGGTTGGGATCCAGGGTGAAGTATTGGACACCGTCCTGACTGACTTGGACCCGACTGGTTCCCGATTGGGCTCCGAAAAGGGATCCGTCGGTGGCCGGCGTGCCGACGTATTGGAAATTCTCGTCGACGGCATTGGTNNNAGATCTGGAAATCGATTCCAGCGGGATGCGCCGGGTCATTGAACACCGGGGAGTCGAACCGGATGGTCAGCGACCCGCCGGCTCCCACGCTGACCAATTGTGAATTCAGGTAGGTCGGATTGAATGGATCCACGGGACCACCGAATTCGCCGGGCGTGACCCGGCTGGGCTCGCCCAACGCGGCATTGGGATTGTTGTATCCAGGAGCGGTTCCCGTCCCGGACGTGTAGCTCACCACTTCGGCGGCGTATTGGGCACGGACGGCGGATTGGAATCCGGGGAAGAAAAGGGTCCCGGCGACGATCAAACGAACGAACGAACGAGTCTGCATGGATTCTGGTGCGTGACCCCGCGTCGTTCCAAACGCGGGAAACGGGTGTCCACGAGACCAGAGGGAGAACGGCATTCAGACCAGTCACCCCAACCCTGGGGTTCCCGCGTCCAGATGGCCCTTCCCCAAAACCGGGAATGAAGGCGTGCGAGACATTCTGGAATCCATTCCGGCAGACCGGCCGAAACGGACTGGCCTCATCCTTCGCTTAGGCGGCGAAGCGAAACCGGCTGGCCGGGGCTTGAGGCCGCACGGTCGGACCAGTTTCTGACGAGCACTGCCGGCGCGATATCCGGACTCCGGGTTTCAAACCTCGCCCCCGCCTTCCCGAAAATTCAGTGGCTTTTCGACCGGATTCCTCCGGACGTGGGAGTCTGTAACCCGTCACCGTGGCGCTACCGTCCCTGATTTCCACAGGGTTCCCGCAGCTCCGGCAGTGTTTGAAACAGGGTTTCGCGGAGGACCGCGAAACGGTTCAAGGAACGCGGACCCATTAGGAGTCTGCACTGCCGGTTGGGGCAATCCCGATTCAGGAAAAGTTTCAGTGAGTTCAGATTTCGACCTGCATTCCCAGTTCCACCACCCGGTTGGCCGGCAGGTGGAAGAAAGCGGTCGCGCTCTGGGAGTTCCGCGCCATGATGGCAAACAGACGCTCCCGCCACCAGGCCATCCCGGATTTTCCCGAAGGAATGATGGTTTCGCGGCTGAGAAAATAGGAGGTCTCGGCCTCACGGAGCTTGAGGCCAAAGTCCGCGCAACGCCGGAGCACTTCGGGCGCATTGGGCTCCTCCATGAACCCAAACATGGCCTTCACCCGCCAGAACCCGCTTTCCATTTCCTCGACGGCGATCCGACTGTTTTCGTCCACATGGGGTTGCTCCACCACCAAAATGGTCAGGAAGACGACACGTTCGTGGAGCACCTTGTTGTGCTTCAGGTTGTGCAGCAGGGCGATGGGGACGCCATCGGGGTTTCCTGCAAGATAGACGGCAGTGCCCTTGACCCGGGGCAGTTCGCGACGTCCGATACTTTCGAGGAACTGAGGCGTGGGCAATGCGCTGGCCTTGACCCGGTCCCACAAGATTCCCCGCCCCCGGCGCCAGGTGGTCATCAACGTGAACAAAATGGCGCCGACCAGCAGCGAGAACCATCCGCCATGGGTGATCTTCAGCGCATTCGCGCAGAAAAAGGACAACTCGATGGCCAGGATGAAACCTGAGACCGCCGTCGCGTGCCAGAAGCTCCACCCCCACACCCGCCGGGAAGCGAAATGGAACAGGAGCGTCGTGATCAACATGGTGAGTGCCACGGCCATGCCGTAGGCCGCGGCGAGACTGGACGACGTCTGGAATCCGAGCACCAAGGCGACGCAGGCCAGCATCAGTGCCCAGTTGACCTGGGAAATAAAGATCTGACCCCGTTCCCGTTCACTGGTGTGCTCAATGGCAAGCCGGGGCAGGTATCCCAGTTGAATGGCCTGCATGGTCAATGAATACGCGCCGCTGATCAGGGCCTGCGAGGCGATGACCGCCGCTGCCGTCGCCAGCACGACCAATGGCAAGACCATCCAGCGGGGCGCCAGCCGGAAAAAGGGATTGGCGGCGGCGGCCGGGTTGTCCATCAGCAGGGCGCCTTGCCCGAGGTAATTGAGCAGCAGGGCAGGAAGGACCAGCCCGAACCAGGCCATCCGGATGGGGCGAATGCCGAAGTGTCCCATGTCGGCGTAAAGTGCTTCGCCGCCCGTTACAACGAGGAACACGGATCCCAGCACCACGAATCCCTCCCAGCCATTCATCTGGAAAAACCGGACGGCATACCAGGGGCTGATCGCTTTGAAGACTGATGGGTTCACGATGATCCCGCCGATCCCGAGCACGGCGATGGTGCCGAACCAAGCGACCATGACCGGTCCGAACAGACGCCCAATGGTGCCGGTGCCGGCGCTTTGAAGGAGAAACAGGCCCACCAGGATGACGACGGCCAACGTGATGACGACGTTTTTGGGCATGGAGCTCGCGACCACCTCCAATCCCTCGACGGCGCCGAGGACCGTGATGGAGGGCGTGATCATTCCGTCGCCGTACAGCAAGGCGGCGCCAAACAACCCCAACAACGTCATCACCATGGATTTCCGGCCCGGATGGGTCTCGTCGCGGCGGACGGGGAAGGCCAGCGAGAGCAGGGCCAGGATTCCGCCCTCACCCCGGTTGTCCATGCGGAGCACAAAGAACACGTACTTGATCGCAACGATCAGGATCAGGGACCAGATGATCAGGGAAAGAACGCCGAGAACGTTCTCTGGCGAGGGATGTACGCCATGGACGTCACTGAAGCATTCCTTCATCGCATACAGCGGGCTGGTCCCGATGTCCCCATAGACCACGCCCAGAGCGGCGAGCGTCAGCCCGGCCAGACGCAGTCTTTTAACCGTTACCGTCTCACTCAAGATGCGGGCGAGAGTCTGCAAGGCTGGTGCCTTGGGCAAGCCTGACCCTTTTTGCGTTAAACCCGGCGCTTGACCGGCTGTGGGGGGCTTACCTAGTTTTCCAACTCTTTGCCAGTACCAGACGGACGGCCGTCCGGACAGGCTGAACGCCGGTTGAAAGGAACAGAATTGTGAACGTTTCCGTCGAAAATTTGGGTCCGTGTAAAAAGCTGCTGCGTGTCGAGGTGCCTCCCGATCACGTGGATGCCACCTTTGAGGAGATCACCAGCCAGTATCAGCGGTATGCGCAGCTGCCGGGATTTCGAGCGGGGAAGGCCCCGAAACACCTGGTGGTTCGCAGTTTCGAAGCCCGCATCCAGGAGGATGCCAAGCGGAAGCTGTTCGAGAAGTCCTATCAGGAGGCCACGCAGCAGCAGAAGCTGCGTGTGATTGTCACCATCGGCGTCGAGGAGCAGTCCTTCGGCCGTGGTCAGCCTTTTGGCTACACGGCGACCCTGGAACACGCTCCGGAGTTTGAACTCCCCAGTTACAAGGGGCTTTCCGCCCGACGCGAACTGGCCGCCGCCAGCGATGCAGACGTCGAACGGGCCCTGAACATTCTTCGGGAGCAGCACGTGAAGTACAACGACGTGCAGCAGCCGCTGAAGACCACCGACGTGGCCGTGGTGAACTACACCGGCACCTGCGAAGGACGGCCGATTTCGGATTTCAACGCCGCGGCCAAGGGGTTGACCGAGAAGCAGGGAATGTGGATGGCCATCCAGGAAAACTCGTTCATCCCCGGATTCACCGAACAGCTCGCAGGGGCGTCGGCGGGTGAGAAGCGTACGGTCAAAATCACTTTC
>JBGAPN010000415.1:0-4775 GCA_044221235.1 Limisphaerales bacterium
ATTCCCCCGGGTCGAACCTGCGAACTGATTCCCGTCCGGCCAGCCGTACATGCTCGCGACCTCTTCGAAACGGTGGTCCGCAATGCCCCACCCGGCCTATGGACTTACCTGCCCAGCCATCCTCCCGTCGACGAGGCGGAGTTCCACGATTTCCTCGAACAACGACAGTCCGACCCGAGCTCCATCGGCTGGGTGATCGCACGGCCAAACGACGGAAAAGTACTCGGCACCGCCAGTTACCTCCGGATTGATCCGCAAAACGGGGTCATCGAGATCGGCTGGCTCATCTTCGGTCCCGAATTGCAGCGGACCACTCCGGCGACCGAGGCGCTGTTTTTGCTCATCGATTACGCCTTTGGACTCGGATACCGGCGTGTGGAATGGAAGTGTGATTCCCTGAACCTTCCATCCTGCAAGGCCGCCGTCCGCCTGGGGTTTCGCCATGAGGGAACATTCCGTCAGGCCGTGGTCGTCAAGCAGCGGAACCGGGATACTGCATGGTATTCCATCCTCGATTCCGAGTGGCCGGACCTTCGTGAGGCATTCCTCCGCTGGCTCGATCCCCGCAACTTCGAGGCCGACGGACGCCAGCGGCAAAAACTGTCGACGAGACTTCCATCGGATTCGACAGCCCCGTCGACGGCGTAGGAGCCCAGCCTATTCGCGGACGAATTCGTCGTGGAGTCGCGCATACCGCCCTCCCATCGCCAGCAGTTCCGCATGGGTGCCCCGTTCCACAATGCGTCCATGATCCAGGACCAGGATGAGGTTGGCATGCCGTACGGTGCTCAACCGGTGGGCGATGACGAAACTGGTCCTTCGCTCAAACAGCCGCTCCAGGGCCTGTTGAATCAGCTGTTCCGTACCCGGATCCACCGCACTGGTCGCCTCGTCGAGAATCAGGATCCTCGGTTCCGCCACCATCGCCCGGGTAATCGTGATTAATTGGCGTTCCCCCGCACTCAGGTTGCCCCCCCGTTCACCGACCTGGGTTTGGAATCCGGAAGGCAGACGACGGATCACGTCATCGGTTCCCAGTTTGGCTGCTGCAGCCATCACGTCCTCGTCGGTCGCCTCGGGCCGGCCGAACTTGAGGTTGTCCATGATGGTCCCCGTGAAGAGGAAGTTTTCCTGGGTCACAATACCGAGCTGCCGGTGCAGTGAGTCCAGGGTGTGACAAACCAGGTCGTAACCCGATTCGTTCCGGGACTCATCCGGATCGAGGACAATCTGGCCCCGTTGCGACTCATAAAACCGGGCCAGCAGGCTGATGACACTCGTTTTTCCGGAACCGGTGTGGCCCACCAATGCCACGGTCTGTCCCGGGCTGACCCGGAAGGAGACATCCCCCAGCACCCACTGATCGGGCGGCGTGGTGTCATAGCGGAACCAGACATTTCGGAACTCCACTCCGCCGTCCAGCCGGGGAAGGTCCGGTGCACCCGCCCGGTCCCGCACCTGCGGTTCGGTGTCGAGCAGGGCAAAGATGCGTTCGGCGCTGGCGGCGGCGGACAGCATGGCGTTGTACAGGTCACCCATCGTCTGGATCGGTCCGAAGAACAGCCCGAGATAGAGCACAAACGCCGCAAGTGCACCCACCGTGAGCGCCCCTTGCTGGACCCGCCATCCGCCATACCCCAGGACGGTGGCGGTCGCAATTCCAGCCAGCAGGTTCACCAGCGGCATATACGTATGGAAGACCCGCGCCGACTTCACCCAGCGGTCGGTGAAGTCATCGTGGAGCGCTCCAAACCGTCGCAGGTTCTCCTCCTCGCGCCCGAACGCCTGGACGACCCGGACACCGGAGATGTTCTCGGCCATGGCGGCTGTGAGGCGCGACTGGGTTCCCCGCAGTCGCCGATAGGCCTCCCTCCCCTTCACGTGGAACCAGCGCGTGGCCCAGATCAACGGAGGGAGCACACCGCACACTGCCAGCGTCAGCCGGACATCGTAACGCGCCATCAGCACGACCACCCCCACCAGTGTGATCCAACTCGACAGCAGCTGCGTTGCACCCCAGGTGAGCACCCGTTCCAGTGAATCCACGTCCGTGTCCGCGCGGGCGATGATCCGACCTTGGTGGGTGCGGTCAAAATAGTTGAGGGAAAGCCGCTGGATCTGAGCAAAGACGTCCTCCCGCAGGTCATTCATTGCCCCCTGCCCGATGGTGATGGCCGCGCGGACCTGCACCACCGAAAGCCCCCAGCCCACCACCAGATTGAGCAGGTAGAGGGCGCTCACGATTGCCAGTCCGACGGCTGGGCTCACCGCGCCGGACTCGCCGCCCGATTGCAACGAGGGAGCCAGGAACCGGTCGATCCCATACTGGATCAGTTTCGGTCCCAGCAGGGTGGAGATCGTGGCCAGCACCGTCAGGACCAGGTTCCACACAAACGATCGGTGGTAAGGACGGACGTAGGTCCCCAGCCTCCGGACCAGCGACCCACGCAGGGAGCTTTGCGCGAATTCCTCGTCCAACGCGATGTCATCGTGGGCCGCCATGGTCGTCCTTCAGGCTCCGTTTCCCGCCGATGCAAACTGGGTCTGGAACAGTCGGTGAAAAACTCCGCCCCGTTCCTTCAATTCCGACGGCGTCCCCTGCTCCACCAGCCGCCCCCCGTCCAGCACCAGAACCCAGTCAGCATGACGGACCCCAGACCACCGCTGGGCAACCAGCAGGGTGGTACGCCCGCGGCTCAGTTCGGTGACTGCCTCCCGGATCTCGCGCTCGGTGCGGGGATCCACCGCGCTGGTCGCGTCATCGAGCAACAGGATCCTCGGGTTTCCCAGCAGGGCACGGGCAATCGCAAGCCTCTGACGCTGACCGCCGCTCAGGGAAACGCCGCGTTCCCCCACCACCGTGTCATAGCCGTCCGCCAACTCGGTGATGAACGGGTGGGCGCGGGCGGCCTGGGCAGCCGCCACGATCTCTTCGCGGGAGGCGTCGGGACGTCCAAAGGCAATGTTGTCCGCCACCGACGCGCTGAAGAGGAAACTCTCCTGGAACACCACCCCGATCTCCCGCCTCAGGGCGTTCCGCTCGAAATCCCGGACATCCTGGCCGGCGACCAGCACCCGGCCCTCCTGCGGATCATGGAAGCGCGGAATCAGGGAGAGCAGCGTCGATTTCCCGGCGGCGGTTGGACCGACCAGTGCCACGGTGCGACCCGCCGGAATCTCAAAGCTGAGGCCCTCCAGCGCCGCCTCCCGAGCCTCCTCGACCGGTTTCCCTTCCTGTTTCCTGCCCTGGTCCGGTTTCGATTCCTCGTGTTCCCGCAGTGATGGGGTCCGATGATAGCGAAATTGAACCTGTTCAAACCGGATGGACGGGGCCGCGTTCTCCGGCCAATCGCGGTGACCATTCGGCAGATTCTGCGGGGCGTTCAGGATTTCATGCACCCGTTGTGCACTGGAACCGGCATTTTGCACGATGGTGGTGATCTGACCGATCACGCCGATCCGATTCCCCAGCGCCAGCAGGTAGAAGACGACCTTGGCCAGATCCCCCAGGGGAAGTTCACCGGCGATGACCTGCCGTCCTCCCGCCCACAGGATCAGCGGCAATCCCAATCCGAACAGAAACTGGGCGAAGGGCACCCGGGCTGCCCAGTAATTCACCGCCCCAGTCAGCTCGGTGAGAAAGGCCAACTTCTTTTCGCGAAACTTCTCCAACTCGGCCCGTTCGCGGGCGAAGGCACGCACCACCCGCACTCCGGCGATGTTCTCCTGAATCACCGTGCTCATCGCCGAGTGCCGGTCATGCACCTTGCGCCAACGGGGCTGAAGCCGGACGGCAAAAAAACCGAGGGCCGCGACGGTGGGGACCAATGAAACCAGGCTCAGAGCGCCGAGGAGCGGGCTGGCCGCAAAGATCAGCCACAAGGTTCCAGCGACGCCCGCAACGACATCCACCGCGAAGAGGAGGCAGACAAAGAAGAATTCCTGGAGCCTCCCGATGTCGGTGCTCGCCCGTGAAATCAGTTCGCCCGTGCGCGCGTTGTCATGCCAGGCGAAACTCTGACGCTGCAGTGCGTCATACACCGCGGCCCGGATGTCTCCGAGGGTCCGCTGCACCGTCTCATTGCGGATCGGCCCCAACACCATGCCCACCGCCGTCCGCAACACCACCAGCGCCAGAAACACGGTCACGGCAAATTGGAGGGGATACTTCGCCGACGCCGCGCTCCCCAACCCCGTTATCGCGCGCCCGAGGATCTGGGGGAGGGTCAGTTCGATGGCGATATTGACCAGCAGGAGGCCAATGGCGAGGGCGACCCAGCCCGGCCGCCGGCCCAGGAACGGCAGCAGCGCGCGCATGGCGCGTGCAACCGGGACGGATGGTGTGGAATTGGGGGCAGCGTCGGACATTCCGGGCAGACATCAACCCGTCTGCGACCGCGGGCGATCGCGGGCCGTGGAGAACATCACAGGCACCCCGAAAGAGGGAGCGGAAAAACCGGGACGGGTCGTCGGACGGGCACCATCACGACTACCTCGGCGAACCCGACCGACGCAGTCAGGGCAACAGCCGACCGACCACAGTGCTGATGGATTTCCCGTCGGCCCGTCCGGCGGCCTTCGCCTGCGCGGCTTTCATCACCACGCCCATGTCCTTCTTGCTGGTGGCACCCACCTCGGCAATGGCGGACTTCACGAGTGCCTCCAGTTCCTCTGCGGAAAGCGCCTTCGGAAGGTAGTCCTCAATCACCTTGAGTTCCGACTGTTCCTTGGCCGCTAGCTCGGGACGGCCACCGCGCTCAAATTCACCCATCGCG
>JBGAPN010000416.1:0-4767 GCA_044221235.1 Limisphaerales bacterium
CTATGGAGCGCGGTGGCACGACACCGCTTTCCAACCGGTACCCACGAACGAAGGGTGGAAGTTCCCCGCAGCGGCCCTCCACCCGCCGGGCGCTGAAAAAGCGGGGGCTTGCTCCCGCACTCCACAACCCTTCCTCAACATTCCACGATGTTCACCGCCAGGCCTCCACGCGCGGTTTCCTTGTACTTGGTCAGCATGTCGGCGCCGGTTTCGCGCATGGTCTTGATGACCTTGTCCAAACTCACGTGGTGACGCCCATCACCGCGCATCGCCATCCGCGCCGCATTGATCGCCTTCACCGCGGCAATGGCGTTGCGCTCGATGCAGGGAATCTGGACCAGGCCGCCCACCGGATCGCAGGTCAGGCCGAGGTGATGTTCCATGCCAATCTCCGCCGCGTTCTCCACCTGGGCCGGCGTGCCACGCATCACCGCAGCGAGGCCCGCCGCCGCCATGCTGCAGGCCACTCCCACCTCGCCCTGACACCCGACCTCCGCGCCGGAGATGCTGGCGTTTTCCTTGTACAGAATGCCAATCGCTCCGGCGGTGAGCAGGAAGTCGATGACCCCGGCATCGGTCGCCCCGGGGACGAACCGCGTGTAGTAATGCAGCACCGCCGGCACGATGCCGGCCGCCCCATTGGTGGGCGCCGTCACCACCCGGCCGCCGGCAGCGTTCTCTTCGTTGACCGCCAGGAAGCGTACCGCCTTCCCGGCATCCGCGAATCACACACGCCTGCATGACCTCCCAGAGCCGGAGGAGTCCGGAGTCGATGTCGGCATCTGACCGCCAGTGGCGCTCATTGCGGCGCATGACGCCCGCGATGCTGATCCCTTCTCGCTGGGCCAGCGCGATCAACTCCGCAGCGCTGCGGAACGGGAGCGGCAGGACGGTGGTGTCGGGTGCAATGGACTGGCGCCGGCTGCCGTCGGCCGCGGCTTCATCGCTGATCACGAATCCGCCGCCCACCGAGTAGTAGACCCGCTCGATCCGCGTGGTCCCTGATCCGTCCACCGCGGCAAACCGCATGGCATTGGAGTGCAGCGGGAGGGTTTCCATCGGGCGAAACTCGAGATCCTCCTTTTCCTGAAACCTCACCGGCCGGGCTCCGAGGATGGGAATGCGCCCTTCGGCCCGCATCGTAGCGATCAGCCCGGGAATGGCGTCAACGTCCACCGTGTCGGGCTCGAATCCCGCGAGCCCCAGCATCAATGCCCGGTCGGTTCCGTGACCGCGCCCCGTCGCTCCGAGACTCCCAAACAACTGCACCTTGACCCGAGCCGTCTGCTCCAGCAGGCCTTCGTTGCGCAACCGGATCGCAAACAAACGGGCCGCCCGCATCGGGCCCACCGTGTGGCTGCTGCTTGGGCCGATGCCGATCTTAAACAGGTCAAAGACGCTGACCGCCATGCAGCGCCCACGGTAGGGAAAGGTACCGCCGCTGTCAGCCCTGCCCTGCGCCGCGGTAAAATGATCTCCAGGCCGGACCGCGTCGTTCACGACGCTTCAGGTCCACCGGCACCCCGAAATGTCAGATGGACTCCACCCGCCCCAACCGTGGCCACGCCGACGCAGGCTGAAGCCTGCGGTCCGCCTTCTGCACTGGTCCGGTGACGCGACCGGTCACTTCGATTTCTTCGACTTCGAACCTCCACTGCCCTCCGGCGAACGGAGAATCACGTCCATGGCCTTCCCCTTGGCCAGCTCGTCCACCAGTTTGTCGAGGTAGCGGATTTCTCTCATCAACGGGTCCTCAACCTCTTCCACCCGCACCCCACAAACGACACCGGTGATCCACTTCCGGTTCGGATGGAGTCTGGGAGATTCCCCAAAAAATGTCTCAAAATCTGCCTGCCTCGTTAACTGCGCTTGGAACCCCTTCCGGTCATATCCCGTCAACCACAGGATGACTTGATCGACCTCGGCCTGCGTCCGCCCCTTCTTCTCCGCCTTCGCCACGTAGAGCGGATAGACGCTTGAGAATGGGGTGGCATAGATCCGGTGTTTTTTCATGCGGAGCCAATGGGAAGTGAGTTTCGTCGGAAGGGAACGCTTTCCGTCAAATGAAGTCCGTCCCCTGCCCAAAATCGACTCCATTGTGGCGGTGCGCCGACCGAGGCTTTCTGACGCCCCCCGGTCCCTTGCCCAACCCAGTCCGTCCGGACCCCCTCTTTGGCCTGATTTCGGAGAGATCCGACTTGAATTCTTGAACGAACCTTTTACCAACCATTAGCCCTTTCCATATCTAAACCCACGGGACCATGCCCCACGGCTTCCATCCAGCCCGTATCCGATCGCTCTTGATCCTCTTCAGGATGTTGGCGGGGCTGTGGGCGGGGCAGGCCCTGTCCCAGGGGTTCAAGATCGTAGAGGTCAGCTTCGATGCCCAGGGGCATCCGCAAGTTCGGCACGAGTCACGGACCGATTCGTACTTCGTTCTCTACCGGGGCCCCACGCTGGCGCCCCTTTCAACACCCGTGGCGTTGGCCCTGGGCACTTCAGGCGACGGAGTGCTGATCGATACCGGAGTCAACGGCGTCCAGGGAAACCGCTTCTACCGGATCCAAAGCATTCCCAGGAACGCGCCACTGGACCTGGACGGCGACGGCATCGACGACCTTTACGAACTCGAGCATGCCTCGTTCCTGAATCCACTGCTGGCTTCCGACGGAGCCTCCGACTTCGATGGCGATGGCGTCTCCAACGCCGACGAGTACCGGGCTGGAACCGACCCGGAAACGGCCGATGGGCTGACCCACCTGACTGCTTCACCGGAGAACGGAGAGCAGGCCGTATCCGTCAACCGCGAGGTCATTCTCCGCTTTTCATCGTCGCTGGCCGCCGGAACCCTGATCGGACCGGGTCATCTTAATGCCGAGTTCGGCGGTCGCACCCTGCTTGGGCGGGTCGAATTGGCCCCAGACCGCCGCACCGTCTGGCTGTTTCATCTGGAGCCCCTGCCGGCCAGCGCGCGCATCCGGGTAACCTTCGACGGCACCGGAGTGATGGATGAGCACGGGCAGGAGGTGGATGCGGATGGAGACGGTCAGCCCGGCGGCGTGGCACGCATCGACTATGAAACGGCCTCCGGAGCCCTGGTGCCCGGAACGGCCGTCATCGGCCGGGTGTTCGCCTCGGAGTTGCTGAATGGAAGCGCGGTCAACCGGCCACTGGCAGGAGTCACCATCACCGTGGATGGCCAGGAACAGACCTTGCGGACCGTGACCGGCCCGGATGGAAATTTTCGGCTCGACCCTGCGCCCGTCGGCGAATTCTTCGTCCATGTGGACGGCCGGACTTCCCCTGAAAGCACCTGGCCCGGCGGTGCATATTACCCGTTCATCGGCAAGAAATGGAAGGCGGTCGCCGGTCGGCCCGACAACTTGGCCACGCCGACCGGGGAGATCTTTCTGCCCAGGATTGATGCGGCGGCCCTGACCCCGGTGAGCGCGACCGAGACCACCCCGGTCACGTTTCCCGACGCCGTGATCCAGCAGAATCCCCAACTCGCCGGCGTCATGCTCCGCATTCCGCCCAATGCACTGTTCAACGATCAGGGGACCCGGGGAGGCAGGGTCGGCATCGCACCGGTCGCCCCCGACCGCCTCCCGGAGCCCGCGCCTGCCGGATTGAACTTTCCGGTGGTGATCACGGTGCAAACCGACGGCGCGCAGAATTTTGACCAACCGGTTCCGGTGCGGTTCCCCAACCTTCCGGATCCGGCGACGGGTGGGATCCTTCCCCCGGGCGGCAAGACCGGTCTGTGGAGTTTTAATCACGACACCGGCCGGTGGGAACTTCAGGGTACAATGACGGTCAGCGCGGACGGCCGGTTTGTGGACAGCGACGCCGGCGTTGGCATTCGTCAGCCCGGATGGCACGGCGTATCGTTCGCCACCTGGGTCCGGCTGGGCCGGCTGGTGATCCAGATCGTCACGGCTCCCCCACCCTGTGCCGACGGAACCCCCTGTGACGATGGCGACCCCTGCACCATCAACGATCGGTGCCAGAATGGCGTCTGCGTGGGAGACCTGCCCGAGCCGGCCTGTCCGCCCATTCAACCCGCACCGGTGGATTTCAGCCGCTGGACAGAAACCGCCAACGATGGAGCGCGCGGTGGCAGCTTCACCCAACCGGCATGGGTGGACATGTTCTTCAACGTGTGCTTTGACCGGACCTCCAAGAGCTGGCGGCTGCGCATTCCCAAAATTGAATCTCCCGGGACGATCAATACCTCGATGCAGGGAAGTCAGGAACCCACGGTGGGTCCGGAAGGAAACGTCACCGCCGACAACTACTGTCAGATCCTGGCGGACATGTCCGATTACTCCTCCCCCGGGAACGGAGGAGGACGCGGGGCCTGGCACCTCCGGGAGGCGACCCGGGCACACGAGTACACCCACCTCAATGACGAATGGAAACCGATTGTCCGTCGCCGGTACTCGGAAGCCAAGCAGGCCGCGGAGGCGCTGTCCGTCCCGTGTTTCGAGAGCCGCCGCTTTGCCGAACTGTATCTGGGCCGCAAGATCAGTGAGATCGCCGGACGGGCCTGGAACGCGTCATTGCGGGATTGGGATGCGGTCTCGCCGGCTGCCGTCCACGACACTCAGCACAATGATCTCCCGTATCAACGCGGCCAGGAGGTGTTGAACCAGCGCATCCAGCAGATCCGGGACTTTGCGCGGGAGCAGGGATTCCCCGCCTGTCCCGGGGGCATCCGTCCGCCCACCAGTCCGCTGGCGGATGCCTGGTGCAGTCCGGCCTGGT
>JBGAPN010000417.1:0-4764 GCA_044221235.1 Limisphaerales bacterium
TTCTTTGGGTCCATCCCAATGCTGTATTGTCTGCGATTGTTGCGGGTTCTCGAAGCAGAACCGGTGCGGGCGGGATCAAGCTCGGCATCCGGGCCGGCTTAGGAGGTTGGGCAGGATCCGCTAATGACGATTTCCGCCGATAGCGGGACTTCGGGCGCTGAGTTTGTCTGCGGTTCCGTCGCCGCGGCCGCTCCATCCGGACAATGGCTCAAAGACGATTGGAGGGAGTCCCGTATTCCATGGCGAGGTTGCGGGGAAGCGCCGTGAACGGCGCGGTCCGTTCTCTGCGCGGGAAGCCGAGTACCGGCATTCCTGGCGGTCGGCGAGTGATCCCACACTGTCCCGTTCCTGCCTTCCTGCATTCTAAATTAAGTCGATAGTCTTGTCCCCTGCCGGTTCAGCAAAAGACCCCGGGCCTGCGGCGCTGACCCGGGGTAGTCCGAGCGTTCCGGCCGCTTACAGCTTGGTCATCGAGTCGTCGAGGGCGGCGATGAGGACCTTCATGCTCTCCGGGGTTTCATCGCCCATGTTGGAGATGCGGAAGGTGGTGCCCTTGATCTTGCCGTAGCCGCCGTCGATCAGGAACCCGCGGTCCTTCATGAGCTTCTGGAGCGTGGCTGCGTCAATGGTACGCTTCGCGCCCGGCTTGGCGCCGTTGTTGAAGCAGCAGAGCGTGACGGATTCAAATCCGGCGTCGGGGAAGAGGGTGAGTTCGTGTCGTTGACCCCAGTCGCGAAGCATCTGGTTCGTGTATCGATGGCGGGCATAGCGGGCCTCCAGGCCTTCGGCGAAGAACTCCTCCAGCTTGGAGGCGAGGGCGTAGATGTGCGGGATGCTCGGCGTGCTGGGCGTCATGTTCTCCCGGGCGTTCTTCTCGAACTCCACGAAGTCGAAATAGTACCCGCGGTCTGTCACGGTGGCGGCCTTGGCCAATGCGGCGGCGGATACCGTGAACACGGAGAGTCCCGGCGGCAGGGCAAAGGCCTTCTGTGTGCCAGCGAGCAGCACGTCGATGCCCAGCGCGTCAAAGTCATGCGGCATCGCCGTCATCGAGCTGACGGCGTCGACGATGAACATGACGTCCGGGAATTTCTTCTTCAGCGCCGCGATCTCGGCCAGCGGGGACATCGTGCCGGTGCTGGTCTCGTTGTGGATGAGGGTCAGGGCGTCGAACTGGCCGGTGGCGAGCCGCGCCTCGATGGCCTCGGGCAGGATGGGGGAACCCCAGGGAACCTGCAGGGCCTCGGCCTGCTTGCCGCACTTCTTGGAAACATCGAACCACTTGTCCGAAAAGGCGCCGCACATGCAGTTGAGCACCTTCTTGGTGACCAGGTTCCGGAGGGATCCTTCCATCACACCCCAGGCGGACGAGGTGGACAAATAGACCAGCTGCCGGGTGGACAGGAGCGATTGCAGGCGGGGTTGCAGGGCTCCGTAGAGGTCTTTGAAGCCCTGTCCGCGATGACCGATCATCGGGCGGGTCATCGCCTCGAAGGTCTTGGGACTGACTTCAACAGGACCGGGAATGTGCAGCTTCACGTGCGCCATAAAAGGGACGGGAAGCTTTCACAGGGAACGCCGGGAGGCAAGGAGGCGGAAAATGCAAAACGGAGAGGGGGCGGAACTCGACACGAACCCGGATGCTTCCTTCTCCCTTCCAGAGCGAAGCGGCGGAAGGGAGAAGGCGCCCGAAGGGCGGATGAGGGGCCCCGCAGGAGCGCAGCGACCGCGCTACCGGCTTACCGCCTGCCCCTTTCCTCCTACCGCCCCGAAGGCCCTCACCCCGGCCCTCCCTTCTTCCCCGAGTCAGAAGGGCGAGGGGGACCTCATGGTAGGACTCAACTCTCAGCTTGCCCCGGACCCTCACACCGACCCTCTTCCTCCCGAGTTGGACGAGAGAGGGGGGAAGTTCTCCCGGGGCAGTGCCGAGATGCACCAACGGAAAGGAGGTCAGCATTCGTCAGCGGGTCATCACTGGATCGCAACACCCCGGGTCGGAGGTTGGACCACCATGCGGGTCGCGTCTGGGCGTTCCGTTCGAGCCCGTCAAGCCGCCTCGGCGGCCGGGCGTCGGCCAATGATCGGGGTTGATTCGCCGCGGACCACTGCGCGGTTGATCGTGATGCCCGAAACGTCGTCGGAAGTGGGAACTTCGAACATGACATCCCGCATCAGGCGTTCGAGGAGACTTCGCAACGCGCGGGCCCCGGTACCCTTCTTCAAGGCCGAGGCTGCCAGTTCGCGACAGGCATCGGGGGTGATTTCCAGGGAGACTCCATCCAGGGAAAGCAGCTTGGTGAATTGTTTCACCAGCGCATTCTTCGGCTCGACCAGGATTCGCACCAGGTCGTCCTCGGACAATTCGTCCAGAACGCTCCAACAGGGCAGGCGGCCAATAAACTCGGGGATGAATCCGAAGCTGAGAAGATCCTCGGGTTCCACTTCCTTCATGACCTGCTGGGTGGTCAGCCGGGCAGCATCGGCGGTGCTGGCCGGTGACCCGAACCCCATGACCCGGCGTTGCCCCGCCGCAGATGAACAGGATCTGCGTGGTATCGACCCGGATATACTCCTGCTGCGGGTGCTTTCGCCCGCCCTGGGGCGGGACGTTGCAGATGGTGCCTTCCAGCAGCTTGAGCAGTCCCTGCTGGACGCCTTCCCCGCTGACGTCGCGGGTGATGGAGACGTTTTCGGTCTTGCGGGCAATCTTGTCGATTTCGTCGATGTACACGATGCCCATCTGGGCCCGCTTCACGTCGTAGTCGGCGTTTTGGAGCAGTCGGAGGATGATCGTTTCCACATCCTCACCCACGTAGCCGGCCTCGGTGAGTGAGGTCGCATCCGCGATGGCGAAGGGCACCTCCAGCAGCCGTGCGATCGTCTGTGCGGCAAGGGTCTTGCCGCAGCCGGTGGGCCCAATGAGCAGCACATTGCTCTTCTGGAGCTCCACGTCGTCAGCGGGGGTGAATTCCCCCTGGTGCAGGATGCGCTTGTAGTGATTGTAGACGGCGACGCTCAGGGTCCTTTTGGCGTCCTCCTGTCCGATGATGTGTTGGTCCAGCTGCAGCTTGAGCTCGGCCGGCTTGGGCACATTCAACCGTCGGAGTTCCTTGGTGCTTTCCTCGCGCAATTCCTTGGAAAGGACGGTCTGGCAGACGGAAACGCAGGAGTCGCAGATGTACACGCCAGGCCCGGCGATGAGCTTGCGCACCTCCGAACGGCTCTTGCCGCAGAAGCTGCACATGGTGATCTGATGGGCGCGGGCCATGGAGAGTCGGAGAGCTGGACGATGAGATTATTTGGTATCCGCGGCCACCAGCGCCGGCACCTCGCGTCGGGAGGTGACCACTTCGTCGACGAGACCGAACTCACGCGCCTGGTCGGCGGTCATGAAATTGTCCCGGTCGCAGGCCTTTTCAACGATGTCGTAGGGCTGGCCGGTGTGCCGGCTCAGGATTTCGTTAAGGCGCTTCTTGAGCGACAGCATGTGCTTCACCCGGATCTCCACATCGCTGGCCTGTCCCTCGGCGCCGCCGAGAACCTGGTGGATCATGATGTCGGCATTGGGAAGGGCGAAGCGTTTGCCCTTGGTTCCGGAGCTCAGCAGCACGGCGCCCATGCTCGCCGCCATGCCGACGCAGTACGTGTTCACGTCGCAGGTGAGCCATTGCATGGTATCGTAGATGGCGAGGCCGGCGGTGACGGAACCACCCGGCGAGTTGATGTAAAAATGAATGTCCTTCTTCGGGTCGGACATCTGAAGGAAGAGGAACTGGGCCACGATGACGTTCGCCACCATGTCATCCACCGGGGTGCCCAGGAACACAATGCGATCCTTGAGGAGACGGCTGTAGAGATCGTAGCCGCGTTCGGAGCGGCCTTCCTGCTCGATGACGTAGGGAATTGAAAAATTGCGCACAGGTGAACCTTTCACAACGCGGCCAAGCTACGGGGGGCATTTTCAGAGGTCAAGGAACGGACCGTCGCTGGAGTCGGAGGAAGGGTTTCGGTTCCGGGAACCGCCGGAAGAGGAAGGGTTCGGCTGGATTTCCGATCGAGATCCAGGCGCCGCTGTCCCCGGGGCCCCAGGGGATTCACCACCGCCGCCACGCATCCCACCCCAATTTCAGGGTCAACGCACCCACCATGACGAGGAAGACGGGACGGATTACGCGGGCACCGCCTTTCACCGCGGTCTTCGCTCCCAGTTTTCCCCCGATGATCTGACCGGCAGCCATGGTCAACCCCACCTCGAACCGTACATGTCCGGTGAACAGAAACACCCCGAGCGAAACCAGGTTGCTGGTCAGGTTCATGGCCTTGGTATACGCGGTGGCGGGAAGCAATCCCAATCCCAGGACGAGTACACAGGCCATGGTCCAGAAGGACCCGGTTCCCGGGCCAAAGAAACCGTCGTAGAAGCCAAGGAGCAGCCCAAAAGCCAGTCCGAAGGCCGGGCCGGTCATTCGCGCGGGTCGGTCCTCCCCGCCAAGATCCCGCTTGGCCGCCGTATAGACGGCGATGGCCAGCAGCAGAACCGGGATGACCGGTCGCAGGAAATCGGGTCGGACCTGTGTCACCGCCCACGCTCCCGTGAGAGCACCCACGGCCGTCGCGACGAGACCGAAGGGCAGTTCCTCCCAATTCATCAGTCCGTGGCGCGCATACTGGACCGTGGCCAGCGTGGTGCCGCAGGAGGATTGGAACTTGTTGGTGCCCAGAGCGTCCTGTGGGGGCATTCCCGTTGCAAGGAGCACGGGAACC
>JBGAPN010000418.1:0-4760 GCA_044221235.1 Limisphaerales bacterium
TCTTCCTGAAAGAACGCATCGTGGACGTATTCCCCGTCGCGTGGCAGCCATGGGTCGCATCCCTCATCGCCATTGGAGCCATCTGCGCGGTGTTCCCCGCCCTCTTCGCGCTCACGACGGTGCTGGAGCGGAAGATTCTGGGCCGCATTCAGAATCGCCCGGGTCCCAACCGCGTTGGTCCGGCCGGGTTCCTGCAATTTGCGGCCGATGGCATCAAGTCGCTGACCAAGGAGGACGTCGTTCCGCGCCACGCGGACCGCATCGTCCACTTTCTGGCGCCGCTGGTGGTGGTGATTCCGCCGCTCCTGGCCTTCTCCGTCCTGCCGGTCGGCCGGAACATGGTGGCCCTCGACCTGAAGGACACCGGGTTGCTGTTCTTCTTTGCGGTCGGCACCGCGGTGGAAGTCGGGGTGTTCATGGCCGGATGGGCGGGAGGCAACAAGTACTCCCTCCTGGGCGCCATGCGGGCCCTGGCGCAGCTGATCAGCTACGAATTGCCCCTGATCCTGTCGACACTGCCCGTCATCATGCTCACCGGCTCGCTCTCGCTGGTCACGGTGGTGGAACGGCAGTCCGGCACCTCGATCGCCGGACTGCATGCGTGGAATCTGTTCACTCCCTGGGGAGCCCTCGGGTTCCTGGTCTTCCTGATCGCCGCCGCGGCGGAGGCCAACCGCGCCCCGTTCGACTTACCGGAGGCCGAGTCGGAAATCATCGCCGGCTACTTCACCGAGTATTCCGGGTTCAAGTTCGCCCTTTTCTTCCTCGGCGAATACCTCGGGCTGTTTGCTGTGTGCGGACTGGGTATCACGCTGTTCCTGGGCGGATGGCTGCCGCCGTTTTCCTGGCTCGGATGGATTCCGTCGTGGGCCTGGTTCTTTGGAAAACTGATGAGCCTGATTTTCCTGTTCATCTGGATCCGAGGAACCCTGCCACGGCTGCGCATGGACCAATTGATGCGCCTCGCCTGGCAGTTCCTGCTTCCCCTGGCCCTGGTCAACCTCGTGGTCGCCGGACTCTGGCATTTCACCGGTTCTTGGAACGGGGCTCTGCGTTGGGCGCTGGGCGCCACCATGGTGGTGGCCTCCTACCTTGTTTTCAGCCGGCCGTTCGCACGCGCCTTCCCAAAACGCAGCTACCGGTTTGCCTGAATTACCACCACCCATGACCGCTGCCTTCGCCATACTCGCCGGGATCACGGTCGGCGCTGCCATCGCGGCGGTCACGCTGCGGAATCTCGTTCACGCCGCCCTCTGCCTCGCCCTCTGCCTGGCCGGCCTCGGGCTGTTGTACGTGCAACTGCAGGCAGAGTTCGCCGGACTGGTCCAGATCCTGGTGTACGTGGGCGCGGTGGCCGTCCTGATCGTGTTCGCCGTCCTGCTGGTCCGCGGCACCGAACCGCCGGAACAGCGGCTGGGTCCGTCATCCCTTGCCGGAATCTCGATCACCGCCCTCCTCGGCGGGCTCATGGTGTGGACCGTGCTGCGTAGCCCGGTGGTTGCCCGCGAAGCCCACCCCGCCCCGGCCGTCTCCGTCCGCGCCATCGGGGAACGCCTGGTCCGCGAGCAGGTGGTGCCCCTCCAGGTCCTCGGGCTGCTGCTGACGGCGGCCACCATTGGCGCCGCCTTGATCGCCCTCCCCCGGCGGGACACCGAGCCCCCGTCGTCCACTCCGCCCACCCCATGACGCCCCTCGCCGCCTGCCTCCTGGTTTCGTGCCTGCTGTTCACCTGCGGGCTGGGCGCCGTGCTCGTCCGCCGCGATGCGATCGTGGTGCTCATCGGCATCGAACTGATGTTGAACGCCGCCAATCTGAATTTCATCGCGTTCTGGCGGTTTGGTCCCGCCCCGGAACAGCTCGACGGCCCGCTGTTCGCCCTGTTCGCCATCGCCATCGCCGCCGCCGAGGCCGCCGTGGGCCTGGCCCTGATCATCGCGCTGTTCCGACATCGCCGCACCAGCGACATCAATGAAGCCGACGAACTCCAAGGCTGAATGAACTGGATTGCGACCCATCCCTGGCTGATTCCACTGCTGCCGCTGACCTCGGCCGGAATCATCGCGATTTCAGGACGGCCATGCCGGCGTCGTGCCGCCACGCTGGCCATCGGTTCGATGGGACTGGGATTCCTCCTGTCGCTCGCCGCCTTGATCGCAACCTTCGGGGCCGACGGGCACCGGATTGTTTCCAATCACGCGTGGTTCACCGCCGGTCAACTCGTGGTTCCGGCCGGCTGGATCGTGGATCCCCTGTCTGCCTCGATGCTGGTGATGATCACGTTTGTCGGTTCACTGATTTTCATCTTCAGCACCGGCTACATGTCCGAGGATCCAAATTTCACCCGGTTCTTCGGATTCCTATCGCTGTTCGCGGCCGCGATGCTGGGGCTGGTCATCGCCAACAGCCTCCTGGTGCTGTTCGTGTGCTGGGAACTCGTGGGTGTGGCATCCTATCTTCTGATCGGATTCTGGTTCACCAAACCGTCCGCGGCGGCCGCCGCCAAGAAGGCGTTCCTCACCACCCGCATCGGGGATCTGGGCCTGTTTACCGCGCTCCTCTGGCTGAACGCCGGAACTGGCTCGCTGCTGTTTTTCGATGGCGGACGCGGACTGCTGGAGCCGTCGTCGCTGACCCCTCTGGCAGCCACCACCACCGTTGGAGGGTTGGCTGCTTCGGGTGCCATCGCCTTGCTGTGCCTTTGGGGCGCCGCGGGAAAATCAGGACAACTGCCGCTGCACGTGTGGCTGCCCGACGCCATGGAAGGTCCCACGCCGGTCAGCGCCCTCATCCACGCCGCCACGATGGTGGCCGCCGGCGTGTTTCTGGCGGCCCGATTGCACCCCCTCTTCAGTGCGGCGGGTGGTCCCGACGGACTGGAGTTCCGGTCCGACACCCCTGCCTTGGTGGTCATGGCCTGGGTGGGTGCCCTGACTGCGGTCTTCGCCGCAACGTGCGCCATGGCCCAATCCGACCTCAAACGCATCCTGGCCTATTCCACCGTTTCCCAGCTCGGACTCATGTTCGTCGGCGTGGCCACCGGCGGGCCGGCGGTGGGCATGCTCCACCTGCTGACCCATGCCTTCTTCAAGGCACTGCTGTTCCTGGGCGCCGGATCCATCATCCACGCCTGCCATCATGAACAGGACATTCGCCGGATGGGCGGACTCCGACGACACCTTCCGCTGACCTTCGCCACCTACGGAATTGGCATGATGGCGTTGTCGGGCGTCCCCATTTTCTTCTCCGGATTCTGGAGCAAGGATGCGATCCTTCACGGAGCTCAATCGTGGCCCGTGTCGAAAGGTCCCTTTGTCCTGTGCCTGGTGGGTGCCGCACTGACCGCATTCTACATGACCCGGCAGATTTGCTTCGTGTTCCTGGGAAAGCCCCGGGCCGAAACCCAGCCAGAAATGCATGAGACCCACGGGGCTCAATCGGAATCCAGCGGGAGCGCACCTCATGAGAGTCCTGCAGTGATGACCGTACCGCTGGCGATCCTGGCGGCCTGGACGCTGATGCTGAGCGCGGTTTGCACACCTTTCTGGCCTCTCCTCGAACATTACCTGGCCGGGACGGAACCCCATGCTGAATCGGCGATGGAGGGCGTTTGGGGCCTCCTCCTGATTTCGACGTTCGTGTCATTCGCGGGGATCGCGCTGGGCTGGACAACGTACCGCTCGGTCCGGACCACCGGAATCGCGGACGATCCCCTGGAGATCCGGTTTCCCCGGTTCCATCACTGGCTGAATCGCGGCTACGCCATCGATGCCCTCTATGCAGCGACCATCACGCGGGCCGGTTGGGGGATCGGGCAGGCCGTCGCCTGGCTGGAGCGCTGGATCTGGGACGGTCTGGTGGATCTCGTGCAGACCCTCGGGCATATCGGAGGCTGGGCCGGGTCCCGGCTGGACGAACAGGCCCTCAATGACGGATTTGATGCAGGGTGCGACACCACCCGGTCCACGGGCCAGTCGGCCTCCCGCTTCCACAACGGACGGGCCCACCGCTACCTGCGGTGGGTCGCAATTGGAACCGCCGCCCTGGCCCTCCTGCTGATCTGGATCGCATGACCGCCCTGCCCCTCATTTCCCTGCTGATCCTCACCCCGCTGGTCGGCGCGATGGTATTGATGCTGATCCCGACGAGCGCGGTGCGCATCACACGACGGTTGTTCGCTGGACTGGCGTTGATCCAAGTCGGACTGCTGCTTCTTCGTTTCGGTGTCGGAACCGGCACACCGCAGTTCGTGGAGAAACTCTCCTGGATTCCGTCGTTGGGCGTCGACTATTTCGTGGGTCTCGACGGCCTCGGATTGGTCCTGGTGCTCCTGACGGCCCTGCTGGTGCCCCTGAGTCTGGAAATTGCGGGCCCGCGCGGAGACCATCCAGGCTTCTGCACCTGGGTATTCCTGTTGCAGACGGCGCTCTTCGGGACTTTCACCGCCTTCAACTTCATCCTCTGGTTCCTGTATTGGGAGATGGCCCTGGTGCCGGCATACTTCCTGATCCAGCAATGGGGCTCGGGGGCAAGACGTCAGGCAGCAACACAGTTCTTCGTATACACCTTCGGCGCCAGCGTCGCGATGCTGCTGGCCATGCAGGTTGTGTTCCTTGCGGCAGGCACCTTTGACGTGCTGAAGCTTGGGGAACTCGCTGCTACCGGTGAATTGAGTCGACGTCTGGCGTCCGCAATTCCCGGGGCTGGCGACGGTGCTGGACTCCGATTGCTCCTGTTTGCCGGGGTGTTCGCTGGATTGGCGG
>JBGAPN010000005.1:0-33048 GCA_044221235.1 Limisphaerales bacterium
TGTTCACAGACATCGTTGGTTCGACGCGTCTCAAGCGGTTGCTGGGCGACCAAGCGGGTGTCCGTTGCATCCACGACCACCAGGAACTGGTCCGCTCGCTCCAGGCCCGTTTTCCCGGATCGGTCGAAATCAACACGGCAGGGGACTCCTTTTTCCTCGCGTTCAGGCGGGCTGAGGATGCCGTAGGATTCGCACTTCTTCTCCAACACCATCTCCGGCAGCGTGCCGCGGACGAATCGCATCCGGTCTTGGTCCGGATCGGAATCCACACCGGCGAGGCCCTGGTCAATGAACAGCTGGACGGACGGCTCGACCTATATGGTCTCGAGGTGGACATCGCGGCTGGCGTGATGGCCCTGGCCGGACCGGATCAAATTCTCCTGAGCCGTGCGGCTACCGAGGCGGCCCGGGGAAATGCCGGACTTCCCCCGGATGAGGGATTGGAGGAATTGCAGTGGGTGGAACATGGATTCCGCCGGCTCAAGGGTGGGGAAACGAGACTCGAAGTTTTCGAAGTGGGCGAGCGCGGCCTCGCCTCTTTTCGTCCGCCTCCGGATCCCGGAACAGGCACCTACTGGATGCGCCGTGGTTTAGTCATCGCAGCCGTCGTGGCGCTGGCGCTGCTGATGCCGACGCTGTTTCGACCAACGACCTCCAAGGGCCGTCATTCCCCTCGCACGGTTGGCGGTATCCAGACGATCGCCGTGCTTCCCATCACCAACCAAGTTCGCCAGGCAGCCACATTGGATCTCCTGAACGGACTGGCCCACGTGCTCCCGGCCCGCCTGGCCGGAGCCACCCATCTCCGGGTCATCGCGCCAACAGAAGTCCTCGAAGCCCCGCCGCAAACACCCGCAGACGCCGGCCGTCGCTTTGGATGCGAGCTGGCTCTCACGTTATCCATCACAGCGGAATCCCCCCGGCCGCGCCTGGTGGTGGCGCTGGTGGACGTCGATTCCCTTGAGCAACGGCAAGCGGAGACTTTTGAAACCGGGGGAGACGATGTCGCGGGACATGAGCGTCTTGCCTCGGTCGTCGCCCAATGGTTTGGGATCCCTGCACGGCCGGACCTGCTTCCCACCGCGAATGCAAGAGCCTATGAGTCATTCCTCGAGGGACTCGGCAACCGGTCCCGGTACGAACCGTCCGAAAATCCCGAGAAGGCGATTCGGCACCTGACCGAGGCGGTCAGCCTGGACCCCAGTTTTGCCGTGGCCCACGCAGAACTGGCCATCAGCTACCTGCATGCGCTGACCGCGACCCACGATACCAATTTCCTGCGCCTGGCCCGTGACCACGCCAACCGGGCGGTGGGACTCAATACGGACCTGCCCGAGGGACGCTATGCATTGGGCAGCGTTCTTCACCGGATGGGCCTCTACGACGAGGCTACCCGCCAATGTGAGCGGGCGGCCCAGATTCGTCCCCATGATCCGGCCATCATCGGGGCCCTCGCGCGGTGTTACCAATCCAGCGGCAGGACAAACGACGCCGAAAACCTGTATCGCGGGGCCCTGGAGAGGAATCCGGATTCATGGGAGCTGCATCGGGAACTGGGCACCTTTTATGTTTCCGAGATCCGGCTTCGGGAAGCAGAGGGACAGTTCCGGGAAGTCATTCGCATCGTACCCGATAACGATACCGGATACCGGGATCTCGGCGGTCTCCTGTATTTCCTGGGACGAGATCGCGAGGCCGAAGAGGTCCTGATTCAATCGCTCCAGATTCGTCGCCAGCCGGAAGCACTCTCGAACCTGGGTTCGCTGCACTTCATTCAAGGCCGGTACGCGGATGCCAGCCGCGAATACGCCGAGGCGGTTGAGCTCAAACCTCGCCGGTTCGAGTTCTGGGGAAACCTCGGCGAGGCCCGCCAATGGTCCGGGGAACCGGTCGGATCCGTCAGGTTCGCCTACCGGCGGGCCATCGAAATCCTCCGGGCCGAGCTCGCTGTCGGACCGTCGCAGGGCGCCAGCCGCGCGTGGCTCGCCTGGTATCTCCAGTGCGCGGGCGAAGGGGCTGAGGCTTCCCGGGAAATCGAGAAGTCCCTCGAGGAATCGCCTGACGACGCCGAGGTGTTTTTTCTGGCCGCTTTGATTTCCGAAAATGCCGGTCGCCGCGCGGCAGCCTGCGATTTCCTTGACCGCGCGGCAGCCCGGGGATATCCGGCACGAGAGATCCTCAATCACCCGGTCCTGGCTGGCGTCCGAACTGACGGATGTTTCAACCGGGTCCGGGAACAGATTGGGAAGCATTCAATCCCACCGACGGCAACGCCATAAATCCTTCCACCTCACCAACCATGATAAACAACAGCCCCGACGCTCCGCAGTACGTGTACATCGGCGTCAACGTCTCCAATCCCGATAATCCGACCCTCACCTATGATCCACCCACGTTCGAAGGAAAGGTGCTCGCTTCACGCAACGGAGTCCCCCTCCAATTTTTCGGCAGCCATCCCTTCGCGCTGATTGTTCTCGGCAAACTCAAAGGTCCGGTCAACGACGTCAAATCGCCCTTTGGGAAAATGGACGTTCTCAAGTCGGTGAAAGACCCCGATGCGACCTCCTATCCATGGTATATCGACCCCAAGGACACGATCGTCCGGATCCCCGCTGGGAAGTGGGACAATTACGAATTCTGCTACATCGTCATCATGGCGACGGGCTTGCAGAAGGTGCCGCTCGTGGTCTCCATCGATCCCAAGATCATCATCGGACGGGAGAATTCCGTTTCCGGCGGGACTGACACACCCCCGCCAACCCCCGAGGAAGTCCTGCAACTCCTCTTTCCTGGATCCAGCCCGAACTAATGGCCGGGAGCCTGCGACACGGCGTGGGCAGCCGGCATCGATCCAGGCGCCGCCAGGCCGGCCACCGCTTCGCGAGAAATCCCCACCAAGCCGCCCGGGAAGACCCCCAGGATCAGCACGGCCGCGATGCAAACCGCCATGGCGATCGCGGCGGGCGCTCCGGCCTTGAGCGGCTCCGATCCCGTCTCCTGACGCGGCCAGTACATCGTTCGGATGATGCCGAAATAGTAATAAAGCGAGATCACCACCGCGAGACAGGCGGCCAGAATTGCCACCAGATACCAGCGGTCCTCCGCCACCCGGAGGGCCGCCGCCTTGAACAACCAAAACTTTCCGAAAAACCCGGCCAGCGGCGGGACACCGGCGAGGCTGACCAAGCCAATCGTCAGGGCGGCGGCCAGAAAAGGCGACCGCTGGGCTAACCCGGAAAAGGCGGTGATGTCATCCGTATCGGATTCCGCAGTGACGACGGTGACGACGCTGAACACCAGCAACGTCGTGAAGACATAGGAAGCCAGATAAAACGCCACCGCGGAGGCCCCAGTGGTGTTCGTCGCGGCCACGCCAATGAGCAGGTAACCGGCGTTGGCAATCGAGCTGTAACCCATCAGCCGTTTGACGCTGCGCTGGGCCAGCGCGCAGAAGCTGCCATAGAGCGCCGTCACCACCGCAAAGAGCAGGAGCAGATGACTCCAGCCATGGGCCAGATCCGGGACCACCCGTAGGTGATCCGAAGGATGAGCACGAACCCGGCAGCTTTGGAACCCGACGCGAGAAAGGCGGTCACCGGCGCCGGGGCACCCTGATATACATCCGGAGTCCACATCTGGAATGGAAACGCTGACACCTTGAATCCCAGACCGACAAAGGTCAGCAGGAGTCCGATCAGGAACACCGGCGACTTGGACAGCTCGCCCTGTCGCGCAGCGATTTCGTAGAACTGCGTCGTATTGGCCGCACCGAAAATCAGAGTGATGCCGAACACCATGAACGCGGCGGCCAGCGCCCCGAAAATCAAGTATTTGACGCCGGCTTCGAGCGATCCCAGACGGTTCTTTTGGAGACTGACGAGGATGTAGAACGTCACCGTGATGAGCTCAAGCGCCACGAACATCACCACGAGATCATTCGCTGATGCTGCCAGAAGCATTCCCACCAATCCGAACAGGACCAGGGCAACGAACTCACCATAGGCCGGCAACTGGTCGGCGTATCGCGTTGAAACCAGCAGGACGACCATCGCCACCACGAGGAACAGCGACTTGAAGTAATTCGCCAAGCCGTCGACGAGAAAAGTTCCCGCGAATGCCGTCCCGTCCGCCGGGGCCAAGGCGCCCGCGTGAAGGGTGAACACCAGGGCAAGTCCGGTGGTGGCGCCGTACGCCAGCAGGCGACGCGACTGCGGTCCGGTCCACAGGTCTGCAACCACAACCCCCAATCCCAGGAGGGCGACCAGAAATTCAATGACCAGCAACGAGGAGTTCATCGCATTCAGTGGGACGGCGCGGCGGTGGTGGCAACAGCGGGAGTGGGGTCAGTGACCGGAGCCGGATTCGGGCCGCTTGGCGGCATCGCGGACCTGGCACGCGCCACGATCTGTTCGGCACTGGGCCGGATCCGATCCGCCAGGGAGCCCGGAGCCACGCCAAAATAAACCAGGGCCGCGAGCAAAACGAGATACGGCACCCGGTCCATGCATCCGGCATCCGGGGCCTTTTGCAATGTGTCATTGATCGGACCGTGGGCCACCTTCCGGATGGCGCGGAGCATGTAGACGCCCCCGAGAATCAGTCCTCCCCATGCAGCCGCCACCACATGCCAGGGCATCGACGGCCAGACGCCGAACAAGACCGCCAGTTCACCCGCGAAATTGGCAAAACCCGGAACGCCGCAACCCGCCAACAGAGCTGCGACCAGCGCGGTGCCGATGAACGGCATCTGGCGCAGCGCTCCTCCCAGTTTGTCGAGTTCCAGTGTCCCGGCATGGCGATACAAGTATCCACCGAGTCCGAACTCGAGGGCAGCCAGGAGGGCATGGGCGACCATGATAAGCACGGCACCCGTCACGCCGATCACGCTGACGCTGGCCAGTCCAAGGAAAATGAACCCCATATGGGCCAGGCTGGAGTTACCGAAGAGCAGGTTGAGATCACGCTGCCGCATGGCCACGAAGCCGCAATAGAGCAGGTTGCCCAGGCAAAGCACTGCCAGGACGCCGCTCCAGTTCGCCACACCCACCGGCAACAGGGGATAGGCCGATCGGAGCAGGGCGAACAGGCCCACCTTCTTCAGGATTCCCGCGTGCATCATGGCTGTGGCGGTCGGAGCGACTCCGTAGCCCAGCGGAGCCCAGCTGTGGAACGGGAACAGGCCCACCAACGTTCCAAACCCAAAGAGGAGCAGTCCGAAAATCAACGTCTGAGACGACGCAGGAAGGGGATGGTCCTTCAACCAGGCGCCCAAGGCCACCACGTCCAAGGTATTGGCACCCGACATCGCATAGAGGCAAATCAACCCGGCCAGGGCCACGAGGGCTCCGAGAGACAGATACAGCGTGATCTGGAAGGCCGCGAAGTTCTTCTGCTCTCCCCGTCCCCAGACCCCGATCATCAGGAACGTCGGCACCAGAGCGAGTTCGTTGAAGAAGTAGAGGAAGAACAGGTCGAGCGATGCGAATGCCCCCAAGGCTCCCCCAATCATGATAAGGAGCAGCATGTAGAACATCTTCGGCTGGCGCTCGATTTCCGACGAGACGCCCACAGCGGCGAATCCGACCAGGGCGGTGACCAGCAGCAGTCCGGCATTCACGCCGTCCACACCCACATGGTAGGTCAGGCCGATGGCGGCATTCCAGTCCATGGACCCGGTCATCTGGAAACCGGCGCTCCCCGGATGGAATCCGAAGAAGACAAACAAGGACGCCACCGCAGCCAGGCCGGAAGCGCCCAAGGCGGTGAAACGCCAGGCCACCGCATAACGCTGCGGCGTGAGCAGGATGGCCAGCGCGCCCAGGAACGGCAGGAGAATGAGAAGGGAGACGGGTGACATGGCGGGCTAATTGAGGGCGAGGATGACCGCGAGGGCGACGCCGACCACGAAGAGGAAGGCGTAGGTTTGCAGATTGCCCGTCTGGACCAGGCGGAGTCCGCGTCCAAACAGATCCACCGCACCGGCAGCACCCCGAACCACGAATCCCTGGACCAGCCATTGGTCCAGCCACGAGGCCACGGCGGACACCGCATCCTGCAACGGAATCACCACAGCCTCATAAACCTGGTCGAAATAGAGCCGGTTCCGAAGGACGCGGCTCAGGCAGGCCGCCCGACCGGGAAGCGGATCCGTCCCGGCGTTCCAGTACAACAACACCGCGGCAAAGGCGCCGAACAGGATCAGCCCCACCCCGAAAACCGCACCCAGCGGGGAATGATTAAACGGCTGGAACAGGACCTCCATCAGTCCCTCCGGTTCGTGAATGGCGGCCGACGGGAAGAACGTGTGTTTCAGGAAGTCTCCGAGCGGCAGCCAGCCCAGAGCGACTGATGGAAATGCCAGGATCACCAGCGGCAGGGTCATGGCGCGGGCGGACTCGTGTGCCTGATCCGCTGCCTCGCTTCGCGGTACACCCAGGAATGCCACCAGGAACAGCCGGGCCATGTACAATGTGGTCAGACCCGCCACCAAGACGCCAATGCCGAACAGCACCGGTCTCCCGTTCGCCAAGGCCGCCGCGAAAATGGCGTCCTTGCTATAGAAACCCGAGGTCACCACCGGGAGCCCGCAGAGCGCCGAAGTCGCAATGGCAAAGCAGACCGAGGTCGTGGGCATTCTCTTCCACAGTCCGCCCATCTTCCAGATGTCCTGCTCATGGTGACACCCGACGATCACACTGCCGGCACCCAGGAACAGCAACGCCTTGAAGCACGCATGCGTCGTGAGGTGAAACATCGCTGCATCCGGCCCGGCACAGCCAACGGCCATCACCATGTATCCCAGCTGCGAGAGGGTGGAATAGGCCAGGATTCGCTTGATGTCGTCCTGTTGGATGGCAATCACGCCGGCGATGAGCGATGTGATCCCACCCGTCCAGGCAATGATGCCCAGGGCCGAGAACGGCTTGAGCAGGGCGAGGCAATCCGGCCAGGCCGCAGGAAGCTCAAACAGGAAGAAGACCCGGCACAGCATGTACACCCCGGCCGCCACCATGGTGGCGGCGTGGATCAGCGCCGACACCGGAGTGGGACCCTCCATCGCGTCCGGCAACCAAACGTGAAGGGGCACTTGCGCGCTCTTGCCCATGGCTCCGAGGAAGACCAGAACCCCGGCGAGCGAACTGTACGAGCCCAACACTGCAGGGTCCGCGTGGAACTTCGCCGCCAATTCCTCAAAGGAAACGGTCCCCGTGGCCGCCCAGATCACGATGATTCCCAGGATAAATCCAAAATCGCCAACCCGGTTCGTCAGGAACGCCTTCTTGGCGGCATCTGCCGCGGAAGGCTTCTCATACCAGAAGCCCACCAACAGATAGCTCGAGACACCGACCAGCTCCCAGAAGATGAATGTCTGGACGAAATTGTCCGACAACACGATGCCCAGCATCGAGAACGTGAAGAGTCCAAGCCCGGAGAAATAGCGCGGGTAATCCCGGTCCTCATCCATGTACCGCGTGCTGAAGATGTGGACGAGGCTCGAGATGCCGGTCACCACCATGAGCATCAGGGTGGAGAGCGAATCCACGGTCAGCCCAATATGGACCTTGAGGTTTCCCACGTTGAGCCAGGGCAGGGCATCGGCCTGAGCCGTTTCATGGGACAGCCCAAAATTCAGGAACAGCGCGACACTCAGGATGAATCCGGTCGTCACCGACGACAGGGCGATCGCATTGGTCAGGGTGCGGCTGTTTCGAAGGCCGAACAGGATGGACGTGGCTGAGATCAGCGGGAGCAGCAGGATGACCCAGGCGAGATCCTGATAGTGCGACGCGCTGGCGACGGCGGAATGGGCGGCGGTGTGGTCCATGGGCGGTCTAGAACCGGAGGCTGGTCAGGTCTTCCACGTGGGCGGTGCGGCGTTTCCGGTAAAGCGCCACGATCAGGGCGAGGCCAACCGCCACCTCGGCGGCGGCGACGGTGATGATGAAGAACACCATGACCTGGCCGTTGAGGTTTGCGTTGAAACGGGAGAAGGCCACCAGGGCGAGGTTGGATGCATTCAACATGAGCTCGAGGCACATGTAGATCACGAGCAGATTCCGGCGCGCGAGGACTCCGAAAAGACCCAGGCAGAACAGCAGGGCGCTGACGACGAGGTAGTGATTCAGTCCGGGACTCATTTAACCTCCTTCTTGCTGAGCAGGATCACGCCGATCATGCCAACCAGCAGCAGCAACGACATGACCTCAAAGGGGAGGAGATACTGGGTGAACAGGAGTTTCCCCAGCGGCTTGGTCTCGCCAGAAACCAGGGCTCCCGTCGCAAGCGGTTTGGCAGCGATGACCGCCCGGATCAGGATTCCGGCGATTGCGGCCACGGCCAGTGCGCCAGTGCCCACCGTCAGCTTGCGCAGTTTCCGGCCCTCCTCCTCCTTGAGATCAAGGAGCATGATCACGAAGAGGAATAGCACCATGACAGCGCCCGCGTAGACCAGGATCTGGATGGCGGCGAGGAAGAAGGCGTGGAGGAGGATGAACAGTCCCGCGAGCGCCACGATGGTCAGCACCAGAAACATGGCGCTCGTGACCGGACTCCGGCTGAACGGATTGGCCACGCACAGGAAGCCGAACAGAAGGGACAGTCCGGCAAAGGCGTAAAAGAGAAGGTCCTGAAGCATGCCGTACGTCCTATTTCGGTTGGGTGATCGCATCCTTCACCGGGAAGGATTCCTGCTCGCGGGCCTCCTCGAGCTTGTGTTTCCACTTCTGGATGCCGCCGTGGACCCCACCCAGCTTCAGAAGCTTTTCCTTGTTGTAGACCATCTCCTGACGACTTTCGCCGGTCAGCGAGTAGTCCTTCTGGAGAAAGATCGCCTCCTCCGGGCAAACTTCCTGGCAGAAGCCGCAGAAGATGCACCGAAGCATGTTGATTTCGAACTCCCGGGGCATCTTCTCCGCGTTCGGGCGATCGGCCGACGGGCCACCCGGGCCGGGCGGGGTGATCTTGATCGCCTTCGGCGGACAGACAAACTCACACAACTGGCAGCTGACGCACTTGGTGTTGTTGTCCTGGTCCTTCACCAGGTAGGGCGCCCCGCGATATCCCTCGGGCACCACCCAACGCTCCTCGGGATACTCCATCGTGACCGGGCGTCCCTTGAACAGCGTGTTCTTGAAATGTTTCCACGTGACCTTGAATCCGCTCACCAAGGTGGGCAGGTAGGTCTGCTCGAGGGCGGACAGGGGCTTTCGCTCAACGACCTTGGTCATGTTTCGTTCGGTTCGGTTATCGTTGCAGAAAGGCGAGCACCAGGGCGGTGACCAGAATATTGACCAGGGCCAGGGGAATGAACCGCCGCCATCCCAGGTCCATGAGCTGATCGTAACGGAAGCGCGGGAGCATCCAGCGGGTCCAGATAAACACCACGAGAAGGACACCCATCTTCAGGATGAAGCAGAGAATATGGCCCAGGCCGCCGATGACGCTGGTCGCCGGGCCGCCGCCCCATGGAAATGCCCAGCCGCCGAAAAAGAGCGTCACCATCATGGCTGACGCCCCAATCATGGCCGCGTACTCGCCCAGGAAGAACAGGGCGAATTTCATGGAGCTGTATTCGGTGTGGTAACCGCCGACCAGCTCGGACTCGGACTCCGGAAGGTCGAACGGCAGGCGGTTGGTCTCCGCAAAGGCCGCAATCAGGAAAATGACGAACGCCAGCGGCTGCTTCCACACCATCCAGTGAAAGACATTGGCCTCCTGGTACGCGACCACCTTCGAAAGGTTCAGGTCGCCCACCACCATGAACACCGCCACCACGCTCATGCCCATCGCGAGTTCGTAGGAAATCATCTGGGCACTCGATCGGATGCCGCCGAGGAACGGATACTTGGAATTCGACGCGTAGCCGGCCAGCACAATGCCGTACACGCCAAGCGACACGATGCCGAAGGTATAGAGAATCCCGACGTTCAGGTCGGCGATCACCATCGGGTTGTTGGGATTCCCCAGTGTTGAACCGAACGGAATGACGGCAATGGTCATCAGCGCGGGAACCACAGAGATGGCCGGGGCCAGCCAGAAATAAATGGTCCGGACATACGCCGGCGTGAAGTCCTCCTTGAGCAGGAACTTCAAGCCGTCGGCCATCGGCTGGAAAATGCCCAGCCGGACGAGTGCGGGACCAATGACCGGAAGGTACTGCGCGAAGATTGGTGCGGCCCGGTTCGGGCCCACCCGGTCCTGGATCCAGGCAGACACCTTGCGCTCCACCAGCACCGCGTACGCGACAAATGTCATCACCACGCCAAACGCGATGAGGATCTTCACCGCGGAAAACAGGACGAACTGGGTCGTCGGATCGAGATATTGGATGCCTTCCATGCGTCCTCCGAATCAAATCGCGACGGTCACCCCGGTGTCGCCCACCTTGGCCCACTCGAGTCCGGACAAGGCCGGCACCTCGCTGGCCATTTGGTTGAACAGACCTTCGATGGTGTTGAACCCGTTTTGTCCGGTTACGCCGTGGACGAGCTCATGCAGGAATTCCCACTCGGGACGGGCTTCGCCGGGTGGCTCCACCGCCTTCATGAACTTTTGTACCCGTCCCTTGGCGTTGATGAAGGTGCCCCGCTTTTCGGCGTGGGCACATCCGGGAAGCAAATAGTGCGCGGCCGCCGTGGTGGCGTTGGGAAGAATGTCACTCACCACCAGTGTTTCGAGTTTCCCGAGCAGGTCGGCCCCGATCCCATGCTGGGTGACATCCTCACCCACCACGATCAGCGTCCTGATGGTTCCCGCCGCAATTCCCGCGGCGATCTTCGGAATCTGGATGCCCATCTCGGTGAAGGCGATTCCGGTCAGGCGGGCCCCGTTCGAATTCGGATTCCTGTCGGCATTGACGAGCAGGTTGTCGCCCTCGCCCTCACGGGCCACGGAATCCGTCAGGGCACCGCTCCGCGACGCCAGCTTCTTGAGAAGGAACAATTCCTCGGTCGTCTGCCGCGCACTGGCCACCACGGCCACGCTGCCTGCTGGCGCCGACGTGAGGAGTGACTTCAACTCCCGCACCGCGGTCTCCCACGTGGAGGCGGCACCCCGGATGCGAACCTCGCGCAGACGGTCCTCGCGTCCGATCCATCGATAGTTCAAGCGGCCGGCATCGCACATCCAGGCACCATTGACGGCATCGTTCTCGCGCGGTTCGTAGCGATAGACCGTTCCTTCACGGGATCCGACGGTGATGTTGCAGCCGGTGGCGCAGCTGGTGCAGACACTGCGGGATTCCTTGAGGAACCACACACGCATCTTAAACCGGAAATCCTTCGAGGTGAGGGCACCGACAGGGCAGAGGTCGACCGTGTTAAGGGTGTAGTTGTTGTCGAAGGCCCCTTCCTTCCAGGCGGCAATCGTGTTGTACGAACCGCGGTTCACGATACCGAGGGCGTCGTCGCCCGCGATGTCGCGCGAAAACCGGATGCATCGGGTGCAAAGCACGCAGCGCTCGTCGTCGAGCATGATGCGCGGCCCAAGGTCGACCGCTTTCGGCTTGTGCACCTTGGCTTCGACGAAGCGACTGGCGGACTGACCGTGTTCGACCGAGTACTCCTGGAGCTTGCACTCTCCCGCCTGGTCACAGATCGGGCAGTCCAGCGGATGGTTGATCAGGAGAGATTCCAGCACCGCCTCGCGCATCTGCCGGGTGGCATCAGAACCGGGATACAATTCCATTCCCGGCGAAATCGGCGTCGCACAGGCAATCGCACCACGAGGGGTCTGCGGCTCGTAGGGAAGGACGGAACGGGCGATCTTCGGGGTGCCGTCGGGATTCAGAACCGGCTTGCGGTCAGGCCCCATCATCGGCGTGCCGAATTCCACCAGGCACATGCGGCAGTTGCCGGCGACCGGCAGCTTCGGATGATAGCAATAATGCGGCACTTCGCCTCCCGCGATCTGGATGGCCTGGAGCATCGTCGTGGGCTCCAGCTTGCCCTGCCAGTTGGGCGACAGCTTGGGAACCTCGACGTCACGACCGTCCACCTTGATCCGGATCTTCTCGACCGGAGGCGGGGGTGCGGTGGCGGGAGCGGGGTTTGACATGGTCAATCAGTGTTCCGGGCTCGCGGCAAGTTTGCGCTCGGCAGTGGCACCGGCGCCACCGGCGCGGGCGGCCTCGTCGGCTGCTCCCCGCGCCTCGAACTCCTCGCGAAATTTCTTCACAAAACTCAACACAGGCCATGCTGCAGCCTCGCCGAAGGCGCAGATCGTCCGGCCCTGGATGTTCTGAGCGATGTGGGTCAGATAATCGGCATCCGCCTTCCGTCCCTCGCCATGGGCCATGCGGTGAAGTCCCTTCGCCATCCAGAGCGCGCCTTCACGGCACGGCGTGCACTGACCGCAGCTCTCGTGCGCGTAAAATTCCGAAAGGTTCGCCAGGCAATCGACCATATTCCGGGTGTCATCCATGACGATGATGGCGCCCGATCCCGACATGGTTCCCGCCCCCTGGAGCGAATCGAAGTCGTAGGGCAGATCCAGCAGCGGAACATCCACCTTGGTCATCTGTCCATCCGGACCCTTGCGGTTCAATTTGAACACTTCGCCCGCCTTCAGGACCTTCGACGACGATCCTCCGGGAATCACCGCCTTAAGGGTCCGGCCGGGCCGGAGTCCGCCGCCGAAATTCGGGTCCATGATGAGCTGACCCAACGTCACCTTGCCCACCTCAACCTCGAAGTATCCAGGCTGCCGGACGTCGCCGCTCAAGCTGACGATGCGGGTGCCGGTGTTGTTGGGCGTTCCCAGCTTGGCGTATTCCGCCGATCCCATCGCCACGATGTGCTTCACGTGACACAGGGTCTCCACGTTGTTCACGATCGTCGGGCACATGTAGAGCCCGAGGACGGCGGGAAAGTACGGCGGCTTGATGCGAGGATAGGCGCGCTTGCCTTCGAGCGACTCAATCAATCCGGTTTCCTCGCCGCAAATATAGGCCCCGGCACCGCGGTGAACGTAAATCTCGAGGTCGTATCCGGTTCCCAGGATGTTCTTGCCGAGGAACCCGGCGGCGCGGGCCTCCGCCAGCGCCTGATTGAGCAGCCGCGCACCGCCGGGCATTTCGCCCCGGATGTAGATGTACGCCAGCTTCACGTCATTGGCCCAGCAGGAGATGACCATGCCCTCCACCAGCTGGTGGGGATCCTTGTAGAGGATCTGCCGGTCCTTGAACGTTCCCGGTTCCGACTCGTCGGCATTGCAGATCAGGTAGATCGGCTTGCCGCTGCGTCGGTCTACAAAACTCCATTTCAACCCGGCGCTGAATCCGGCGCCGCCGCGTCCCCGAAGTCCGGATTTCAGGACCTCGTCGCGGACGACCTCCTGGGGCGACTGGCTTTTGCCGTCGGGCAAAGTGCGCGAGGCGGTGGCCAGCGCCTTCTTCAACGACTCATAACCGCCGTGGCGGAGATAGCACTGGATATCCGGGGTGTAGCCCGGGCTATCGGCGTGCTTCAGGATCATTTTGAACTGTTCCGGCATGGCAGTGCTTGACTCAAATCCTCACCTGTCTAGCTTCCGACGGCTTCCGGCCTGCCCGATGGTGTAACGGTAGCACAGCAGACTCTGGATCTGTTTGTCATGGTTCAAATCCATGTCGGGCAGCCAACTCTTCTTCACTTCGCCCCCTCCACCATCACCTGATCGGCCCGGGCCGGAGTGACTTTTTCGAGAAGGTCGTCGTTCACCATCACCACCGGGGCGGAACCGCAGGCGGCCAGGCACTCGACGAATTCGACCGTAAACTTCCCATCGGGTGTCGTCTGGGGCTCATGCTTGTGCGGGTCGAGTCCCAGTTTCTTGCAAAAGTGGTCCCGCAGTTCGCCCGAACCGGCGAGGGCGCAACTCAGCGTGCGGCAGACCTTGATCTGCGTCTTCCCGAGCGGCGTCTGCCGGAACATCGGATAAAACGTGACCAGCTCGTAAACGTTGATCGGCTGCAGTCCGAGCTTCTGAGCGGTCCATTCCACCGCCTCGCGGGGAATGTGACCGAAATGCTCCTGGAACGCGTGCAGGAACATCAGCGACGCACTGCGCTTCTGCGGGTAGTGCGTCGCCAGCTCGCTCAGCTCGGCTTCCAGCTTGGGTGGAACGGAAAAACTCATGATGGGGCTTCGGGATGTCTCGGTTCCTACCAGTGGCTTATCGGTCGCACTCTCCCATGACAAAGTCGATCGAACCCAGGATCGCCACCACATCGCTCATCAGGTTGCCCGGCAGCAACACGGGCAGGATGGAGAGGTTGCAGAAGGATGGCGCCCGAATCTTGAGACGGTACGGCGTCCCGCCGCCGCGGCTGTTGATATAAAACCCAAGTTCGCCCTTCGGATTCTCGGCCCCGAAATAGACCTCACCCTTCGGCGCGTTCTGGCCCTGGGTCACCAGCATGAACTGATGGATCAGCTCCTCCATGCTCGTCAGGACCTTATCCTTGGGCGGCAGAACGACCTTGCCGTCGGGCACGTTCACCGGCTCACGGCTGGAATTCTCGAACCCTCCGGGAATCCTTTTCAGGGCCTGCCGGATGATCCGGACGCTCTGGCGCATCTCCTCCATCCGGACAAGATATCGGTCGTAGCAGTCGCCTACCGAACCCACCGGGATGTCGAAGTCAAACTCCTTGTAGCAGAGGTAAGGGTTCGCTTTGCGGACATCGTAATCCACTCCGCTACCACGCAGGTTGGGACCGGTGAGGCCGTACTCGATGGCCTGCTCCCGGCTGATCACGCCCACGTCCTTGGTCCGATCAACCCAGATTTTGTTGCGAGTCAGCAACCGCTCCGCGTCATCGATGCTGACCAGCACCTCGTCGCAGAACTTCTCGATCGTGGCGCACCCGCCACGCGGCGTGTCCCGGGACACGCCCCCGATCCGGGTATAACTGGTGGTGAAGCGGGCTCCGGTAAGTGCCTCGGCAAAATTGTAGATCTTCTCCCGTTCGGTGAAGGTGTGGAGGAACACCGTCATCGCGCCCCATCCATCGCAAAGGCACCGAGGCCGAGAAGATGGGCCGAAATGCGCGCCAATTCGCAGCAAATCACCCGGATATATTGGCAGCGGGGGGGAAGTTTGTCCGACAGCCCCATCAGTTTCTCCACCGCCAGGGCATAACGTTGTTGGCGAGGGGGCCAGGTAGTCCAGTCGATCCGTGTAGGGGATGAACTGGTTCCAAGTCATGTTCTCCGCAATCTTCTCATCGCCGCGGTGCAGATAGCCGATATCCGGATCTGCCCGGAGGATCGTCTCGCCATCCAGCTCAATAATGATCCGGAGAACCCCGTGGGTGGACGGGTGGGAGGGACCCATGTTGACGACCAAATGGTCGCCCTCGAGGTCCTTCAATTCGTCGGCCCGGGCGCCAGTGTCCTTGACATTCAATTCGGTGACGGCAGCCATGGGTTAGTTCTCCGGGGTGCGGGATCGCGGTTCGCGGGTGATACTGTCGCGTCCACCAGCCACGGTAATAAAGGGTCCACCTTCGAGTGGCGCCGGCCGGGTAAAAGCCGTGTCGGGCAATTCGCTGGGCTTTCCGGCCAGCGGGAAGTCCTTTCGCAATGGAAAGTAAGGATATCCCTCCCACATCAGGATGCGGCGAAGATCCGGATGTCCCCGAAATCGAATGCCCATCATGTCGTAGGCCTCCCGTTCGTGCCAATCGGCCGCCCTCCAAACGCCAGACACCGTGGGAAACTCCGATTTCTCCTCACCCACGGAGGTCTTCAGTCTCAGATGACATCCATGCCCGATCCCGTAGAGCTCGTAGACGACGGTCCACCGGGGATCATCGCCGTAATTGTCAATCGTGGTCAGATCCAGCAGCAGATTGAAACCGAGTTGGGTCTTGGCCCCGTTGCAGACCTCGACAACCCGCTCCGGGTCCGAAATGACGAGCGTCGCCTCGCCCCGGAACTCCACCGGTTCCGAGACCACTTCGGGGAACAAAGCCCGCAATTGTTGCGCAAGTTCGAGGGATTGAGCCACAAGCCGGAAAAAAACGGGTTAACGGGAAACCAATTCGCCCTTGGAACCGAGTTCGATCCCCAAGCGGCCGTATTGGTCCGGCGCGACATCGGAGAACAGCGTTTTAGTAATCGGTTCCCTTGAGACTTTGCCCTGCAGTTTGATCAATGCATCGAGCAATGCCTCCGGCCGCGGCGGACAGCCGGCGACGTACACATCCACCGGCAGGATATTGTCGACCCCCTGCAGCACCGCGTAGCTGCGATACATGCCGCCGGTGGAAGCACAGGCACCCATCGCAATCACCCACTTGGGCTCAGCCATCTGTTCGTAAATGCGCCGGACGGCCAGGGCCATCTTGTAAGTGACGGTCCCCGCCACAATCATGACGTCCGATTGCCTCGGGGAAAACCGCATGACTTCCGCGCCGAAACGGGAAATGTCGAACCGGCTCGCACCGGCCGCCATCAGTTCGATGGCGCAGCACGCCAAACCCATGGGCATCGGCCACAACGAGTTCTTGCGGAACCAATTGATCGCGGCGTCCACGCGAGTGTGGATCACCTCGCCCTCAATCTTGGAATTGTAGCCGAATTCCGTGGTGACAGATCCGGCTGGAGAGCCTGTGGTGGCAGCCATAACAGAATGAACCGGGTGATCCGTCACCCGGCTTGATAATTCTGGAATGGCCTGATTTCAGCGGCAAGCCGCTTTTGTGATTTTTTTCACAAGGTCGCGGACCTTCGCCTGTCGAATCGGGATTTCACTACTGACATCCCGCACGAAGTCAGATTCTTGAACCGAAACCGCCTTCGGGGGACCCGTCACCGAGATCTTCCCGCCACCGACCCGTGGAAAACCGACCCAGCGGATGGTATCGGGCAATGGCATGGGCCGCAGACCGCGCTCCCAGCTTCGTGTATATGCTCCGGATGTGGGTCTGGACGGTAAAGGTGCTGATCTGGAGCCGGGCAGCCACTTCCTTTGCGCGAAATCCCCGGGCGTATCCGTCCAGGACCTCCTCTTCGCGCCGGGTCAAATCCATGATGGCTTCAACACCACCTGGGTCCAGGTGCAGCCGTTCCACCAGGATGCGGGCCGCCTTCGGATCGATCCAGGCCCCTCCCGACGCCACTTCAAAAATCGCCTCCATCAAGCGGGCGGGAGGAGAGGACAGAGACACCAGACCGTGGGCGCCGGCCGCAACCGCCATTTGAACCCCTCGAGCAGACAGATCCCGCGCGACAACGATGACCAGCAGACCGGGCAGGACCGCCCTCAACCTCAGGATACCCCAGTAGGTTGGGAGATCCTGGAGATTGGGCTCGATCAGCACGACGTGCGGCGCGGCCAGCTTGAGTTGGACCAAGGCAGACCGGCCGGTTTCACAGATGGCACCCAGATGAAGCCCGGGTGTGGTTCGAATCAGTGCCGCCAACCCATCGAGGGTTCGTCGGTCGCTGTTCACTATCGCTACATGGATGTTCATATAGTCTGATTGTTTGGATGGTTATGGGTGAGTGGTTGGTTAACTACGGAGGTTGGGAACGAGCGTCCCGTCCAGTCCAAGGCCTGCCAGACTCCCTTGTTCCAGGATGACCCGGACTCCATTTCAAGCCCCTATTCATGGGGACTGGAACCGGAGGACTGGTTGGCCTGGTGGGGGACGATCGGTAACGGTTGCTTGCTGTCGGGATTCGATATCATCCTCTCTTTTCAGATCAATGAGTCCAGACGGAATTGATAAAAGGGGTCGTGCGTGGGGGAGATTGTGGCGAGCTGCACGGGGTGTTCTCACAGCAGGCAAAGATCCGATTTCATATCATCACTGGGTCTGGAGAACGACCCGATCCCGGGACGATGACCATGCGCCAAAACCTCCCGCAACGGACAGACGTTGACACCATCGATCGCCACCGATCCATACACCGTTATGAACGACACGGAGCACGGGCATCCCTCGGAATCTCGCTCCCTCTGCCAGGATTCCGCCCTCGATGACGGCCATGCGGATTCCATCCTGCACCCAGACGGCCGATACCTCCGCCTGCACCAAGGCCTGCCCCTCCTCGCGTTTCAAGAGTGTTCTGGATTCACCAAATGGATCCCGCCAGTCCGCCCCAACGCTTCCAAGCGCCACGGTCTCCAGGCGGCCGGTCGGGGTTCGGATGGCATCTGCGTGATTTGCGACGGAGCTCGATGGCGCATTGGTCGCAGCTTGGATCACGGCTCTCCAGTCCCCGTCCGAGCTCTGGCTCCGGTGTTCTCCCCGTTTCCAGAGGCCGACTCCCAGCACTGCAGTCAACAGCACAACAACTCCAAGCCCCCGCTGATGACGACGCGATTTCATGGCTCCCAAAGACGGACCCAGAAAAGGAGGGACATGTGGCATTTCCGTAGTCCCCGTCCTTCACCGCTCATCACCAACCGTTGGATTTGAATCGACGGGAATCCCTCGAGTATGGCTTCCGACAGCCCGATCCACCGTTCCGTCGCACCATCGGTGTCGTCGGCTCCCCGCGGTCGGGAAACGCACTCCAACTCAACCGGAATCCTCTCTATTCTCATCCCGTCCGCCGTCATCGATTCTTCCCGGCCAAACACCGGTGTCATGATCCAGCCGGCATTCGCTCCCAGCTTGAGCAGATCGTTCAGCAGGGCCTTGGCCCCCTCCTCGCCTGCCGCGAATCCCGCCACGGTCTGTTCGAAACGATCCGGGGCCCGATCCTCCCCGCCGCCGATCGTTCGCTCCAATGACCCCACTTCACGTTCCGCCTCGATCAGCGATCGGGTGATCCGCTCCGTTGTCCTGACCGACTCAACCCATCGGCCCGCGCTCGTCATGACGACCAGCAACGCCAATGCGAGCGGCCACAAAACGCCCATCCTCGCCCTCATGGCGTTCAGCGCAGCGGCAAGGAATGGAAGTTGGCTCATGGCAGTACTCCCTCCAACTGAAACCTCCAGGGTCCCGGGTCAGGAGCTGTCGCCCGTTCCTGCAGTCTTCGGGACCAATTGCTTTCAACCTGGGGCCGTACCTGTGCTGCCTGGGCATGGCCCTCCCCGGCGCGCGTGATCCAGCCCCACGGCGACTCCGAGAGAGCCAGATTGACTCGCGACAGGGTGTCTCCGGGGATCGATGCGGTGCGATCCCTTGCTGTTCCGGTCAGTCGGACCCGCCAGCCATTCGACTCACCCGATATCTGGACGTTGGTGAGAACCACCGGCTCCGGAAGGATCTCCCCAAGGACGAGAATCAGCCGGACCGGACAGGTTGAACGCTGGTTCTCCGCCCACTTTTGACGCACTACATTGCGTTGCTCTTCTCGAATCGCCGCCTTTCGCGCGCCTTCAATGTGTCCCGCCCAGACCGACTGCTCCTGACCCAGGCGTTTCTGGGTGGACCGTTCAACCGCCCCCAGACGCTCCAACGCAATCGCCAGAGCCAATGCCACCACCAGCGCCGAAGCCCCCCCGATTCGAATCCAGCGTGGGGAAAGGACCGGACGCTCTCCAACCTCGGCCCTGTTCGCGGCGAGGAGATTCATTTCCTGGGCAACGCCGTTTCGGGAGATCCATTCGAGCCAAGGTTTCATCCCCAAGCTTGATCCTTCTCGAATCACGAGGCCTTCGGGCTTTCGCGGGCCCTCCACGGACTCCGCCCAACGACCTCCTCCCAAAAGGCAGAGTTCGTTCACGTCCAGGCCCAGATGCTGGCTGGCAAACAGGAGGGTTCGACGGATCTCCTGGCCAACCCGTTCCCGGTCCGACGAGGACACCTGAATCTGGCGATGAAGTGCGGGACGACCCTGGTCATGGAGGGTCAGGGTCACGACCCCTTCAAGAGACGCCACGACCAGCTGGTTGGCGCGGACGGCCCCTCCGATCTCCGATGCCACGTTCACCAACACTTCCGAAAACGGAACGATAGCGCAGAGGCTGAGTCCAATCGCCCCCAACAAACTCACGAGTTCGCCCTTCAACTCAGTGGGACAGAAATGAACGGTACGGGGGGAACCATCCTGTTCTTCACTCCGCGGCCGGCTGACCCACGTCGCCTCCCCGCTGAAGTTTTTCTGTCGTTCCACCTCGCGGGCGATCAGCACCTGCAGAGTCCGTTCCGGTGCCGGTGGCGTCTCCACCTGGAGCAGGCCCAGGTTCCCATGGGAAAGTACAAGGATGGCTTTCGTCATCGGGAGTCCCAGCTCGACCCGAATGCACCGGACCGCTCGGGCAAGGGAGTCCGGACTGTTTGCAGGTTCCGCACTTTTCCAGTGTGCTCGGCCGCCTTCCCCCGGAATCAACACCTCCACCGCTCCATTCAGCCAACAGATGACGGGTATCCGGTCTCGGGAAACGTCCCCAGAGGGATCATGCGACGGGGTCGCTCTGAGTTTCAGGGTCATGGAAGATTACCCTCGGATGCACCCAGCAACGCAGTGGTCGCCGACTCCAGCTCCCGCCAGGCAATCACCGGAACCGACGACTCGGCGAGCGGCGTGGGGAAGCCGGCATTTCCCCAATCGGAGTACGCCGATTGGAAGGCCCGGATCGCCGCAATCAGACGGGCGGGCGCTGTTGCGTCTCCAGACGGCGGGGTTCCCATCGTCAGCAAAGATTCCGCCAGTTCTCCAAAGTCACGGCCCGTCGGCAGATTCTCCGGGAGATTGCCGGCTCCGTACCGGCGCCATTTTCCCCGCCAATACTTCCATCCGGCGTGGGATGACACAACCTCGAGAGCCTGCAGCTCTCCCGACCCGCCACAGAGTCGAAGCGGGGTTCCCTTGAGATACCACCGTTCTAGCCGGCCGCCCTCTGGAACCCACACGTTCGTCCCGATGGCAATGCGGCCCTGACCGGAGGCCGCCGTGTCAATCAAGGTCGGTACGAACTCATCGTAAAAATCGAGGCGCTCGATGAAGAGATCCGACGCCAGACCAGACCACACCCAGCCGGCGGGAATCGACCCCGGGGCTGTACTCCACAAGGCCTCGAATCGCTCGGAAGTCAGGCCAATCCCGCTCAAAAGCTCATTGGGAAGAGGCTCCCCCAGGGTCGAGATCAGTATGCAGCGCAAATGCTGCGGTTCCAGGTTCCCGGAAGGTCCCTGAATGAAGGGCACACCGGAGCCCGGAGGTGGACCTGCAATCCACCCCGGATCAATCAACAGCGCCCGGCGCAGAGACCGACCATTCGTCAGCACATCGGTAGATCGCCAACCTACCCCGATGGAAAGCCAGTTCGGTAGGGTACCGGCGTCGGGGAAGCTACCGGTTCGTCGGAACTGCTCCCGTGCGCCCCGGGAAAGCTCCGACAGGGCCAGCCGCTCCCGGGCTCTTGCTGCGTCCTCCAATCGACGTTGCAGGGCTGGCGCCACCAGACCCATCATGAGCGCCACGATGGCCAAGGCCCCGATCAGTTCAATCAGGGTCCAGCCCCTGGATTCCCGCGCCCTCGTGGTCTCCGTTCGTGCCGCACCCCGCGTCGGTGATGCGATGTTCATGGCTGGGCCTCCGGCATCCTCCCCAATAGGAGCCCGCTCGCCTCGTTCAGTTGCGTCGCCGCACCCTGAACTCGCAGCCACGCCGGGGCCGACCGTCCTACGATGGGCACCACCTGGGGGAACCCCTCCTCGGCCCAGGCCACATAGGCGGCCACCAGCTCATTCATGGCCGCGGCGACATGCCGGGGTGTCGATCCCCAGACCGAAACGGGACTCCCGACAAATCCGTCAAAGGTCGTGGCCAAGGCCTGACCGGAGGCAGCTGGACCACTGCTGATTCCCGCTCTCCACCGGCCTCCCTCATATGAGAAGCTGGCCGATTCCACGACAGGTTGGATCCATTGAATCTCCAGGCTTCGATTTAGAAAGATCAGTTCCGTTTCCGTCAGGTAGTAGGTTTCGAGCTTGGAACCCGCCGGAATCTCCCAGCGACGGGTCTCTCCGTCGACGGCCACCCAGGCGCTCGCATCGAGGTCCAGATTATTGAGGCAGATCCGCTGAAACTGCCCCTCAAACGCAACCCGTTCCACCAGCAGATCCTCCGGCTTGCCGCCCCAGCGGGTCGACCAGTTGCGTGGAAGACGCCCGGGGGATCGCTCCCAGAGATCGTCGAACCGAACGCTCGCGAGATTCGGATAATCCGCAGCGACAGTGGACAGGAGCACTGCTCGCGCCAAGATGGGCGCCGCGCTGCCCGAGGGTCCCTGGCGATACGGGGGCAGCAACGCCGGATTGCCCACGCGGCAGTTCGGATCCACCACCAGCAACCGATTCCATCCCGCCGCATTTTTTTGGATGGCGGAAACCGGTTCCGCCAGTTCGATGGCCACCGTTTCCACCCAGTTGGTTGCGCTCGGGATTCCTCGCTGACGCACTGCAGATCGTTGCAGCGCCCGCCTGACGGCCTCCAGACGGACCGACTCGTCCCGTCGAATCGACTCCTTGAGATGCGTCCAGACTCCGTTCATCGCAGCCCAGGCCACGATCGACAAAACCGCCAGCACGCCGACCACCTCAATCAGCGTAAACGCGCCGCAGCGGACAGATCTCAACGGGTTCCAGTTGGGTTTCATCGGAGTCCCTGCATGAGTGATAGCACGGGCAGAATGACGGACATGGCCACCAGGCCTACGACGGCGACCAGACCCAGAATCAGTGTGGGCTCAAGCAGACCCAGCAGGCGCTTCATTCGACGTGGCAGCAGCTCCTGATAATGGGCGGCCACCTGGACGAGCGCCTCGTCGAGTTGACCGGTTCGCTCGCCCACCACCACGAGCCGCACCAACAGACCGGGAAATACCTCTCGTCGTCGCATCGATTCGCTCAACGTCTCCCCATTCAGAACGCGCCGGCGAACCTCTTCCACAGCCTCCTTCACCTCGATGCTACCCACCATGCCCTCCACCAGCTCCAGAGCGGTCGGCAGGGAGACGCCATTCCGATAGAGGAGACCCAGATTGTGGGCGAGCCGTGTCATGCTCGCCATCAGCAGGAGAGGACCCAGTACGGGGAGTCGAATCCGGACCCGATCAAGGATGCGGGCAACACGCATCGACCGGTGGCGTGCCCAGACGGCCGTGACCCACAGGCCGACCACCGCCAGGAGAATCCAGCCGCCTGTGTCCCTGGCGAAAGTCGCGATGCCAAAAACAATTCGTGTGGGCGCGGGAAGCGGCACTTTGACCGCCGAGAGCAGCGTCACAAACTTGGGAACAACCACGGTGAACAGGACCCCTACAAAGACACCCGTCGCCAGGAGAACCAGACACGGATAGGTCGTTGCCTGTTTGACGTCTGCCGCAATGCGTTCCTGCCATTCCAGGTGGGTCTTTGCCTGACGGAAGGCCTCAGGCAGCGACCCGCCTCGTTCCCCGGCCCGGATCAAGTGAACCAGTTCCGCAGGAAACACTCCGGGCCAACCCGCCATCGCTTCGGATAGCGCCTCGCCCCTTTCGACACCCTGACGGAGCTTCACCACCAATTCATTAATTCGTCTCGACTCGCCATCCTGGGCGATCGCATCGAGCGCCTGCACCATCGGAATCCCCACCCGACACTGGAATTCCATCAAAGTGCAAAACTGTACCAGCTGGCGGCGACCCAGCCTTGGAGGCTTCCAAGAGTTCCGGACCGAGGGTGTACGGTCCTCTTCTGATTTCAGCAGCCAGATGCCCCGGCCGCGCAGCATTGACTCGAGTTCCCGTTCATTCGACGCGACCAGAAGTCCGCTGCAATTCCGGCCCGCCCGATCGACGGCGCTATAGCGAAAGGTTCCCATGGCGAATCAATCCATGCGGGTGACCTGGACCAGTTCCTCAGCCGAGGTCACTCCCGCGTATACCTGCCGCAGTCCGTCTTCGAACAGGGTTCGCATGCCGGAAGTCCTCGCCTGGTTCAACAAGGCCATCCGGTCGGGTGGTCCCGCGATCAAGGGGTGGAATGGTTCGTCCGGAACGAAGAGTTCAAAAATGGCACGACGCCCACGATACCCGGTCGAAACGCAACGCGTGCAGCCGCGGGCCCGATAGATTTCCGGTGCCGGGCCGACCGGAATCGGAATTCCCATGGCTTCCAGGCAGCCCAGGGAATCTTCCACCTTTTGCCGACAGTCCAGGCAGAGTCGCCGTACCAGACGCTGCGCCATCACGGCCCCCAACGTTCCCGGCAACAGGCTCCGGTCCACTCCCAGATCGGTCAGCCGCGGGATCGCCCCGAGCGCGTCATTTGTGTGGAGGGTCGTCAATACCTGGTGACCCGTCATCGCCGCCCGGATCATGAGCTGGGCCGTTTCGGCGTCCCGGGTCTCGCCGACCAGGATGACGTCCGGGTCCTGCCGGAGCAGTGCCCGAAGAGCGGCAGCGTAGGTGAGTCCAGCCTCCTCATGGATCTGGGTTTGTCGAACTCCCACCAGAGGCATCTCCACAGGGTCCTCCAAGGTGAACACGGCGCTGTCAGGCTGGTTCAGTTCCCCGAGCAGGGCATAAAGCGTGGTTGTCTTCCCGCTGCCCGTGGGTCCCGTGATGATGGTGACGCCATTTGGCCGACGGATCACCTTCCCCAATGCGGTCTCGACAGACGGTTCCAGGCCCAACCGATCCATCCGGGGAACGGATGACTCCGCCGGAAGAAGGCGCAGGACGACGCTCTCCCCTGGCTGGGTCGGGAGTGTGGATACTCTAAGGTGAGTCCGACTTCGGTTTGCGATGAAGGTACACCGTCCGTCCTGCGGAATCCGGCTCTCCGCCACGTCCAGATCTGCGAGCACTTTCAATCGGGCCGACACCGCCGGCTGGAGCGGCTTGGGGACGAGCACGTCGGGTACCAGGACACCATCCACCCGAAGACGGATCCTGAGCCACCGTTCCGCCGGTTCAAAGTGGATGTCACTCGCTCCGGCTTCGACGGCTCTTCCGATGATTTCATGAACCAGTTGAACGACGGGTGCATCGGGTTCTCCCACGGTCGGAATCTCCTGCACCAAGCCTACCGATGCATCGGGGGAAGGCTCTTCGGCCAGCCACCGGTCAATCGCACTCTGGATTCCCGGATCTCGCTGTTCCCGGGAATCCAGCGCGTTGAGGACCTGTCGTTCCGCTGCGGCGAGAATCTCAACGTCCAATCCCGTCATTGCCCGGACCTGGTCTGCGGCCACGACATCGAAAGGATTCGCCATCGCGATGGTCAGGAGGTTCCGGTCGCGGGCCACCGGGAGGATCTTGAGCCGTCTTGCAATTTCGAGTGGAACGAGCGCCTCGAGTTCGGGATCGAGCTTCAACTGGCCCTCCTGCGCCACCGAAATCCCCGCCTCCCGAGCCATGGCGGCAGCAAGCTGCTCCGGAGGAACAAATCCCAGGTCGCACAGCATGCCGGCGAGCGATCCTCCCCGGCGCCGTTGTTCGGTCTCCGCCAGTTCGACCTGGCTCTCGCTGACCAGCCCGCTCTCAAGGAGTCGTGCCACCAGCGATTCCCTGTGCATGCTCCGATTCATGGGAACGTCCTCCGGAACCGCCCGGGTTCAGCGATGGGCCAGATAGATCTTCACAGTCCCTGTCTGGTCACCGGTCATATTAAATTTCACACGTCCCCGACTGCTGACCGTTGCGTCGGTCGCCAGCGATTCCTCCGCATCAATCTTCCGGTTCAATTCCCGTGCATCATCGAGGGCCACGTTCTCAAGAAAGGCCTGGACGACCACCCGGCCGGCAGAGGCGTCATTCGAGGGACTTCCCAGGCCGTCGAGATCATAGGCGTCATTGGCCCCGGTTGGATCGGTACTTGCCGCCACGCAGTTGGTTACCGTGATATAGGCCCGCTCCGAGATCCGTGTCGAAAACGGACGCTCCAGATATCCGCCGCGAAGCAAAACCTCGCGATCCCAACCGGCGGCGTTGGTGCTCGAGAGGTCCGAGATGACCTCGCCGGCGACATCCCCAAAGCGACCATATTTCCCGAAGTAGGTCATGGTCGCTGACTTGGCGGCATTGACCGCGATGGTGGCGCTGTTGACCCGTGCATCGTTGATCGACGCAAAGACGCGCGGAAGGAGCATCGAGGCGAGAACGGCGATGATGGCCAGCACGCCAATCATCTCCACCAGGGTGAACCCGGCTCGGTGGCCGGGGTTGTTGATACGACTTTTCATGGAATCAAGAGTTGATGAGTTACCTATTTGATTCCCGCACCCGGCCTTTTGGGCCTGCCAACCTTGGCAGCTCACGCCAAGTGCGAGACCTCTCTCTTGTCCCACCAACCTCCCTCTCTGAACATCGTCAGATGTAGTGAGGTATTTCGGGCTCAATACCTGCTCTCCAGAGGGTGAACTTCACCCTCAACACGACCGCCGCATCGGCGGTACCCTCCGTCTCCGATCCTCTTTCCCAGGTCTAGGCCACCCGATGCCCCGCGCCGCGGCCCCACGACTCCGGGCGTTCCACGGCCTCAGCAAGCAGGCTCAGGTACTGCCCCCGTGGGATCTCCCGTGCGCCGAGGGAACGGGTGACCGGCGTCACCATCTGGGTGTCGAACAGCCGGAAGCCGTCCGACTTCAGCCTCCGCGCCATTTCAACCACGGCAATTTTTGATGCGTCCGAGCGCCGGTGGAACATGGATTCACCGGCAAAAAAGGCGCCCACGGCAACACCGTACAAACCGCCCGCCAGTTCTGCGTTGTCCCAAATCTCGATGCTGTGTGCATGGCCTGCCTCATGCAGCTTGACATATGCAGACTCAATCTCCGCAGAGATCCACGTGGGGCTTCCACCACGCGACGCCATGGCACATCCACGAATGACCGCGGGGAAGGCCTGGTCAAAGGTCACCCGAAAGACGCCACGTCGCAGTGTGCGTTCCAAGCTCCTCGACACGTGGATCGCATCCAGGTCGAAAATGGCCCGTGGATCCGGAGACCACCAGGTCACCGGCGGGGCCGTCCAGGGAAAGACACCCGACCGGTAGGCGAGGAGCAGCCGGGCGACAGAAAGGTCTCCGCCGACCGCGACCAAACCATCACTGCGGGAGTGACGCGGATCCGGAAACCACAGCCGTTCGTCGAGCATCCAGACCATCGACTCGCTCATGGCGTTTCACGATTCCCCTTCAAGCACGGCCAGCAGGAAGGACTGGAAGAGGTCGGTCGCCTGGATGGTCCACAGGCAGAGGAAATTCTCATCGGTCACCTCAGGCCGGTTGCCCTCCTCGAAATCCGGACAGCCAAGGCGCTCCCAGGCCGCCACCCGGACATCATTCAACGCCTGAAGCAAGAGGCCCATTTCCTCGCTCTTGAGCGTCACCACCCGGGCTCCCTTTCCCTGCGTCGTGCATTTCTCCGGATCATTGAGCAGGCGCTCGACACCTTCCCCCAGCTCACGCCGGTGCTCGGCCAACGCCAGGTCCATGTCGCTTTGGGCCTCTTTCAGCCGGGGATCGGTTGCGGTATCCGCCGTCAGGGATCGTTGTTGTCTCGGCAGATGAACCCTCAAACCCAGGGCCGCCAGCAACGCGTCGTACTCCCTCGAATCAAATCGGAGGACAAACTGGTCAGTGGCGCGGGACAGAAGCTTCACCGGAGGTCAATTGGGCAGGGTTGGGTCGCAACTCAATCGCCTGCCGGCTCAAGGGTTGCCTGCAGGGAATGTTTCTGGAGCTGGTGAACGTAAAACTCGGCCCGTTCGAACGTCTCCCGGACCAACACACTGCGGCCCTTTTCATGGACCTCCATCATGTGTTTCTCGGCCTTTTTGCGCTCCCATCCGAAGACCGTCTGAAAAACGTGGGTGACGTAGGCCATCAGGTTGATCGGATCGTTCCAGCAGATGACCACATAGCCGGGCTCCTTGACGCCCTTGGATTTCTCCTCGGGCGTCGTCTCAATGGTCGGCAGCGGAGTTTCCATGGGCCCCGGCATGGGGGGAGTCTAACGATCCGCCCGCATGAAACAAGACGCCGCCGGGGAGACATCCCTCGGCGGCGTTTCAGGCCCTTCCTGCGGCGTGGTCGGCAGCCTCCTTAGCCGCGCCGACGGCGTTTCACGTTGAGCTGGGTCAGCGAGTGCAGAAGTGACGCCTGGACTGTCGCCGACTCCTCGTCGCTGAGCTTCTGGGCGAGTCGATCCTCGGCACGTTTGCGGGCTTCCTCGGCCTTCGTCTCGTCGATGTCATCCGCCTTGATGGCCATGTCCGTGAGGATTGCCACCCTCTCTCCAGTGATCTCAACGAACCCCGAGCCGACCGCCAGGAAGTGGTCCAGCCCCTCTTTCCGGGCACAGACCTCGCCCGCCGCAATCTCCGTCATCAGGGGAATGTGCATCGGGTAGATGCCCAGCTCCCCTTCGGTGCCCGGAAGCGTGACCATTTCCACATCTTCGGAGTAGATCTTTGCCTCGGGGGTGACGATTTCGAGTTTCAGCGTGGCCATGGGTTATCCTGAGGACGGTCAGTTGTTGCCTGCCGCTTTTGGCAGCGAGCTCCTGTGCGCATTACTCCTTAATCTCATCGATGCCGCCCTTCATGTAGAAGTTGTTTTCGGCGACGTCGTCGTGCTTGCCCTCGAGGATTTCCTTGAATCCGCGAACGGTGTCCTGAACGGGCACCTGCTTGCCCGAACGTCCGGTAAACACTTCGGCCACTGAGAACGGCTGGCTGAGGAACTTCTGGATCTTGCGGGCACGGAACACGGTCAGCTTGTCGTCCGGCGAAAGTTCGTCCATGCCGAGAATCGCGATGATGTCCTGAAGGTCCTTGTAACGCTGCAGCACCTTCTGCACACCGCGGGCCACCGCGTAATGCTCCTCGCCGACGATGTCCGGCGACAGGGCGCGGGAGGTTGAGGAGAGGGGATCGACCGCGGGATAAATGCCCAATTCGGCGATGGAACGTTCGAGCACGATGGTTGCATCCAGATGCGCGAAGGTCGTTGCCGGAGCGGGGTCGGTGAGGTCGTCCGCGGGCACGTACACCGCCTGGAACGAGGTGATCGAACCCTTCTTGGTCGAGGTGATGCGTTCCTGGAGGTTACCCATCTCGGCCGCCAGCGTGGGCTGGTAACCGACGGCTGACGGCGTGCGCCCGAGGAGCGCGGACACCTCGGAACCGGCTTGTGAGAACCGGAAGACGTTGTCAACGAACAGCAACACGTCCTGGCTCTTCTCGTCGCGGAAATATTCTGTGACGGCCAGAGCCGACAGTGCGACGCGCAGACGCGCTCCCGGCGGTTCATTCATCTGGCCGTAAACCAGGCCGATCTTGGACCCTTCGGCAATCAGCGGCATGCCGTTGGCACCCTTCTTCGGATGGCCCTTCTCGTCCTTGACGGTCTTGATGACCCCGGCCTCAATCATTTCGTTGTAGAGGTCGTTGCCTTCGCGGGTGCGTTCACCGACGCCCGCAAACATCGAGATGCCGCCGTGCAGCTTCGCGATGTTGTTGATGAGTTCCATGATGACGACCGTCTTGCCGACGCCGGCACCACCGAAGGCACCGACCTTGCCACCCTTGAGGAAGGGGCAGATGAGGTCGATGACCTTGATCCCGGTGTGAAGGATCTGCGGGCTCGTCGATTGATCGGCCAGGGCCGGAGCCGAACGGTGAATCGGGTAGTGCTTGTCGGCCTTGACCTGGCCGAGTTCGTCCACCGGGCTGCCGGTGACGTCGAGCACGCGGCCCATGACCCCTTCGCCGACGGGAACGGAAATCGGAACTCCGGCGTCAACGGCTTCGAAACCGCGTTTGAGCCCTTCGGTGCTGCTCATGGCCACGGCTCGCACCCAGTTGTCACCCAGGTGCTGTTGCACCTCGAGGGTCAGGCGCGTTGTACCCTGGCCGGGAGGGGTAAACTCCACGGTCAGCGCGTTGTAGATCGCGGGGAGTTTCTCGGGAAACTCGAGGTCCACGACCGGGCCGATGATTTGGACGATCTTGCCTTTGTTCATGACTCGACTGGGAAACTGGGATTCGTACCGGAAATAAAAGAGAGGAACTGGGAATTATCCTAGGGCCATCTGGGCGGTGGTGATTTCAAGGAGCTCGTTGGTGATGCTGGCCTGGCGCATCTTGTTGTACTCGAGTGTGAGGTCCTTGATGATCTGCTTGGCGTTGTCGGTGGCGTTCTTCATGGCGACCATCCGTGCCGAATGTTCCGAGGCCTTCGCCTCCTGGAGGAACTGGAAGACCTGATAATTGAGGTAATGGGGCAACAAATTGCCGAGCACGGCGGATGGCGCCGGCTCAAAAACGTATTCCTGCTCGGAACCCGCTGTTAGGGTCTCACCCTGGGATTCTCCCGAGAGGTCGGCATCCAGTTTCTTGATCTCTCCCAACGGCAACAGCGTCCGGATTTCCGGTTTCTGAGCGAGGGTGGAGATGAAGTTGTTGTAGGCCACGTCCACCTGGTCGACTTTACCCGACAGGAAGAGTTCCTGGGCAAACTTGGAAATCGTCCTCGCCTCGGCGAACGCGGGTGAGTCCCGATAGGTGAATTCCGCCGCCAGCTCACGTTTGAGGCGCGCCACGAATTGGGCGCCCTTCTTTCCGGCACACACGAAGATCGTTGTCGAATCCAGTTTCCCGACCTCGCGGAGCAGATTGGTGTTAAGGGCGCCGCACAGCCCCTTGTCGGTGGTGATGAGGATCAGCGCCCTCCGCTTCACCTCACGCTTTTCCATCAGGGGATGGGAGAATTCACCAGCTCCTGCGGTGGCGGCCGCCAGCACCTCATTCATCAACTGGGCGTAGGGACGCCCGGCAAGGGCGGCCATCTGCGCCTTGCGCATCTTCGCCGAGGCCACCATCTGCATGGCCTTGGTGATCTGCGCCGTGTTTTTGATCGACTTGATCCGGCGGCGGATGTCGCGGGTGCTCGGCATGGTTCGTCAGACGTTGGACTGCGGTTCCCGCCTGTTCAGCGGAAGCTCTGCTTGAACTCGCCGACGGCGGCCTTGAGCTCAGCGCCGATGGCGTCGCTGACGGCCTTCTCGGCGCGAATCTTGTCCAGCAATGCCGTCTTCCGGCTCGCAAGATAATCCGTCAGCTTGGCCTGGAAGTCCTTCACCTTGTCGACCGCCACGTCGTCGAGGAGGTTGTTCTGCATCGACCAGAGTATGGCCACCTGTTGTTCGACGGGAATCGGATTGTACTGGTTCTGCTTGAAGAGTTCGACGATGCGGCGCCCGCGCTCGAGGGTGGCTTGTGTCTTGGCATCGAGATCGGACCCAAATTGCGCAAAGGCCGCCAGCTCGCGGAACTGGGCGAGGTCAAGCTTGATGCGCCCGGCGACCTGCTTCATGGCCTTGATCTGCGCGGCAGAACCGACTCGGGAGACCGACAGACCGACCGAAATGGCCGGACGCACACCCTGATAGAAGAGGTCCGTTTCCAGGTAGATCTGGCCATCGGTGATCGAAATCACATTGGTCGGAATGTAAGCGGATACGTCACCGGCCTGGGTCTCGATGATGGGCAGGGCCGTCAGGGAGCCATTACCGCTCGCCTCGTTGACGCGTGCGGAGCGTTCCAACAGTCGGCTGTGGAGGTAGAAAACGTCACCGGGATACGCCTCACGGCCCGATGGACGCTTCAGAACCAGCGACACCTGGCGATAGGCGACGGCCTGCTTGGAGAGATCATCAAAGATGATGAGCGCATCCATGCCGTTATCCATGAACCACTCGCCCATCGCCGCGCCGGCGAACGGCGCCAGATACTGGGAGGCGGCCGGGGAGTCGGCGGCAGCGACCACTACGATGGTGGAGTCGAGAGCGCCCGCCTTCTCCAACTCGGCGATCACGCGCGCCACGTTCGACTGCTTCTGGCCGACGGCGACATAGATGTTGTACACCGGACGGAATCCGGCGACGCCCGCGTTCTGCTTATTGATGCGGGCCTGGTTGATCATCGTGTCCACACCGATCGTGGTCTTGCCGGTGGAACGGTCACCGATGATTAGTTCGCGTTGACCGCGGCCGATCGGGATCATGGCGTCGATGGCCATGATGCCGGTCTGAAGCGGCTGGTTGACCGATTGGCGCTTCACGATGCCCGGGGCGATCTTTTCCACCGGGTAGAAGGCTTTTGCCGCAATATCACCTTTGCCGTCGAGCGGTCGGCCGAGGATGTCCACGACGCGGCCAAGGAGTTCCTTGCCTACGGGCACGGACAGAAGCTTTCCGGTCGTTTTGACTTCGGTGCCTTCCTTGATGCCGAGGTAGTCGCCCAGGATGATGGCGCCGACTTCGGTCTCTTCGAGGTTGAGCGCGAGGCCGATCACGCCATTGCCGAAGTCGAGCATCTCGTTCGCCATGGCGTCGGTGAGACCTTCGATCTTGGCGACACCATCCGAGATTTCACGGACATAGCCGACGTTCTGACGCTGGACCGACGTCTTGACGCCGGCGATCTGCGCTTCGATTTCCTGGAGAATGTTGCTCATCGGAACGGAATTGGGATTAAAAGGGGAGAGAACGGATCAGGCGTTGTTGTTGAGAGAGGCGAGGCGGCCCGCGACGGAACCATCGTAAATGTCGCTGCCCACCTTGATCTTGAGTCCGCCGATCAGGGCGGGATTGACCCAGAAGGAGAGGTTCAAACCAGGGCCGTAACGCTTTTCGAGGTTGGCCTTGATAGCCTCCATTTGGGCCGGCGAGGACTCCACAGCGTTCTCGACCCGTGCCGTGCGGCGGTCGAGGTCCAGCTTCACCAGCCGCTTGAAATGTTCGGCGATGGCGAGGTAGCTCCGGGGCTTCCGGGTCAGGACCTGGGTGATGACCTCCCGAACCCGGCCTTCATCGAGGATGCCGTTCACCCGGCAGGCATTGAACAACTCGCGCCCTTCTCGGCGGGCCAGTTTCGAGATCTTCATCGGTTCGGAGACGAAAGTTGCCGATCAGTTGTTGGCAAGGAGACGATTGGTGTCGTCCGCGAGCCGCTGCTTCTGGTCCACGGTCAGCACGTCGGCAGTCACCTTGGCGCTGGTTTCCACAACCAGACGGGTCACTTCCTTGCGCAATTCCGCCTTCATGCGGGCCAACTCAGCGTCCCCGGCGGATCGGGCCTTGGCCAGAATGTCCTGGGCATCCGCGATGGCTT
>JBGAPN010000419.1:0-4751 GCA_044221235.1 Limisphaerales bacterium
GCGGACTGGGAGCAGCAGTATTACCGCGCCGAACACGCCGTGGACCGCAATCCCAAGACCGGCTGGGCGATTGGACCGAGGTTTGGCGAACGCCACTTCCTGATTGCCCGGCTCCAGGAACCGGCGGGCTACAAGGGCGGGAGCACCCTGTCGTTCAAGTTCGACCACTACCACGGCAACAGCCATTGCATCGGCCGCTTCCGCCTCTCGGTAACCACCGAGAAGGACCCTGGCGCCCTCTGGCCGGTTTCCAGCGAGGTCCGCGCTGCCGTCGCCACCAAGGCGGCCGCCCGCACCCCGGAGCAGCAACAGTTGATCGCCTCCGCCCAGCGGGCTTCCTCCGAGACCCTCCGCCAACTGGAACGCGAGCAATTGCGGCTGGAAGCCAAACAGAAACAGCTGGCCGCGCAGAAGTTCACCACGCTCGTCATGCAGGAGCGAACGGAACCGCAGCCCCGCGAAACCTACATCCACCTCCGCGGCGACTTCCTTTCGAAAGGGGGCGTCGTGACCGCCGGTGTTCCGGCCGTGTTCAATCCCCTGCCGCCCGGCATGCCGACGAACCGCCTCGCCCTGGCCAAGTGGCTTGTGGACCCGGCCAATCCGCTCACCGCCCGGGTGACCGTCAACCGATTCTGGGAGCGCTGTTTCGGCACGGGAATCGTGAAGACCAGCGAGGACTTCGGGCGGCAGGGAGAGGCCCCATCCCACCCGGAACTCCTGGACTGGCTCGCCTTGGAGTTTGTCCGCACCGGCTGGGATGTGAAGGCGATGCAGAAACTCCTGGTGATGTCCGCCACCTATCGCCAGGACGCCGCCACCGATGCGACGCGCCAGGAGAAGGACTTCTACAATCGCCTCCTTTCGCGCGGCCCCCGGTTCCGCATGGATGCCGAGATGATCCGTGACCAGGCGCTTGCCGTCAGCGGACTGCTCAACCCCCAGGTGGGCGGTCCCAGTGTCTATCCGGTGCAGGTCCCGAATCTTTGGAAGGAGATTGGCTTCCTGCGCCCCGAGATCGGCATGGACGAGTGGCCTGTCAGCGAGGGGCCCGACCTCTACCGCAGGGGCCTCTACACGTTCTGGCGGCGGGTTTGCACCTATCCGACCTTCGCGACGTTTGACGCCCCGAGCCGGGAGGTCTGCGTCTCCCGTCGGCCGCGCACCAACACACCGTTGCAGGCGCTCGCCTCCCTGAATGACCCCACTCTGCTGGAGGCAGCCCGCGTCTTTGCCCAGCGCATTCTGACTGAGGGCGGCCGGGATGACGCCTCCCGGGTCGAGTTCGCGTTCCGGACCTGCCTGGGCCGCTCACCGACGAAGGAAGAGTCCAAGCGCCTGCTCGCCTACGTGAAGCAGCAGCAAAGCAGCTTCAGCCGCGACACCCAGGCGGCCGACGAACTGCTCAGGGTCGGTTCCGCCGCACGGCCGGTGTCGCTCGATGAACGCAAACTGGCTGCGTGGATGATGCTGGCAAACGTGCTGTTCAACCTGGATGAGGCGCTGACGAAGGGGTGAGAGGGAAATGAGTCATTCGTGAACAGTGTCCAGGGTTCAGGGAAGAGTGCTATGAGTTCCAACGGCCGGCCTAACGCGAAGAGTTCCCGGGAGCTGATTGTTAATCAGCAACAACGGAAGCGATCGCGCGAGGTGTTCTCCCCCACGAAGCGATTCCCTCCGGAAGAGAGGTATTCGCTGACAGACCGACTTCGACGAGCGGCCCGTTCCGTCGGGATTCCGATAGCCGAATCGTGGGCCGAGCGGGCCTATGAGCGTCACGTTGTTTCCAAACTGACCGATCCCGATGCCGAACAAATGGAGACTCAGCATTGGCTCGAAACGGCCAAGGACGACGCATATCTGGCCGCGGCCGACGGCACACGACTCCTCGGCCTTTGCGAGGAAATTGGCCGTGTGCCTGGACGCATGATTGAACGCGCCTCGTCCTTCTGCACCTCTTCCACCCTTCGAGAGAATCTCACGGATTATCTCGGCACCAGCCCACTCGAAACACCGTCCCCGACCACTGGTCACTGATCACTGCCCCCCCTTTCCCGCCCATGAACTCCCTCCCTTCTCCCGTCCTCGACTCGATCCGCGCCAGCACCCGTCGCCGGTTCCTCCAGCAGTGTGGCACGGGCATGGGCGCCCTGGCGCTGAGTTCGCTGCTGAATGACAAGCTCTTCGCTGCGGACAGCGGCGTACCGATCATTGGCAAACCGCACTTCGCCCCCAAGGCCAAGAACATCATCTATCTGTTTCAGTCCGGCGGTCCGTCGCACCTCGACCTATTCGACCCCAAGCCGGAACTCCAAAAGCGCAACGGCCAGCAGGTGCCCGAGGAACTCGTCAAAAACATCCGCCTCGCCCAAATCGGGAAGGAGGCCAAGCTGCTGGCGTCCCCCTACAAATTCGCCCAATACGGCAAGTCCGGGGTTTGGCTGAGCGAGTTGATGCCCCACCTGCAAACCATCGCAGATGACGTGTGTTTCGTGCAGGGATTCCATTCCGAGGCGTTCAATCACGACCCGGCCACCATCTTCATGAACACCGGCGCGCAGCTGGCCGGCCGTCCCGCCATGGGCTCGTGGTTCAGTTACGGCCTCGGCAGCGAGAACAAGGACCTGCCGGCGTTCGTGGTGTTGATGACGGGCGTGGGCCAGCCCCTCACCAATGCAGCGTGGGGCAGCGGATTCCTTCCCACCACGCACCAGGGCGTGACGCTGCGCTCGCAGGGTGATGCGGTCCTGTTCGTCAGCAATCCTCCCGGCATCAACAGCAAACGCCGCCGCCAGTCACTGGACGTCTTGAAGGATCTCAACCAGGTCCGATATGACGTGTTGCAGGACCCCGAAATCCAGACCCGCATCAACTCCTACGAATTGGCCTATCGCATGCAGACCAGCGTCCCGGAGGTCATGGATATCTCCCAGGAGAACGCGAAAACGCATGCCGCTTACGGCACCACGCCAGGCCGGGCATCCTTTGCCAACAACTGCCTCCTGGCACGCCGGCTCGTGGAACGCGGCGTCCGCTTCGTTCAGCTTTACCACCGCGGCTGGGATCACCATGGTGGTCCCGACGGCAACCTGGTCTTCGACCTGAAGAAGCGGTGCCTCGAAACCGATCAGCCCGCCGTCGCGCTCATCCGCGACCTCAAGGAACGGGGTCTCCTCGATGAGACCCTCGTGCTCTGGGGCGGTGAGTTTGGACGTACCCCCATGATGCAGGGGGCGCTCAAGCCGGACCAGATCGGCCGCGACCACCATCCGCATGGATACACCATTTGGATGGCGGGCGGCGGCATCAAGCCGGGCATGGTGTACGGCAGGACGGACGATTTCGGTTTCTATGCGGTGGAGGGCAAGGTCCATGTCCACGACCTCCATGCGACTATCCTGCACCTGTTCGGGATCGACCACCTCAAGCTCACCTATCGGTTCCAGGGCCGCGATTTTCGTCTGACCGACATCCACGGCGAGCTGGTAAAGCCGATTCTGGCGTAGCGGAACGGTGGAGTGCGGGAGCCCGAGCTCCCGCCACCTGTGGGTAACTCACCAACCGGAGAGCCGGATGCGGGAAATCCTCCCGTCCGGTTCGGAGGGACGGGTGGGGCCAATCCCCCATTCCTGCTTCTATCAAGACCTCGGGGAGAGGGCATTTCTTGATGTGAATCCGGTGCCTGGTTGGCCGTCGGCCGGTGGACAGCGGCGTCGTTGCCGCCGCACTCCATGGGCGTTGTCCTCACCCTTTCCTTGACCTTCGAACGGCAGCCCCGAGAGTACGACCGTCTGTCAGGGGGGCGTACTGGTTTCGACCTGAAAATCCCGCCGTAGACGGCATGCCGAGGATGATTCGTTGGCCTCGTTAAAATCCCGGATCAAAACATTGATTGCTAACGAAGAGTTGGCTCTTGCGGCCTAATTAGCTGCAACGTCTGTCCTTGAACACCTGCTACAAGGAACAGACGCCATTAGCAGGCATGGCTGACGGCGGAGTTCGCGCGTTGTCGGCCGAGACCTTTCATGCGAGCTAGGCGAACCCGGTCGTTGTCGGCCCGTTACGGGTTCGTAGAAAACCTTTGGTTGACTAAGCATGTAGTCGTTTGCGGTGAGCTAGTCAGGGACGCGGGTTCAACTCCCGCCGCCTCCACCAGCCTTCGCTCGAGGCTCCCGAGAGCGAAGGCTGACCCGCCGAAGCGTCCCCGCGCGAAGGCGGGCAATACGCACAGAATCCCCCCCGCCTCGAGCTGCGGCTGGGCGAGCCAGCTCCGGAATTACGCTTCGAGGCTTCCGTTGACCCCGCACACCGTCCGATCCGGGACGGATAAGATCGGACATCGACTTTGGGACGCTCGAGGGGCCTATCTGGCTTGAGAGGAACCTCAAGGTGCTTGGCTAGGAAACCCAATGGCCAGCAGGCCTCAGGCGCCGGTCAACCCGAGTTGCTCGAGGACTTTCTTGGGCGGGCCCGCGAAAGCCACGGAAGGAACGTTTCCGACGTAGCCGATGTCCTTCCAGCCTTTGGGGGTCGCATAGTAGCCGCCCGCCACGAGGTTGCGGAATTTGGCGAAGAACGCCGCCGCGGTTTTGAGTTCCGGCTTGGCGTGTTCCAGGTAGCAGATGTCGTCCGCAATCGCGGCCCGTCGCTCCGGGGAAAGTCCGGCGAAGCTGCTCCCGAAGCGCCGTTCGGATTCCCGGTCCAGCCACACCAATCCGTCGAGAATGACAACGCGATCCGCTTGCTGCGCC
>JBGAPN010000420.1:0-4746 GCA_044221235.1 Limisphaerales bacterium
CTGCCGTCCCGGTACCAGGGAGTGAAGTTCCGGGGCAGCGGCGAACCGGTGCTCTACCTTGGAAATCCCGAGGGACTCGATCCGGGCACCCGCAGGGCCATGCTGGACGACCTCGCCCGGTTGAATGAAATGAAGTTTCAGGAACAGGGCGATCCTGAGATTGCGACCCGGATTTCCCAATACGAGATGGCGTTTCGGATGCAGACCAGCGTGCCGGAGCTCACCGACCTCTCCAAGGAACCGGAGTCAGTCCTGGCCCTTTACGGTCCAAGCGTCCGGGAGCAGGGCACCTTCGCCTACAATTGCCTGATGGCCCGCCGCATGGTGGAACGCGGGGTGCGCTGTGTGCAGGTCATGCACGCGGGCTGGGATCAGCACCGCAGTATCACTACGGAGTTGTACACCCAGTGCCGTGACACCGATCAGCCGTCAGCCGGGCTGGTAATGGATCTCAAGCAACGGGGGCTCCTCGAGGACACGCTGGTGGTCTGGGGTGGCGAGTTTGGCCGGACCCCCTTTATTCAGGGCAACCTCGAGGACCGCAAAAACTGGGGACGGGACCATCACCCCTACGCGTATACCACCTGGCTGGCTGGGGGCGGAGTCCAAGCGGGGTTGAGCTATGGCGAAACGGACGACCTGGGCATGAACGTCGTCCGGGATCCGGTCCATGTGCATGACCTCCAGGCGACCCTCCTGCACCTATTGGGAGTCCATCACGAGCGCCTGACGTATCGATTCCAGGGCCGGGATTTCCGTTTGACGGATATCCATGGCAGCCTGGTTCAGGGGATCCTGGCTTGAGAGCCGGTCCGGTTTACGGGGTTCCGGCGGACACGGCCAGGGGCGTCATTAGGAGCTGACCGTCGGCGGACGCGACCTGTTGGGCCTCGAGCTCGACCGTGGGGGAAGGGGTGTCCTGCGAGGTGTTGTACACCGCAATGTGGGTCATGCCGGCCTTGGTGAGACGCTGGCTCACGGTGCGGTGGGCCAATTCCGGGCGGTTGCAATCGCGACTCAGGTGGCCCAGGTGGATTTCCCGGAGGTCCCCGCTTCCCAGTTGCTCGGCGACCTCCGCCGCCGAGTCGTTGGAGAGATGGCCATGACGGCTCAAGATGCGCTGCTTGGTGCTCCAGGGCCGGCGGGTATCCTCCTGCAGCAACCGGAGGTCGTGGTTCGCTTCCAGCACCAGGAGTCGGGCGCGCCGGACGCGTTCCAGGATCAGTTTGGTGGCATGTCCGAGGTCGGTCAGGAAGCCGACTGAACCGGCGGCGGTTTCGAGGACGAACCCGACCGGATCCATGGCATCGTGCGGCACGCTGAAGGTCTGCACGTCGACGCTGCCCACGGAGAACCGCGAGCCGGTTTCGAACGTCACGAAATTCAGTCGGGTGGGTTCAAAATGGTGTTGGATGGCCTCACGGGTCAGACGGTTGGCAAAGATGGGAATTCCCAGTCGTCCACACAGCGTTCCGAGTCCCTGGATGTGGTCCCCATGTTCGTGGGTGATCAGGATGCCTGAGAGCATCTCCGGTGTGCGTCCGAGAGATGCCAGACGTTCGCGGATCTGGCGCGCGCTGAAGCCGGCATCAATCAGGATCCGGGTGTCACCCGCCTCCAGCAGCGCGCAATTGCCGCTGCTGCCACTTCCCAGAATCGTGAACCGAACTGCCATGTGTGCCGCGGAGAATGGTTCAGCCGGGCCGGGCCGCAAAGCGCGATCCACTCCCCGAATTTCGGTAACCCACCCATCGCCGGACGAACCCGTCGCGGCGCGGACGGAATCCGGGAGTCAGTGACGAAACCACTTCAGGAAAGTGCGCAGCAGTTCATTTCGGGTGTCCGTACGGATCTGTTCCGCTGGCGGACCGGGCTGGACTTCCCGTTGTAGATCCCAGTAATGGCAGGCCACCAACAACTGGTAGGTCGCCTGGAGGAGACTCCAGACCAGCCCGTGCATGCCGTGTCGCCACGCCTGCTGGGTCAGATAGCGCCCCAGAAATTCGGATGCCGGACGCCGGATAAGGTAGGGCCAAACGGGTGGCTTGACCTTGGCTGCCTGACGCTCGGCATCCAGACGGCTGTAATGCACGAATTTCTGGATGAACCGGGAGAGTGACTGGCCGTAGCCTGGATGTTCAATGGCCCAATCAGGATTGGGGGGCAGATTCTCCTGGTTGCCATCCACCTTCGGCATCTCGTGAACCAGCTCCGGCCAATGAATCTTGTGCCGCAGGACGAACCGGACCTGATGATCGGGCCAAAACCCGTGCTCCATCCATTCACCGAGGAAGAAGTTCTTGCGGGGCAGACCGAACGCCGCCGCCTGACCGGCGGCGGCCAATTTGCGCAGGTGGCCCGGCAGGGTGGCCGGGATCCGCTCATCGGCGTCCACGATCAACACCCAGTCATGGGTGCATTGGGACAATGCCAGATTCCGGACAGGTTCGACCACCGGATGGATCGGCATGTCGAGAATGCGGGCACCGTGCCGGGAGGCGATGGCCCGGGTGTCATCCGTGCTGGCCATGTCCGCCACGATGAGTTCGTCCGCCCATTTCAAAGTCGCGAGGCAGCCCTCCAGCCAGGCGGATTCATTCCGCGTGTGGACCAGGGCGGTAATTTTTGGGGCAGTGGAATTCATGGGCGCACGGCATCAGAACCGTTCGTCGGTAACGTTTGGGTCATGTCAACCGTTGGGCGAAGCTAGTCCCCGTTGGGAGTTCCGGACAAGCCTGCACGCAGGTGCCCGGCGGATCCCGGATTCGAAGATCAGAATTCGGGAATCGGCGTGACCACAACCTCGACACTCATCAGTCGTTCGGTGGTGCCCCGGTAATGTCCCCGGATGGGGGTCACGTCGGAATAATCCCGGCCGACGGCAATCTTGACGTAGGTTTCATCGGCCGCCCGGTTATGGGTCGGATCGAGGGCACGCCATCCGATGTCCGGGATATAGACTTCCACCCAGGCATGCGTGGCATTGGCGGTCTCGGTGGCCAGATAGCCGCTGACGTACAGGGCGGGAATCCTCACGGCCCGGCACATGCCGATCATCACATGGGCGAAGTCCTGGCAGACGCCTTCGCGTTGGTCGAGGACTTCCGCCATTCGGGTGTGCACGTGGGTGCTGTTCGGTGTGTATTTAAGGTGACTGTAGAGAAACCGCATGATGGCCACCGCCGATTGCCAGATGTCCGTGTGTCCTGCAGTGGCATCCAGCGCCAGGCGCCAGCTTCGGGGGTCGACGTCCACGTAACGGCTGGGTTGCAGGTAATCGAAACAGCGTTCCGAGCGCGCCGCCTCGGGCAAGCGCTCCAGTCGCGCCGGAGTGGCATCCAAAGCCAGTGCTTGGGACAGCGTCTTGACCCGCAGATTCGACTCGATCAGCAGGGAACTGTGAGGTTCGGAAATCTCAAAATGATGGACCCAGTTCTTGAAGAAATCCTCGTAGTGCCTCAAGCGGCCGGCCGGCACCACCTTCAGCAGAAAGGATTCCACCGTCTGGTGTTCATTCGTGACCGGCTTGAGCCGTACCTCATTGAAGCTGTCCCGAACCGGGGCCGCATAAGAGTAGCGGGTCCGGTGGACGATATCGAAACGCATCCGGGCGGAACCATGCCCGCGGTGACGTGGGAATGTCGAATTGGGAATCGGGAGCCCGGTGGACCCTTTCGATCAGAGCTTCTCCAACAACTCTTTCCAGCGTTTCCAGCCATCTTCCCGCGCTTTTTTGTTGGCCGCATTGGCGTCGGGCGCCTCCCCGGCCCGCATGAACCCGTGGCCGGCACCCTCGTAGATGACCGGCTCATAGGTTTTTCCAGCGGCCTTCATCAAGTCCCGGGATACCGGAATTGAGGCGTTCACGCGTTCGTCATTCTGGCCATAAAAGCCGTAAACCGGGGCGGAAATCCGGGCGATGGCCTCGGGAAGATCCGGTCCTGACCCATAGAAGGGGAAGGCGGCCTTGATCTTCTTGCTGTTGGTGGCGAACCGGAAGGTTTGAGAGCCGCCCCAGCAGAATCCCCCCACCGCCACCTTGCCATTACAGGCGGGGAGAGACGAAACATAGGCCGCCACGGCATCCAGATCGGCGGTGATCTGATCGGGAGGCAGGGAGCCGATGACCTTGCGGACGCCGTCACCGCCTCCCAACTCGGCCGTGCCGCCGCCGCCCGGGGCCATCCCTGACAGCAAATCCGGGGCGATGGCAATGTAGCCGGCTTCGGCCAGTTGGTCCGCCACACCACGCACCCAATCGGAGAGTCCAAAAATCTCGTGGATGACCAGCACGGCGGTGGCCTTGTCCTTCCGCTCCGGAAACGCGATGAAGCAGTTCACGTCGCGATCCCCGTGGCGTACCTTGACCCATTCCAGATGACGCGGCGATTTTTCCAGTCGGGCTTTGGCCCAGTCTTGGGCATTCAGTCGGCTGGAGAGTAGTCCGGAGAGAAGGAGACAAAGTCCGATGGAGGCTTGGAGGCAACGTTTCATGGCGAGGGGGCGTTTGGTGTGAGGTCCTGTCCGAGGTCAAACTTCCGGGGTGAAACCGAGGATGATGTCGAATCGGGCGGCCAGTTCACCGGCCCTCGAAGTTGGGATGGGAGTGAAGGGTACGGTCACCGAGGCCCGTTGCCGCGCATCTTCGATGCCCTTCCAGACGCCGTCCTTCTCGTTCCGAGGATCTCCCTGAATGTAGCACTGGGTGGTGAACTTCTCCCGGCCCGTTCGTTTTACGGCATAGTG
>JBGAPN010000421.1:0-4736 GCA_044221235.1 Limisphaerales bacterium
GATGGACGGGGAGGTGTTGGGCATGCACACCACCGTCGTAAAGCCACCCCGCGCAGCGCACCGGGAGCCGCTGAGGATGTCCTCCTTCTTGACCTGTCCCGGCTCGCGGAAATGCACATGAAGGTCGATCAGGCCGGGCGCGACCACCTTGCCGCGGGCGTCCAGGACGGGAGTCCCCGCGGGTGCCTGGGCCGCAGCTCCGGCCCCGATGGCGGCGACCTGTCCGTTCAAGACCAACACATCGCCCACCGAATCCAGCCCCGAAGCCGGATCCATCACCCGTCCACCCGACACAAGCAATGAACTCATCGGCCTTCGACGCTAGGATGGAGTCGCGGATGGGGGAAGCGGGAATCCCGAATCCGGAATCCGATGGGCCGCCTTCCCGCTTCCGACCGAAACCGACCTCAACAAACAAACTCCGGGCCTTGCATCGCCCGCAAAAACTCGCTTTGCTTTCAGTGCCGCCGGACGCGGGCGTAGCTCAATGGTAGAGCGCCAGTCTTCCAAACTGGTTACGAGGGTTCGATTCCCTTCGCCCGCTCCATTTTATTTGCAAGCATCTCGCCACAGGACACTTGTGTAGCACTGATGCTTCTTATCGAAGAAATTTCGTTCTCAGCTCCTCTTTTCAACGTCTGCCCCTATTTCCGAAGCATCCCGAAGCCGGTTTGGAAATCTTATCGTGGTTCCTCCAGAAAGGTGAAGCCGACACCTACACCAACGGACGCGCCCAATTCGAGATCCGAGGGTCGCTCCTGATCGCCCACCTGGGCGACGGAAGCCGCCCCTGGCAAACCCGACTCGATGCCGGGACACCATCCGGCCTCGGTGAAGCTCTCCGGTTCTTTCTCTCCGATGCCTAAATCACTGTAGTAATTATTAATATATCACCAGCATCCACCTTGGCTTTTTCGAACTCCTCGATTTGCTTTTCTCTACCCTCAATCCCTTTTTGTGACTGAAGGATTGCGTTTCGCTTAATGAGCCTCACCTGTGTTCCCCAAAGATTTCTGCAAGATACACCACATTTTTCGAGCACACTTTTAACAGTGCTCTCTCCATCCACTTTTATTAGTGATGTTTCCGCGACGCTGCCGCCTTTTCCGAAAACTATCCCAAACACATCAACCAAACACTCTCCATTTTCTGATCTTTTTGCAATTTCGTTGCTGCTTGCATGAAGCAGCCTGAAGTCCCGCAAAGGCGTCGCCAGCTGAAGCACCGGCCGTTCTTGATTCTCCGCGAGACCAAGCACCTGGCTAGCGATCCACAAACCCCCACACAGGTAAGCGGTAAGGCAATGATGCAGCATAACAATTGGTATTTATTCCTCCAAACAGGGGGACAGGACAACTTTCAATAGATACGGCGATGGCGGACGGTGGATGATGGAACAGGCCCCGTCCCCTGTTCCGGCTCCAATCGAACTCTAACTCAGGAGCAGGACAACTTGCTCAATCATTCGTTCCGACACCACTCGCTCCCGATTGCCGTCCGGCGAGATCACAAAGATCGCACTGCCGTTTGAGTAGGCGATGGTGCCGTCCGCCGCGATGTCGAAGGCCAGGACGCCGCGGGCGATAATCTCTTCCCTGCCACCCTGACGCCGTCGGGCGAGCTGCCACGAGCCAGGCACCAGGCCGGGCGCGTCATCTCCAGTCTCCCGTTGGGCCCGAATGATGTTCCCGTAGATCATCATCTGGCGCATGTCGAGCTCGCGGGCCTTGGTGTCGCCGGCCGTTGAAAGCTTTCTGCCGGTGAAACTCATCGAAAAGAAATTCAGAAACTGAAACACCGCGAACAGCAGCCGGAAGGGGAACAGGAAAAAATCCTTCACGACACGGAACGGATTAAGGCCCTCGGTTGGAGCATACGGCCGGCAAATGTAATACAGCGTGCCGTCCTCCGTGATCTGCGGCGCGAGATAATCCGTCCTGGCGTCCTCCAGGACCGTGTTCATCTCCGCGGTGTCCAGATTCAATTCCTGGATGCCAAACGGACCAAGGGCGAGAAAATGCCCCTGCTGGTTCCGCCCCACGCCGGCGGATTGGAACAGGAGTTTGCGCGGCGTTCCCGGCATCCAATGCGGCGACGTATCCACCGAATCACCTTCGGTCACCTCCTTCACGCCGGTCTCGCCCTTGTACATCACGCCGATGTTGGAGGTGCCGTTGGAATGCGTAACGCTGAAGGCGAGGTCGCCCGTGCGCAGGCAGGCGCGTACGTGCTGGAGCTTGGAGTTGTTGTTGTTCCAAAGCCGGGTTTCCTCCGCGCCGAAGTTCTCCGTCGCAAGCAATGCGCACAGGCTGCCGCTCTCCAGCGAATAGATCAGCCGGCTCTTGTCCTCGCTCCCGCTGATGCTCGTCACGACAACCGGCGTCGGGCCTTGGGCGGCACCCCGTTGGCCCCACAACATCGAGCCCGAGAGAAAGCTGCCGCCTTGGGACTTCCATGAGTTCCGCTGCTGGGCCCGGACCTCGCGATCGCGAATCTGATCGGCATAGGGGCTCTCGACCGTGCGTGGAGGCGCATCGCCGACTTTCAATCGGACTTTGCCTTGCGCGAGATAGGCGATCGTCGGCGGCACCCAGGGATGGGAACAGATCCCCTTGGGTTGAAGAAGTCTGAATTGGGAACTGCGAACAGATTCGAGGAGCTGGATCCCATGTCCATCGGGATCGGAAATGACAGCGCGTCAACCCCAGCCGGAGCTAACTGAGGAATGGTCGTCCCAATACCTTCGTTCTGCGGTGATTCAGATCGGGGAACACCGCGTCGGGCCCGAAATCGCCTTTGCCGCCCGGCGATCGTCGTGCTAGTCAAAGGCAACCCTCGGAAAACAGAAGAACTCATAAGGCTGGTCGTTTTACTCGGATGCGTCCGTCACCCACCGTCGTCTGGTCGTCCGACCTGCGTTGATTCTGGGACTCCTTTGCCTCTCCGCCGCTCATATTGCGGCGGGGGTGTCCGGCGTGGTGCAGGTATGGGGAAATAATCAATGGGGTCAATGGAACATCCCCGCCGAGGCGCGGACGGGAACTCGACTGGTCGCCGCAAGGTCGGAATACACCCTGGCCGCGACAGCCGACGCGAGAGCGGTCAGTTGGGGGGCTGACATCAACTCCAAGCCACCTGACGATTTGACCGGGATTGTTGCCCTGGCGCCCGGCCCGAATCACGCCTTGGCCATCCGGTCGGACGGGACGGTTGTCGGGTGGGGAAACGATTTTTATGGTGAGACCCGCATTCCCGACGGATTGACGGCGGCACGGTCGGTTGCCGCCGGCCCTGGATTTTCAGTGGCGGCCAGAAGCGACGGAACAGTTTGGGTGTGGGGGAAGACCGACCACGATCAACTGACCCGCGAAGTGCTGACACCGCCCGCCGGGTTGGACCGGGTGGTCGCAGTGTCCGCCGGTCTTTACCACATTTCAGCACTGCGTGATGACGGAACGGTCGTCAGTTGGGGAGACGACTCTCATGGACAAACCAGGGTACCCGCTGGACTTGGTCCAATCACCGCGATCACCGCGGGCGATTTCTTCACCGCCGCCTTAAGCACCGAGGGAACCGTGTTCGTTTGGGGTGACTCAGGTCGAGAGGTGGCTCGGGTACCCTCCGGATTAAATGGAGTCACTGCCATCGCCGCGGGAAGCAATCACATCCTCGCGTTGCGGGCCGACGGAACGGTGGCGGCCTGGGGGTTGAACGACTACGGACAGACTAACGTGCCGTCGGGCCTGGTGGGGGTGACAGGAATCGCCGCAGGATCCCATCATTCGCTCGCTCTTGCGACGGCGGTATCGCCCGTACTGGTCAGGCAGCCGGCCGACCGGGCCATTGGCCGATGGCAGTGCTCCACCTTCGAAGTCGAAGCACAGGGCGTGGCTCTCACCTACCAGTGGAGGAAAGACGGTGTGGCCATTAACTCGGCAGTCAGTCCAACCTACCAGGTCTTCCACGCCCAACCCGCGGATGCGGGAGTTTATGACGTCATCGTCAACACTCCCGGCGGCCAGACCATCAGCCAACCGGCCCGTTTGTCGGTCGATCCACACACCGCTCCGGGCACCGTGGTGACCTGGCAAGGCAACTATCGGGGCGAGCGGACGGTTCCCGATGGACTGAGCGGAATTGTCGCGGTCGCCGCCGGCGACTACCACACCCTGGCCCTCCGCAGCGATGGGACCGTCATTGGTTGGGGAAACAATGAGCGGGGACAGACTGACATCCCTGCGGGGTTGCGCGATGTCACGGCGATCGCAGCCGGCGTCCATCACTCCGCGGCCCTGAGACGCGATGGCACCGTTGTGGTCTGGGGCGACAATGGCCAGCCTCTGCTACGGCCTCCCAAAGGGTTGCGCGACGTGGTGGCGATCAGCGCCGGCTCCACCTGGGTCTCGGCGGTGCGCACCAATGGCACGATCGCGTTGTGGGGCTATGGCGGCGGAGGTCATGAGTTGATGCCACACGGCTTGAACCAAGTGACGGCAGTGAGCATAGGGCCATTGCACATGATCGCGCTGCGGAGGGACGGATCAGTGGTGGCCTGGGGTCTGGAACAGAATCGGCGCCTCTTTCAGCCGCCAGCGGTGTTGCGCGACCTCGTTGAGGTTTCCGCTGGGGTTTTCCATACCCTCGGTCTCCGAAGAGATGGGACGGTAGTGGCGTGGGGGGACGACATTTGGGGCGAAACCCATGTGCCCCCCGGCCTAAAGGACGTGCGATCGATT
>JBGAPN010000422.1:0-5046 GCA_044221235.1 Limisphaerales bacterium
TGATCCGGCGGCGCTGGCTTCAAGGATGGATCCCGTTGTCCGGAGGACAGGGGCGCCGCCCAGGAAAACAGTATCTCGCAAGCGTTGGCGAGGTCGTGCCGGGCCAGGATCTCGCGGGCCCATTGGTAATCCTCCCGGGTGGCGATCACGAGTTTCACTTCGTCGGTGTCGTGCAGGTGGGGAAGATTTTCCCAGCGATTGCGGGCCGCCTCCCCGCTGCTCGGGGTCTTGAGATCCATGATGCGCCGGATGCGCGGGTCGAGGATGGAGATGTCATGGGCGCCGCTGGTCTCGACCAATACGGTCAGCCCTGCGTCGCAGAATTGACGCATCATTGCCGGTGCGCCGGGCTGGAGCAGGGGCTCACCTCCGGTGAATTCAACCAGGGGCAGCCGGTGACCGGAGACCGAAGTTGTTCCGTACGCGGCCGCGAGGTCCATAACCTCCTGATGGATCTCCGCAAACGACCGCCGCTTTCCGGCGGTGAACGCGTAGGCGGTATCGCAATACGAACAGCGCAGGTTGCACCCGGTGAGGCGCACAAACACACAGGGCAGCCCCGCAAAGGTGCTCTCCCCCTGAAGACTCAGGTAAATCTCGTTGACGACCAGACTCTCGGACACGACGGGGGACCCTAGAACAAATCGTGCGTTGTGGACAGGGGAAGGCGGTGTACCGACATGAGGCTCCCCGATCCGAGACGCGGGTTGGACAACTGGATTGAATTTGCAGGCCCTTGCGTTGTCCAACGGCCCAGCAAAGACTTGCCTGCACCATGAAGCTGGCCCCTCTTTTCATCGCCCTTGCCGGAGCCGCCTCCATTCTGGCTGCAGACGCCCAGAATTGGCCCCAGTGGCGTGGTCCCGATTTCAACGGATCCTCGCCGGCCACCGGTCTTCCCGAAGCCTTCACCAAGGCCGACGCACGCTGGTCCACCCCGCTCCCGGGACACGCGGGGTCGACCCCGGTGGTCTGGGGTGACCGGATCTTTCTCACCAGTCCGGATGAGGCAAAGAACCTGAACCTGCTATGTCTCGATGCAACGTCGGGTTCGGTGCTCTGGACCCGGACGGTGGCGGTGGGGGACAAGGAGAAGGGGAAGAACAACATGGCGGCCCCTTCGCCGGTGACCGACGGCAAACGGGTGATTGTGCTGTTCGGAACGGGGGACCTTGCGGCGTTTGATTTTGACGGCAACGAGCTTTGGAAGCGTCCCCTGTACAAGGACTATGGCCGCTTCGCGATCATGTGGATCTACGGATCGAGCCCGCTGCTCCTGGACGGCCAGCTGATCATTCCATTTCTGCAGCGCGACGAGGTGCCGGCGGATTACCCGCTCGCGGATGGAAATCCCAAGCGGGACTCCTTCCTGCTGTCCCTCGATGCAACGACGGGCAAGACCCTGTGGAGGGCGCCCCGGGCGACGGACTCGACCAAGGAAAGCCACGAAAGCTACGCGACACCGGTGCCCCACCGTGGGCCCCATGGTCTGGAGATTCTGGTGGTGGGAGGCGACCATGTCAGTGGCCACAGTCCCAGGGATGGAACCGAACTCTGGCGGGCCCGCCTCTACGAGAAGCGGGATGATTGGTATCGCATCGTGACGTCTCCTGTTTCAGGCGACGGTCTCGTGTATGCGGCGGGACCCAAGGGACAACCGGTGGTGGCCTTCAAGGACGGTGGCAAGGGGGACGTGACGGGCTCCAACAAGGTATGGGAATTCACCGAGGCGCCGACCGACTGGGCCACGCCGTTGATGTACCAGGGCCGGATGTTTGTTCTCGATGGCGGCAAACGGATCCTCACACGCGTGGATCCCAAGACCGGCGCGAAAGTCTGGAGCGGAAAGCTGGATGTGCCGGATACGGTGTGGAGTTCCCCCACCGGGGCGGATGGGAAGATTTTCCTGCTCAGCGAAAATGGAACGCTGCTGGTGCTGTCGGCAGGAGATGAATTTAAGGTGCTGAACCGGGTTTCCCTCGATGAATCGCCTTCGCGTTCATCGGTGGTTCCGGTCGCAGGCGGCATCCTGGTTCGTTCGGCGAACCACCTGTATCGGTTTAACGGCAAATGAGCCGTTCCCGGTTTGCCGTCTTGCCGCCGCCCCGCCTGGAGTCCCACCGTCCCGCCCCAATGCGTCGGTGTGCGCCGATCTGGCTTTGGGTGATCCTGCTTGCGGGATGTTTGGGTTTCGACGGGCTCGGGCAGTCCTCGCGTCCGGACATGGTGCTCATCAACGGGCGCCTCTATTCCGATCTGGCTCTTTGGGGCGCCCACCAGGGATTCCGGAGCCGGTGGAGTGCGGAGAGTGGAGAAGTGAACCTGACCAACCGCTGGGCCAAGCTCGGTTTCAAGGTGGACACGGCCCGGGTGGATTTCGACGGGACCCTGCTGTGGCTGGAATACCCGGTTGCGGTGGAGCGGGGGCGGCCCTACGTGGCCCAGCGCGACATTGACCTGACCTTGATGCCCCTTCTCAAGCCGCTGAAATATCCCGATGGAAAGTCGGTTCGGCGGATCGCCATCAGTGCCGGACACGGCGGGAAGGATCCGGGCAACATGCAGGGCCCGTGGCAGGAAAAGGTGTACACCCTGAAGCTGGCCCGCGAATTGGCGTCCCGGCTGCGTGCGGCGGGATTCGACGTCTTCATGGTCCGGGACAAAGACGAATTCATTGACCTGGAGGATCGGCCCGACCGCGCGAACCGGCGCCGGGTCGATCTCTATGTGGCCCTGCATTTCAATGGTGCTGGGGCCAGTGGGAGCTCCTCCGCGCGGGGAGTTGAGACCTTTACGCTGACCTTGCCCAATGGGCGGTCGACTCACGGTGGCAGTTCCAGCGGGGCTCAGAACGGGAACCGGTTTGACCGGGAAAACCTGCTGCTGGCCTACAATGTCCACAAGGCGATCGTGGACTCCGTGGGCCTGTCCGATCGCGGAATCAAGCGTGCGAATTTCGCCGAGCTTCGAGGTGTGCGCATGCCTGCGGTCTATATTGAGGGCGGATTCATGGACAACGCGGAGGATTTGCGACGGATCATGAGCGACCGCGAGCGGGGTCGGTTGGCCGACGCCATCGTGGACGGCGTCCGTGCCTACAAGAAGCTGGTGGAGCGGGACTGAAAGCCCGATCTTGCCCGGCGGGGTCCCAGCCCGCGAACGGTTTGGCCACGCCCGCCTTCCAGATTGACCGATGATGTCGTCCGCTCACCGAAAGCTGATCTGCCCGGCGGCGTCGCTGCTCCTGTTCGTTTTCGTCCAGGCCTTCGCCACGGGCGCCGAGCCAGCCGTGACCTTCAACCGGGATGTGGCGCCGCTGCTGTTTCAGCATTGCTCACCTTGCCACCGCCCCGGTGAGGAGGGGCCGTTTCCGCTTCTGACCTTTGCCGACGCCCAACGGCGGATTAACACCATCATCGAAGTGACGTCCCGTCATTTCATGCCGCCGTGGCAACCCGCCAGCCAGCCCTGGAAGTTTGCGGGCGAGCGGAGGCTTTCCGACGCGCAGATTGCCGTTTTCCGACGGTGGTTGGATGCAGGGCTGCCGGAGGGCGATCCCCGCGATCTGCCCCCGCCGCCGCAGTTCGGCGGCCCGTGGGAACTCGGTGTGCCGGATTTGATCGTCCAGCCAGACGAGCCGTATGTGCTGGGCGCCAGCGGCCCCGACATTTACCGAAACATGGTCATCAAGGTTCCGCCGGGTGCGACCAACCGGTATGTGCGCGCCATGCAATTCCGGCCGGAAAGCCGGGCGGTTCATCATGCGTTCATGCTGGTGGACCGACTCGGCATCGCCCGGAACCTGGATGCCAAGGACCCGGACCCGGGCTTTCCTGGGCTCGACCTTCCGGATGGAATGGAATCGCCCGGCGGACACTTCCTCAGCTGGCAACCGGGACGGCGCTCCTACGTTTCCCCCCCGGGGCTCCCCTGGGTGCTGCCAGCCGGGGCCGACGTGGTGGTCCAGTTGCATCTGGCACCCACCGGCAAACCGGAGTCCGTGGCACCCAGAATCGGTCTGTATTTCACCAACCGCCCCCCGGAGCGTGAATTCTTCAAGCTGGACCTCACCTCGCTCACCTTGGACTTCGCCCCGGGCGTGACCAACCAGCTCGTCACCGATTCCTTCGTGCTGCCGGACGACGTGCAAGTGATCGCCGTCAACCCGCACTGCCATTATCTGGGGCGCGACCTGCGGGGCTTCGCCGTCCTCCCGGACGGCCGCACGAACCAGTTGCTGCACATCCCGGAATGGAACTTCAACTGGCAGGGCGATTACCGATTCGCCGAGCCGATGCCGCTGCCCAAGGGAACCCGGCTCGAGATGCGCTACGTGTTCGACAATTCCACCAACAATCCCTTCAACCCCAACAATCCCCCCGTCCGGGTTCGCTACGGGGTGCAGACGAAGGACGAAATGGCGGAACTCTGGCTTCAGATACTGCCGTCTTCGGCAGCCGGACTGGATGCACTTCGGAACGCCTATGGCGAAAAGGCATTGCCCGACATCGTGACGTACCAGGAATACCGGCTCCGCCTCAACCCGCGGGATGCCCACGCGCTCGGACGGCTGGGTGTGGCTAAATACCAGATGGGCCGGAAGGCGGAGGCCATCGCCTTGCTCCGGAAATCCGTGGCCATTGATCCGAAGGATGACTTCGTCCATCTCAACCTCGGGCTCATGTATCAGGAGGATGGCAATGCCCGCGTGGCGGAGGTGGGGTTTGCCGAAGCGGTCCGGCTGAATCCGAAGAATTCCCAGGCCCAGGGAAGCCTTGGCATCATACTCGCGGAGCGTGGACAGCTCACCCAGGCGGAACAGCACTTGCGCGCTGCGATCGCCTTGGATCCCACGGACCCGATTGCCCGCGAGACCCTTGCCGAGGTGTTGCGGCTCCAGGAGGTCGTCCGAAAACAAAAGGGCGTTTCCACCGGGAAATAGTGTGGAATGCAGATCATGGGATCGCGACCTGCCGATGATCGGGCCGCGAACCCCAGGAAGCCTTGGTCGGCGCTGGCCTCAGCGGAACGACATGCCCACGCACA
>JBGAPN010000423.1:0-4733 GCA_044221235.1 Limisphaerales bacterium
TGACCTGGAAATCGGTGCGGAAGGATTCCCGGTTTCGGGCCACCATTTCCTCGATTCCGACCTGCTTGAGGCGTTCACCCGTGGTGGGGACACAAATCAACCCGCGGCCGTGCTTCGCCATGAAATTGATGGACTGCGGAGTGGCCTTTTCGGCCGCCATGATGAGGTCCCCCTCGTTTTCCCGATCCTCATCATCCACCACGATTACCATCCGGCCCCGGCGGAGTTCCTTCAGGACGGACGGAATGTCATCAAACGGCGCTTTCTTCACGCGGACGGAGTTTCGGGGCGTCGGCACGCCTGTCCAAGGGGAAAAATGTCCCCGTTCTGAATCATGAACATCCTCCCGGCGACCCGGAGCCCGTCATCCGGCCCGCACCTCAATCAACTGGGCGCGGAACACCGCCACGGCCTCCTGGATCAGGGGGTCGGCCAGAAACTCCTCCTTGTTGAGCTTCATCGGTTCGGGCTTGGCTGGCTTGGGAGTCTCGCCGGGCTTGGAGGCAGCCGGAGCCGGACGGGGTGCAGGCACCGGGGTGGGAGCGAGATCGATGGCCGGAAGCGACACTTCGCCCGGGACGAACCTGAGGCTGGGATCTCCGGGAAGGATCTCCTTCAGCTTTGATTTCAACAACGCAGCGCTCCGTCCGCTGCCGGCCAGTTCCACGGCATCGGGTGCACAGGCAACGGTGAGAACGGAGTTCACCAGGGACTTGGCGACCGAGCCCGCCAATAAGGTCCAGAGCATCCGCTCACTGCGCTCCAGCGAGGCGTAGAGGCGGCTCCACGCTCCTTCGGCGGTGAGTGGTTCCGAAGGCGGCGCTGGAGTTTGGGGTTGCGGCACAGGGCCGGTCTTTACCGAAGGGGTTTGAGGTGTCGTCAGGGACGCACTGGGCGTGGCGGTGGCAGCCGGGGCGGGTCCGAAGTCTGGGGACGTTGCGCTGACGATCTTGGGTGCCGGTTCGGGAGTCGGGACCGGCGATGGCGCGGGCGCGGCCGGGGCCTTGGGGCGGGACGCTGCGGTGGACGTCGTGGGCGCAGACGGCAGGTCGGATCCTGCTTCCCGCATGGCCTTCAGCTGCTTCAAGACCGACTCGAGACTCACCGCGTTAAGGGCCTCCAGGGCTTTGAGCACCGTGACTTCCAGGAAGATTCGCTTGGAAGGCGCCTCGCGCAGGCGGGACTCGGCGGTGGACAAGACGTCTAGCACGCGTCCGAGGGCCTGGGAGTCCACCTGCTTGGACTGGCTTTGCAACGCGGTCCATTCCGCGTCGCTGACTTCCAGCAAACGTCGGTCGCCGCCGCTCAACTCCATCAGGAGCAGGTTCCGGAAATGCGCCAGGAGATCCCCGAGCAACCGGCCCAGGTCTTTGCCGCCGCGCGCCAGTTCATCCAGCAAGCGGAGGGCGCCAATGGCATCGCCGTTGAGGACGGCCTCCGCCAGGGACAGCAACTGGCCCCGCGAAGCCAGTCCAAACATCGACAGAACATCGGCCTCGACCACCCGGTTGCCGCAGAAACTGATGAGCTGGTCGAGGGTGGACTGCGCGTCGCGCATGCCGCCGTCCGCCCCGCGCGCGATGGCATGCAACGCCGCCTCGTCAATCTCCACCGTCTCCTGCCGCGCGATCCTCCCGAGATGCTCCACGATCAGCGGGGTCGGGATGCGCCGCAGGTCAAAGCGCTGGCAGCGGCTCAGGATGGTGGGCAGCACCTTCTCCGGATCCGTGGTGGCGAAGATGAACATCACATGGGCCGGCGGTTCCTCGAGCGTCTTCAACAGGGCGTTGAAGGCGGCTGTGGTCAGCATGTGGACCTCGTCGATGATGTAGATCTTGTACTTGCCGGCCGCCGGGGCGAACCGGGCGGTGTCGCGCAGTTCGCGGACTTGTTCGACGCCGTTGTTGGAGGCCCCGTCGATTTCCAGCACATCCAGCGAACGCCCCTCGGCAATTTCCTTCACCCGCGGATCGTCCTCGGGGAAGTCCACCCGGGGGCCGCCGGTGGCATTGAGTGCCTTGGCAAAGATGCGGGCCAGGGTGGTCTTGCCGGTGCCGCGCGGTCCGCAAAAAAGGTAGGCATGCGCGATCCGGCTGCTGCGGATGGCGTTCATGAGCGTCGTCGTCACGTGCTCCTGTCCGACGACGTCCTCGAAGCGTTGCGGCCGGTACTTGCGGGCGATGACCTGGTACGACACGGGAGAGTGAATGGTTGGCCGAACCGTCCGCGGCACCCGGACGGGTACCGCAATGGATCGGGTGGAAATAGGAATGCGAAACCGGCGAAATCGGAAACGAAAAACAGGAGGAAGTCGCAGGCGAATCCGAAGCTGGCACAGAACCCAGCCCGGCGACTGCGGAACTGGACACGCGTTGCACCCGGAATTCGAACGGGAGGTGAAAGGAAGCCAGGGTGACCACGGCAGACGGGAGCAAACTACCGTTGCTGCCTTCCGGCCCTGGCGGGGTTCGTAAGTCCGCGTTCCATGGGCCCTGGCCCGCGCAATCTGGGGATCGATCCCCCCGACCGCAAGCCGCAATTCATTACGGACGGCAAACCGGTTGGAAGGATCCCGATTCGAATCTGCCTGCCAGGACGGCCAACACGCCCTGCATTCACCCGCGAGCGCCCGGATTCTGGGTTTTGGAGATTGGATTCTTGCCCCCATCGGCGCCGCCCTGATGCTCCCAGGCATGGCCGAGAGCTCAAACCGCGACCCCGCACAGATGGCGGCGGAACTCGGGTTACCCAGCATTCGACGTCACATCTTTCTGTGTGCCGACGCCTCCAAACCCAAGTGCTGCGACCGGGGCGCGAGTGTGGAGTCCTGGGAATTCCTCAAACAGGAGCTCAAGCGCCGGGGATTGGTCGGCCCGCAGGCCGTGGTGGCCCGGAACAAGGTCAATTGCCTCCAGATTTGCACCCGCGGCCCCATCGCAGTGGTGTATCCCGAGGGGGTCTGGTATCACTCGTGCACTCCGGCCGTCCTGGGCCGGATCATTGAGGAACACTTGATCCATGGCCGGCCCGTTGCCGAATTCGCGTTTACCCGGAACCCGCTCGACGGAGAGCGTTGCTGACGTGGGACAGTTGGATTTTCTCCGCGGCCTTTGGCCCCAGTCCACGGCGGCTCCCGTGCGGCCCGACGAGGCGAAGGATGTCCTGGCCCTGGACTCGCTCGACCTGCCGGCGGGTACATTGACGGTTCGGTACGTGCGGCACGCCCGTGCCCGCCGTTATCGCCTGCTCTTCCGGCGGGACGGCTCGGCCCGCTGCACGATCCCGCGCCGGGGCACGCTGACCGAAGCGCGGCGATTCGTGTCCGCAAACGAGGCGTGGCTGGCAGAACGGTTTCAGCGTCATCAATCCTCCCCTTCCCCCAACGGCCCCCTGGTCGCGGGAGGCAGCGTCTGGTTGGATGGCCTGGAAGAACTATTGCTCGTCACCGAAGGGGCCGCCGAAACGCCGGCGGTGGCCCGGTTGGGAAGGCTGGAGTTCAAGCTGGACCGGGCCGACGGAGACTTGCGACCCGCGGTGGACCGCGCCCTCCGACGCGAGGCAGAACGCCGTCTTCCGCAACGAACCCTGGAACTGGCCAAAGTGCATGGATTGCAGGATCGACTTCGCCGCGTCAGCGTCCGAAACCAAAAGACCCGCTGGGGCAGTTGCTCCGCGCGGGGGCTAATCTGCCTGAACTGGCGTCTCCTCCAGACTCCGGCCTTCGTGCGGGACTACGTGATCCTGCATGAACTGGCCCATCTGCGGCACTTGAACCACAGCGCCCGCTTCTGGGCCGAGGTGGAGAAGCTGTGTCCCGACCACGCCGCGGCCGAAGCCTGGCTCAAGCGAAGTGGACGGCTGGTCCTGTGACCGGTCACCAGTCACCAAATCCCGCCCCGGAAACGGCCCTTCAGCGCCGGCGCCAGGCGGCCACCAGCGCTTCGCCGGCTCCGCACATGAAGAACATCCCGGCCAACATTCCCGCCGTCATCCCGAGGAAGGCACCCAGGAACTGGAAGGGATGCCGGGGTCCGAGCCACGTCAGCACCAGGTCGACCCCAAAGGCCATTCCGACCGTCATTCCGACGGCGGCCAGGAGAAGCAGAGGCACCCGTCCGAGTCGACCCTTCAGTTGGGGCAACCCGGCCCACATCGACGGCAGTCCGCCCACCAGCATCCCCACATACATCCAGGGGATCTTTCCCGTCAGCGCAAAGTAGTGATGGGACTGGCAGCACAGGCAGACACCGCCCTTCATGACCGGCCCGAATCCCGCCTCCACCCACCAGCCGATGAGCATTCCCAGGTTTCCCGGGCCCAGCATGGAGGCGGCCATCGACCCCGCCGGAAGCCAACCCTGCCACGCCGTGGACCGCTGTGGACGCCAGTGGCTGGTCCACGCCAGCACCAGCGCCACGGCGGAGACCCATGCCAACGACACGGCGCCAAGTTGTCCGAGCCACGCCAGCAACGGCACCTGCACCAACACGGTGCCGGCCCAGAACCAGGACGTCCACTGCGGTCCCGGGATCAGACTGTTCCGACGCGTTGTTGGTGACGGAAAGGTGGAACCGGAATCGCCGCAGTCATCGCCGCCGCGCCGTAAGGCACGCCAGGACACGATGGTGCTGCTCCCCACCATCAGGAGTGCAGCGGAAATGGGACCCAGTCGTCCCGTGGCCGCCAGGGCGATGCCGATCAGGTTGTAGGCTGCGGCGAACATCAGGTTCGAC
>JBGAPN010000424.1:0-4726 GCA_044221235.1 Limisphaerales bacterium
GCTACCCTTACGACATTCGCGTGGATGCCGCCGGCAATCAGTATGTGTGCGAGTTTGGCAACAGCCGGATCACCGTGCTGGACGCCAACGACAATCTCGTCGAGGTGATTGGCGGGCCGGGCTCGGAGCCGGGCCGCTTTGCCAATCCGTGGGCCATCGCCTTCGATTCGCAGGGGAACCTGTATGTGGCCGACTCGCAGAATCACCGGGTCCAAAAGCTCCTGAGGCGCGCGGGGACGTTTCATAAGTCGGTGGCCATTGCGGAATCGGGTGCCGGCCGCCGTGCTGCAGAATCGGCAGGAGGGACGCCGGTGCCGGATCCATCCAGCGGGAGGCCGTAATCCGCATGCCCTTTCAATTCACCCATCCCCTGTGGCTTCTGCTGCTGCCTCCGGCGGTGGCGTGGACCGTGTGGTTGGCATGGAAGTCGGATGCCTCGCTGTCCAGCCAACGGCGATGGGCGGCCCTGACCATCCGTCTGGGTGTCGTGTTGCTGCTGATTCTATCCATTGCCGGCATTCAATGGCGGCGTCCCGAAGACGGCATGAATATCTTCTTCATGCTCGATCGGTCGGATTCGGTGACATCGGCCCAGCAGGAACAGGCACGGGAGCTGGCGAACACCTGGGCCAAGGCGAAGCGGGACCGGGACAAGGCGGGGTTTCTCATCTTCGGCGCCGATGCCGCCCTGGAGACCACGGTCACTTCGATCGCCGAAGCGGAGAAAATTCAGGCTGTAGTGGGTAGTGAGCGGACCGATATAGCGGGTGCGGTCCGTCTGGGCACGGCCGCCTTTCCGGAAGGGGGACAGAAGCGGCTCGTCCTGCTCTCGGACGGCAACGAGAACGTGGGCGATGCCGTTTCCGCGGTGATCGCCGCCAAGCCGCTCGGGGTCACCCTGGATGTGGTGCCGCTGGGCAGCCGGCAGGGTGGGGACGTGTCTGTGCAAAAACTCGGTCTTCCCACTTCGGTGAAGAAAGGCCAGACCTTCGAAACCAAGATCTTTGCGGCGTCGGACAAGGCGCAGCCGGCGACAGTACGCCTGTTCCGCAATGACCAGTTGCTGGGTGAACAGCGGGTGCAACTCGAAGCGGGAAAGAACCTGTTTACCTTTCCGCAAACGCTCGATCAGCCCGGATTCTTTGGCTACGACGTCCAGATCCAGGTGGACGGGGACCGGGTGGCGCAGAACAACCGGGCCAGCGGGTTCGTGAATGTCCGTGGCGATCCCCGGGTGCTGATCGTGAGCAGCGATCCCAAGGCCGACCAGGCGCTTTCGACCGCCCTTCGGGACTCGAAATTGGACGTCACCGTTGTGGATGAGCGTGGGCTTCCTCCGACGGTGGGCGAATTGCAGAGCTACGACGAGATCCTCCTGAGCAACGTGTCCGCCGGGGACCTTGGGCTGTCGGGGATGCGGCTTCTGGAGAGTGCGGTCCGGGATTTTGGTGTGGGACTGGTCTGTGTTGGCGGGGACCAGGCCTACGCAGCGGGCGGTTATCGGAACACCCCCCTGGAATCGGCCTTGCCGCTGGACATGGAACTGAACTCCAAAAAGGTGCTGCCCAAGGGGGCGCTTGGGCTGGTGATGCACGGGATGGAATTCGCCAACGGCAACCAGGTGGCGCGCGAAATCGCCCTGGCAGCGCTGGATGCGCTCGGCCCCCAGGATGAAATGGGCGTGTGGCTTTGGGACGGAACGGAGAAGCCGCTCTTCCCGTTGCAGGCCGTAGGTCCAAAGACGGATCTGGCCCGGCAGATCGCCGGCATGAACCAGGGCGACCTGCCCAATTTCGACGGATTGATGCAGATGGCCTACCAGGATCTCTCGAAATCCACCGCCAATCTCAAACACCTGATCATCTTCAGCGACGGGGATCCCAACGCGCCCAAGCCGACCCTGATGAAGAACATCGTCGACGCCCGGATCACGGTGAGCACGGTGATGATCGGTGGGCATGTGCAGCCCACCACCATGGAACGCATGGCGGCGGAAGGGGGAGGCCGATTCTACGACGTGAAGTCCGCGGCGGTGTTGCCGCAGATCTTCATCAAGGAGGCGTCGGTGATCCTGAAGTCCGCCATTTCCGAGGAACCGTTCCGGCCTCAGGAGGCGGGTTCCAGTGAACTGACCCGGGGCATTTCGGCGGCGGACTATCCGATCCTTCGTGGCTACGTGGCCTCCACGGGAAAACCGCGGGCGGAAGTGCCCCTGCTCACGGAGAAGGGCGACCCGCTCCTGGCGCATTGGCAGTTTGGTTTGGGCCGGGCTGTCGCATTCACCAGCGACGCGCGTCCCAAATGGGCACAGGACTGGATCGGGTGGGCGCAATACCGTCAGTTTTGGTCGCAGACGGTCAATTGGGCCCTGCGCCGGGTGGACACGAGCGACTTCAACACCGAGGTCAGCATCGAGGACGGGCAGGGCGTCCTGTCGGTGGAAGCCCTCGATCCTGATGGAAACTTCCGTAATTTCCTCGCGCTCCAGGCCGCGGTGGTGGGGCCGAAGGGGGATCGAACCACGGTGGCGCTGCAGCAGACCGGGCCGGGACGTTACGAGGCGCGGTTTCCGACCCGGGAAGTGGGCGCGTACCTCATTAATCTATTGGAACTCCGAGACGGGGCTCCTGTGCGGTCCCAGGTGGTTGGAGCGAGCGTGAACTACTCGCCGGAATTCGATGCCCGGGAGCCAAATCTTAACCTTCTCCGGCGCCTGGCGGAGCTCGGTCGTGGGAAGCTTTTGGATCCCGGTGTGGACAATCCATTCAATCTGAATCGGGTAAAAACGTACCAGCCACGCGATCTTTGGGAGGACTTGATGAAGGTGCTGGTGATCCTGTTTGTCCTCGATGTGGCGGTACGCCGGGTTGATTTCGACCGCGAGGAGTGGGGCAAATGGTGGCGGAGGGCCATGGCCTGGCTGGGTGTGGCCAAACCCGCCAAGACCGCGGGGCGGGACGAAGCGTTGGGCTCCTTGCTGGCGGCGCGGGAACGGGCGCGGGAATCGAGGACCGGTGCCGGAGCGGGGACTGCAGGAACATCGCGCCCGGCTGTCGCCGAATCGTTGTTCCAGCCCCGCCAGGCGGTCACAGTGGCCGAGGCTGAGGATTCCAAAACCGAAAGCCAGGCGACGCCTTCCAACGCGGAAAAACCCGAGGAGCCCAAGCCCGCCGAAGCCAGTGCCACAAGCCGTCTCCTCGAGGCCAAGCGGCGGGCGCGGCGAAAGTAGGAGGCCTGGGCGAGGAGGACTGGGCGGGATTCAATCCGGAGACAAATGCCAGCTCGGGTCGGGGTTGTAGCTGTCCATTCCACGGGCCAGGGCGCCGGTTTTTGGACCCAGGTCCTTTTGGTAAACGCGTCCCTGCTGGTTCACGATGAAGGTCATGACCCCGGTCTGACCGTATTGCGCGGGCCATGCCACCATGGCGAACCCGCCGATCATGTTTCCATTGATCACGTAGGTGTACCGGCCGCCCGGCGCCTGGCGACCCTGTTGAGTCAGAATCTTGAAGAAATAGCCTTCAAAGGGCTGGGGACCTGACTTTTCGGAACGCGTTCCGAGTTGGTATCCCTTGCCGTCGGCGGCCGCCACCAAGGGGCCCAGTGGGCTGATTTCGTCGTTGAAGTCCACGGGCCAGTACAAGCCGTCGGTGGCGCCCGGCGAACTGGCCAGTCGCTGGGCATACTCGAGGACCTCGTCGCCGTCCCGGTCCCGGCTGGCATATTCCCGTTGAGCGTCCACATAGGCTCGCATGACCTCCAATGCCGCCAGTTCGTTGCGCCCGATTCTTCGATTCAGCAGCTCCTCTTCACCGGCGTGGGTGTCAAAAGTCCATCCGTCCTGGGAATGAACCAACGGAATTGGAAAGATCCAACCATGGGTCCCCACCTCCAGGAATGACCGTGTTGGCGTTTCGCGCCGAATGCGATGACGCTGTTCAAAGGCGTCTGTGAATGCAGCACACTCGTTGGTGGCCTGAACCCGGTCGGGGTTGGCTTGGGGGCCGAGCTTGGGCCCGAAGATGGATTCGAGGCGTGTCAGATCCCGGGCCCGCGTGGCATCGACAAGACTGGCGGCGGCCGCTTCGGCGGTGGGATAGACCGGAACAGCGGCCTGTGTGCACAGTAGGAGACTGGCGAGAGGCGCGAGGACCACCCCGGCGACCCATCGGGCCACCATATGTCTCGAGCGGTATTGAGCGTTCATGGTACGGGAAGACCTCCAAAAATGGACGCGCTACGGAACGAAGAATCGTGGTCGACGAGGGAACGAGACGCTGACTTCTGCCCAGTGGATCCCATAAGCAGAGTTCGCTGTCGGAACGAAGGAAGTTCAGATCGCGCGTCCGTCCATCCGCTAATTCGCCGGTTCATGGAGAACAGTGGCTTCATGGCGCGGTCACAAAATGGGCTCAGGATCCGGAAAGAGAGTCGGTCGTTAGCGTCGTCCGCCGCCACCCCGGGAACCACCTCCACGGGGGGCACTGCCTCGACTCATTCCACCCCCGGTGGAAGGTGCGGAGGTTCCACGACTGGCCGCTCCTCGATTGCTGAAGTCTTGGGACCTGGCACCACTGTTCACTCCGTCAAAGACACTGCCGCTTCCGGACGTCGGGGACGGCCTGCCATAGCCCGAAGTTCCGTAACCTGGAGAAGCTCCCGGCTGGGTGGATGGACCTGTTCCGGGCGAACGTTGCGACGGGAACGGGGTGGGCTGGTTGAATCC
>JBGAPN010000425.1:0-4723 GCA_044221235.1 Limisphaerales bacterium
CGCCCCCAGGCGCCGAGCGTCCAGTGGTTGAACTCCGGGGCCTGCTCCCGCAGCCAGCCATCCAACAACCCAGGATACGGCCGGTACGCCAATGGACTCACAGGCGGGGCGGGGTAGGTAAAGGCAGGAGCCGGTGGAGGTGAGGGAGCTGCGGTAGTCCCTGCGGACACAGGAACCACTCCCGGTGTTGTCTGGCCAGATCCTGCGGCACTACCGTCTCCAGCAGTTTGAGCGGCGGACACTGCGGAAAGGTTGGCGAGGACACTTGCCGCCAAAAGGAAGGTGGACGGTTCCGTTTTCATCGTAAGACGACGGCGGGTGGAAGACGGGGTTCATCGGAGAACATGACCGTGACCACCCATTCGCCGTAGTCATTTCCTAACACACACGACGGAATCGGCATTGATCCGGATCAAGGCTATCACGGTGGAAGTCGAGCGCCCTTGCCGGAGATCGGAATGCTTCCCTCTTTGGCAGAAACGGTGTCGTCCGAGTCCGCTTCCCTTTTGACACCCGGTTGGTCGATTCTCCCGCTGCGGTGCGCATTGGTTTGATTCGACATTTTCCCGTCAAACACGGATTCCCTGAGGGCTGGAGAACCTCGGCGGAATTGGGCGTCTGGCAGGAAGCCTATGATCGCTCCGAAGTGTTAGTGGGGGCGGCGGACCTGGGCGAAGGAGGCTGGAAGCAATGCCTTGCCAGCGATCTTCCGCGGGCCCAGGCGACGGCTGCGGCCGTCTTCGAAGGTCGGGTCGAACTGACACCGCTGTTGCGGGAGGCCCGGTTTGAACCGGTCGGTACGGGTGGACTGCGCCTGCCGATCTGGGCCTGGCGAATTGTTCTCCAGATTTCGTGGACCGCCGGGCATTCGTCCCAGAGGGCGTGTCGGGACGATTTCAGACGTCGGGTTCAGGCTGCCGCGGATCGGATCGAATCTGCGCCAACCGACCTGCTGGTGGTCTCGCACGCCGGCATGATGGCATCGCTTAGCGCCGAACTCCGACGTCGGGGTTTTGACGGTCCCGGTCTGCGCTTGGCGCGTCACGCCACGGTGTACACCTATCGGCGTCGGGTTTGAGGTGGGGCCACAGGGCACTGCAGCCCTGCCAAGGCAGGGTAGGAATCGGCTGCGTCGGTTCGAGACTGAATCTGCAGGCTCGGGAGGGAGGCTTCCAGCATTGACGATGCGGTTCGGCTCAGAAGAGTAAGCTCCATCTGTTGGTGAACGCGGCTCTTTCAGAGCGGGCGTTCCAAGTCCGATCCAGTTCCCGACTCCCTATGGAAATCAAGATCCTTTGCCCCTGCGGTCAGAAGTTGGCCTTCGAAGTAGAACCGGTGAACGGGGAAATGCCGCAGGCGGTGGATTGTCCAGCTTGTGGTGCGGACGTTACCCCGCTCGCCAATGACTGCATTCGCGAATGTGGAGCGGGAAGTCCAGGGACCCCGCGGGTGCGACTCTCGGTGGCGGGGTCGCCTCCGGCCCCTGACCTCCCGGTTTCCCAGCAGCCCGATCCGGTCGAACCGACGCCGCCCACAGCAGCACCAACTCCGAGGTCCGGCCGTCCGGCTCCCCGCTCGGCATTGGCCGCCGCCGAAGCAGCGGCTCCGTTGTCGTCGGACACCCAGGGGAGCTGGTGGGCCTTCGGGAAGTCCGTCATCTGGGTCCTGGTGGTGTCCCTGGTCACCTTCTATGCCTGCGTTGGCCGGGTCCGCCGCCAGATGAAGGCAATGGGTGTGACTCCCAGCCAGACTCAGGGAACTCCGACCTCACAGTGGGTGCTCCCGGAGGATGACGGGACCATGCTGTTGGTGAAGGGCACGAACGTAGCCACGGTGATCCAGCTCACGACCGGCTACTGGAAGGAAGGCCAGGGGCGCACCCTGACGCCGCGGCAGGTCCCGTTGGATGCCGTCGTCACCGTGGAAGGTCGTTTTGTGGTTCGGGCGTCCTTTGCAGGCGGGATTCAGATTGATGGACCCGTCGTTTGGACACCGAAAGATGCGGCGGCCCTGGAAGGTCTGGCGCGCCACCTGTCGCAAAACCTTCGCACGATGGTGGTGAGTGCGGCCATCGGCGACGATGCCGAATGGGGTCACGTGTCGATCTTCGACAGCGGGCAACGGATGTTTGCATGCGACCGCCAGATCCGGCTGAGCGGCGGCGACCTGCAGGTGGATATGAAGGTGGAAGGCCAGCCTTGGGCGACCTCCAAGGGATTCCAGCTGACCCCGGAGGACTGGAAAACCTTCTCCATTTATGAGGCGGACGAGCTGGTGCAACACCTCGGCTTTAAACCGGCGGCCGGGAACCGCGGCGAGACGGTCACCGTGCTGCAGGAGACTGCGACTCGCTGATCGATCGACAGCGCAATTGGGTTCCCCGGGCGCCCAACAAACGGTTCGGGCTGATTCCGTGAACTTCAGGCGAGCACCGGGGTGGCGACGCGACCGGCCACGTCGGTAAGTCGGAAATCGCGCCCGCCATACCGATACGTCAGCCGCTCGTGGTCCAGGCCCAGGAGATGCAGGAGGGTGGCGTGGTAGTCGTGCACGTGGCAGGGATCGGCGGTGATGTTGGCCCCGAGTTCGTCGGTCGCACCGTACGTCATGCCCCCGCGCACGCCCGCGCCGACCAGGAGGCTGGTGAACGCCTTCGCGTAGTGGTTCCTCCCCTTTCCGTTGCCGCCGTCACTCCAGGGAGTCCGGCCAAACTCGGTGCAGATGGCGACCACGGTTTCTTCCAAAAGTCCCCGGGACCGCAGGTCGCCAATCAACCCCGCCAAGGCTCGGTCCACCCGCAGGGCTTTCGGTCGGTGGCTTTCCATGTCGCCGTGCGAGTCCCAGTTGTCGTGGGAACCGGTGTCCACCAATTCAACCACGCGCACCCCGCGCTCCACCAGCCGTCGGGCGACGAGGCATTGCCAGGCAAACGACGTCGTGTCGCCACGCCGGAGTCCATAGGAGTCCAGAACCCGATTGGGTTCGTTCGAAAGGTCAAACACGGCGGGCGCCTCCCGCATCATGCCGCGGGCGGTTTCAAAACTGGAAATGCGGGCCCGGAGCGACGCGTCGTCGGGGTGGATCGACGCATGCGCTTCATTGACGTCGTTCAACATTTGGGCCTCGAGATCCCGAAGAGAAACCGGACGGGGGAGAGGGGTGATGTCGGCAATGGGACTGGGTCCGGGCGTGACCCGCACACCCTGATGTTCCGCCGGGAGGAACCCGCAATCGAACACCTGAGCTCCAGCATAGGGCAGGTGCTCGGCGAGCACGACGTGACTGGGAAGATTCCGGTTGAGCGAGCCGAGCCCATGACTCAACCAGGCGCCGATGCTAGGCATCGGAACGGTGGCCGAGCCGGTGTGCATGGCGAGCGTGGCCTGGAAATGTTCCACGATGTCGGTGTGCATCGAACGGATGACGCACAGTTCGTCCGCATGTCGCCGGAGGTTCGGAAACAGCTCGCTGATCATCAGGCCTGACTGGCCCGAGGGCTGGAACTCAAACCGCGTTCCCAGCAACGGGAGGGGACGGGCCTCGTTCGCCCGCAGACCGAATGCCGGTGTCGGCTGGCCATGAAGTTCGTTCAGACGCGGTTTCGGATCGAAGGTGTCGAGATGCGAGAAGCCGCCGGTTAGGAACACGAATACCAGTTGTTTTGCACGCGGGCGGTAATGCGACGGGCGGGGGGCGAGCGGCCCGGCGTCCCCCAGCGCGGCGGCCACGGACAGCCGCGAGTACAGCCCGCATCCGGCTGCCGCCAGCAGGCCGCTGCCCACGAATTGTCTGCGGTTTCGGTCAATCCACATGGAAGAATTCGTTTGAGTTCAATGCCACGCGCGCGAGGAGATCCCAGGCATTCTCATCTCCGTCGGCCGGATCCGGCGCAGACTTTGATGCGGTCGCCCGCGAGCGTTGCAGCCAGCCCGACCAGCAATCGACTTCGGAAGCCGAGGGAGGCCGGTTCCAGGCGAGCCGCAGCAGTCTTCGGATGCGCGCATCGTCGTCCGCGGCCTCCCGTTGAATCCGACGGGCGAGAGCCGTGGCACGGGCATCCAGCCAGGGATCGTTCATCGTGAAGAGGGCCTGCTGCGGCACGACACTGCGGCGACGCGACTCCGTGGAATTGTTGGTGTCCGGTCCGTCAAACAGCGCGAAGAACGGATGCCGCTGAAACCGCTGTGTCATCAGATATACGCTTCGGTGCGCGGTGTCGTATCGGTCCTGGAAGGGCGTGTGCTGGGTCCAGGTCCATTGCTCGGGCGGCGGGAAAGGCTGGGCTCCCGGCGGATTCAGATCGAGTTCCCCGCTGGCCGTGAGGAAGGCATCCCGGAGCGCCTCGGCGTCCAGTCGCTGGCGAAGGAACCGGCCGTAGAGACGGTTCGCCGGATCTGCTGCGTCCAGCCCGGGATCCGACTGGCTTGAAAGACGGTAGGTGGCGGATTCCAGGATCAGGCGGTGCATGGCCTTGATGGACCACCCGCTTTCAACGAAGCGGCACGCCAGGTAGTCCAGAAGTTCGCGATGAACGGGCTCCTCGGTGCGCAGGCCAAAATTGTTGGGCGTGGGGACAAGTCCTTCCCCAAAGTGATGCTGCCAGATGCGGTTGACCATCACCCGCGCCGTCAGCGGGTGATCCGGTCGGGTCAGCCAGCGTGCCAGTTCGAGGCGACCGCTGGCGTTGGTGGAAAACTGGGGTGCAGCGACGCCGGACAGGAAG
>JBGAPN010000426.1:0-4790 GCA_044221235.1 Limisphaerales bacterium
CCGTGACCGCGACCTCCAGTTGCCCTCCCTCCAGTCCGGCCAGCATTTCAGACGTCGACTGGTCGAATAATTCGACCCGGGCCGCCGGGTGGGCCTGGCTGAAGCTGCCCACCGCCGTTGCCAGCAGTCCGGAGGCAAGCGACGGCGCATAGCCGACCCGCAAACGCGGCCCCTGCCCGGCCAGGCGGACACGTTCCGTCAACTGGTCGGCCCGGGACAGCAGGTCACGGGCTTCCTGGGTGAGGAGCTCCCCCGCCGCCGTCAGCCGGATGGAATGGGCCTGTCGCTCCAACAGCGCCTGTCCCATCTCCTCCTCGAGGGATTTGATCTGCCGGCTCAGGGCCGATTGGGTCAGGAAAATCTTCCGGGCCGCCCTGCTGATATTCCCCTCCTCAGCCACGGCCAGGAAATGGCGCAATTGCCGGAGTTCCATGCCCATCAGGGTATCCGCAACGACGGGAGACGCCAGTCCGGGAAGCCGACTCACGAAACCGCCATCCGCGGAGGGAACCACGAACCACACGAACCACACGAACCACGATTCCTCGTTGCATCGATTCCTCCAGATCTTTGCTTTGAGGTTTTCGTGGGGTTCGTGTCGTTCGTGGTTCAAGAATTTTCTATGATGAATCGGGAAGTCCACCGGGAGGCGTGCATTTTGACGGGCTCTGACGATCCTTCCCGAAGGACGCCTGATGATCTCCAAGCTGCGCCGACTCTATCCACTCGCCGGACTTCCGCAGCAGGGCCAGCTCTGGAGCTGGATCTCCTTCGACGTCGCCAATCAGTCCTTCACGCTGATCATCAACACGCTCCTGTTTTCCATCTTTTTCTCCCAAGTGGTGGTTCAGGATGACCGGTTGGACGACCGGCTGTGGGCCCTGACCTACGGCTCGAGCATGCTGCTGTGCGCGTTGCTCTCGCCCATTGCCGGTGCGATGGCAGACGAAAGGGCGTGGAAGAAGTCCTGTCTGATCGGCACGGGAGTCCTCTGTGCCGTGTTCACCTGCGGCCTGGCCCTGATCCAGCCCGGACAGATTTGGCTCGCCGTCCTGTTGTATGTCCCCGCGAATTTCGCCTTCTCCATCGGCGAGAACTTCCTGGCCAGTTTCCTGCCCGGATTGGCGCGGCCGGACCAGGTGGGAAGGGTGAGCGGATTCTCCTGGGCCTGTGCCTATCTGGCGGCCCTTCTGCTCCTGGTGATCACGGCGGCCGCCATGCTGGCCGCCAAGCGCGGCGCCCCGGATCAATGGAGGCCGTTCTTCGTGTTCGCGGGAGTGTGGTTCCTGGTGTTGTCGATGCCGACACTGCTCTGGCTTCGCGAGCCCGAGCCCCCTCAGCCGACTCACGCCGGCCGGAATCTGCTGACGATCGGATTCATACGGCTCGCCGAGTCCATCCGCCAGACCGCGCAGTTCCGCGACCTCGCGATTCTGCTCGCGGCATCGCTGTTCTTCGCCACCGGGATGAGCGTGGTCATCTTTTTCGCCAGCAAACTGGCGGCCGAATACGGATTCACGCAGGTCAACCTCGTGCTCTTCATCGCGGTGATCACGATCTCCGGAATTGTTGGGACCGTGCTGCCAACCCTGTACCAGGACCGGATCGGGCATCGCCGCTCCACCCTGTTCTTCCTCGGAATTTGGGTTCTGACCGCCCTGGCGTTCGCCGGGTACGCCTTCCTGCAGGATCGGCACCGCCAATTGCCTGGTGCCCCCCCATACCCAACCTGGCCCTTGTGGGTCATTGGCAATCTGATGGGATTCGGCCTGGGATCCCTCGGATCGGCCAACCGGGCCTTTGTGGCCTATCTCGCCCCTGCCCATCGTTCAGCCGAGGTCTTTGGGATGTGGGGCCTGGTCTACAAGCTGGCGGCCATCATGACCTTTCCCTTTGCCTGGATCAAAGATACCTCCGGGACGCCTTACGCCCTGCTGGTCCTGGCGGGATTTCTCGCCGCCGGATTTTTTCTGACGTGGTTTGTCGACGAGGTCCGCGGACACGCCGCGGCGGAATCCGCTTCAAAACCTGCGCCAAACGGGCATTGAATAGTGGGCCGGTTCACGGTTTTGGATCCTTCGCCCACCTTGGGCACCGGAATTGTCGGAGGATTCCCCTTGCACTGAAACCCGGCTTGCCTAGAGTTCGCGGCCTTTAACGAGCAGAAATCGAGGCTTCATATGCGTCGTCCCAAGGGGATCAAAACCAAAAAATCCGTGGCCAAGCGCTTCAAGATCAGTGCGCGTGGCAAGGTGTTCGCACGGCACTCCGGCATGCGCCACCTTCTTTCCGGCAAAAGCGCCAAGCGCCGTCGTCGCCTGGGCGAAGGGATGGAGCTCCATCCCTCGGACGTGTACAAGATCAAGTCTTGTCTTCCGTTCTCCCACTGAGCCGGAACCGCTGAAACTCTCATCGTTTTCCTACCATGCGCGTCACCAACGCACCCGCCTCCCGTAAACGTCGCAAACGGATGCTGAAGCTGGCCAAGGGCTATCGCCTGAAGCGCAGCAAGCTGTACCGGTACGCGAGCGACGCCGTTGACCACGGACTCCAGTACGCCTACCGCGATCGCAAGGCCAAGAAGCGCACCTACCGCAATCTGTGGCAGATCCGCATCAACGCCGCTGCCCGCGCTGCCGGAATCACCTACAGCCGGTTCATTGAAGGCCTGAAGGCCGCCCAGTGCACCCTGGATCGCAAGGTCATCGCCGACCTCGCCGCCACCGACTCCGCCGCGTTTGGCAAGCTCGTGGAACTCGCTCAGGGGAGCCTGAAGACCAAGACGGCCAAGGCCTGAACGGCTGGTCCTATTTTCCCACGAAACGGGGTCCCATGACGGGGCCCGGCACCTGTCTTTACCGCAGACAGGCCTAGAGCCTGCGGTTCAACGTTCTGATCATCACCAGGAAGGACCAATCCATCCCCAGGGGGCTCGCGGACTTCCCGATCCTCTCCCGACCGGAGCGGGAGGTCACCTGGGCGCGTCCGTGTGCCAATTCCTCCCCGGTCACTGCCCCTTGTCGAAGGGTGCCTTCAGGACGTCGCGGCCCCCTTCCACGATCTCCTCACCCACCGCCCCCAACAGGCGGGCGTGACGACGCAGTTGCCGCAGGGAATGCCGGGTCAGCCCAATCAAACCTCCCGGCGTCAACACCATCTGGGCGGTGCTGGTGAGAGTCAGCATCGGGTTGAAGGGACGCATCCGGCGCATGGTGCGCCAGACGGCTTCCGGTTCATGGGCCGACTCCTCCTTCACAAAGTCGAGGAGGTGCACACTGAGCAGGCATCCCACCATCGAACCCGCGATCAGCACCTGGTAATCCCGGATGGTTTGTCCGAGGAACGTCCCCATCTCATCCGGGAGAATCCGGAGGACCACCCCGCCCACCAGCGGTCCCACCGCCGTCAGCAAACTGGTGAGGGCCAGGAAAACGGCGACATAGGGCGCCTTGTTCTGTGGGGCCAGTTTGAGCATCAGGTTGAATTGGCACAGTTGGAATCCCGCCGTGGTGGCGCCGACCACGAGATAGGCCACCGCAAGGTGCCAGAAGAAGCGCTCCCCCGCCATCGACCACGCCAGCAGTCCGGTCAGTGCCCAGACAATCGACACCACGAAGAGGACGGGCTTGCTTCCAAACCGGTCGCATAACCAGCCCCAGCCCTTCAAGGTCAGCAGCCCTCCCACTCCGGCAAGCGCGGTCAGCCAGCCCACCACGCTGATGGGCTGGTGCAGGCCCTGGATGATGAACATCGGGTAGAACGGCTGTCCCAGGTTCAGGAGCATGCCCCAGACACCGATGAAGGCCACCAGCTTGAGATAATTGAAACTTCGAAGGGGTTCCCCGATTTCGGAGAGGTCCGGCGGGTGGGGTTCCCGTTGCAACACGGAAGGAGGAAACTTCATCCGGGTCAGAAAGAGATACCCAATCAGGCGACCGAGTCCGGCGGCCGCGAAAATCCAGCCAAAGGTCACCAGCGAGTTCTGTCCGCGTTCGGCCATCCAACTGGCGGCAATGACCGTCACCAGGGTCCAGAACCCAAAGATCAGGTTTCGCCGGCCAAAGTACGCCCCGCTCAACCGTGGGGGGACCAGTTCAGAGATCGCGGCGGACCACGCCACGGATCCCAGGCTGTTGGCCAGCGTCGCTACGGTCAGCAACACCGCGAAGACGAGGTCCCGGCGTCCGGGGGAGACCAACGGTAATCCGGCCACCAATCCCCAAGGAGTCGCGCTCAACAGGAACGAAAGCGACATCATCTGGTGCAGCGAGAACCGCCGGCGAAGCCAGGTGGCCAACGGAGGCTGGACCAGGTTGCACAGGTGGGGCAGCGCCGCCATCAGACCCACGGCTCCCGGACCCCAGCCCAGCGCCATGACCGCAAAGGCGATGACGAACGGGAAGCTGGGCATCGTGAGGTTCAGCATTGGAACACTGAAACATGCCTCGATGGTCGCGTACTTCAGCGACAGCAACAGCTCACGATGTCGAAGCCGGGGATCCATGGTCGCGGACTCGAAATCCCTTTCCTCGTTTTCCCGGTGGGTTCCTTACCCCGGCCACACCACAGCCCCGGCCACGACCGTATGGTTCACCCGGCCGCGCAGCCGCCACCCGGCGAACGGATTGTTGATCGACTTGCTGCACGTGTCCGCCCGTTCGCAGGTCCATTCTGCATCCGGATCAAACACCACCAGGTCTCCGGGCCCACCGACCTTCAGCTCGCCCCGCCCGTCCTTCAGACGCAGCAACTGCGCGGGTGCACAGGTCAGCTTTTCCAGGACCCGCATC
>JBGAPN010000427.1:0-5288 GCA_044221235.1 Limisphaerales bacterium
CGCGATTCGCGGCCATTTTGCGCGGCTTTTATTGGGTATTTCAGAGGAATGCGTCGGAACCCTGTCGCTACCTTCGGGGGTGCGAGGGATGCTGCTGATGGCTTCACTGAATGGGGGCCATAGGCCACCTATCGGCGAGGAAACATGCCCGGCAGAAGTCCTGCCGGGCACTGTGTTCGCACGTCAGAGCTTTGCGCCCTGGTCAAGTTCACGGAACCCGCGCACGATCATCCGGCGTATCACCTCGGACGCGGAGATTCCTCGCTGCCTGGCCAACTCATGGAGCCGCCGGCGCATACCAGATTCGAACCTGATGGACGTGATGAAATGCGGTTTCACGGCGTGGTCAGTTCTCACTTGGCGACCATTGTTTTCGCTCTGGAGAAATCGAGAGCGGGCGGACGGTTGCACGGATGGCGGCTGCAGCCGCTTCGAGCTTCTCGGCGAGAGCCTCGCGTTCCTTCGCGCTCAACTTGAGCGTGTAGGTGAGCCAATCGAACTTCTTTGGCTTCTTCATCGGGCACCTCCGACGTTGCAGGAATGAAGCTCGGCGAGCTTTCCCGGAAGGTGCCGTCTGAGCGCTTCGTTGATGATCCAGTTTGGATCGATCCCGAGGACCTGCGCTTCCGCCATCAGGACCTGATTCTCCGGAGTCAACTTCAGCTTTCTCCGGATCGGTCTCATCGCTTTGGCGAGGACATCGATTGGTGTCCCGAGGTCAACTCCGGCGCGCTTTGAGAACGCGCGAAGGGACGCTGCTGCTTTGGCGGATATGGTGACGGACAAGCGGACCGGATTCCGTCGCTTGAATTGCGGACGTTTCATGGTGACATTCTTCGTGCCGGGGCGCCCGCGTTAACGGGTTGGCGTGGTTGTTGGTGACTTCGACCGCGCCGGCCCCGGCATTCTCGGTCGAAGGAAATGGGTTATGCGGCCGCGCTCGATGGCATGGTGATGACGTTGCCCTGCTGGGTTGGTCGGATGTCGAACCAAGCCTTGCCCTCGGATTCGGTCACGAGGGCCTTGTAGTGCTTGTGCACCATGGCGGCGGAGTTCCCAGACTCAGTTGCCACACGGGCCGGGTCCGCGGTCAGGGCGAGCCGGTAGCTGATGAAGGAATGCCGGAGCGCGTTCCGCTTCCAGGGGATGCCCGCCAGCTTCGCCGCATCGCTGAACTTCTGGGCCATCCAACCCGGGGTTTCGACTGGGCAAATGCGCCCTTGACCCACCCGAGGGGCGAGCCATGCCACCAGGTTGGTGGCGAGGGGTACGACACGGCGGGAAGCGGTCTTGGCCTGGTGGGCGCCCACGATCAGGACCCGCTGGTCCAGCCGGATGTCAGACCAGTCCAGGCGGGAGATCTCGGCGGGTCGGAGCCCGGCAAATGCTCCCAGCACGAAGCTCGGAATCAGTTCCTCGGGGATCTGGGCGAGGATGGCGGCGAGTTCCCCGGGCGTGAACACCTCGGCGGATGCGGCTTCCGGCTTGGGCTTATCCAGCTCCGCCACCTCGTCCGCGAGGGTTCGGGGAATGTACCGGAGGCGAGCGGCGAACCGGAACAGGCCCGTGACGTGGCGTTGGAAGTTGAACTTGGTCCGATTGGAGAGGGGCGTTCCATCCTGGGACTTCATGCCGCGAAGCCATTGCAGGAGTAGGGCAGGGGTGACCGATCCAATCTGGCATTGGAAATCCTGCGCGAACCGGGTCAACTGCTTCGACGTGTCGGAAACGTGTTCCGCACTAGCTCCGGGCTTTGCAGTCGGCGACCAGCTCCGCCACGACCTCGGCCACCGTCCTCCGGGGGTACTGGTGGCGCTTGAAGAGATCCTCGACGAACGCCTGGACGGCTGCATAGACGGAGAAGCCTGTCCCATCGAGCAGCTTCACGGCTGCGTCATATTCCTGGCGCTCCTCGATTCGGAAGCTCAGGGCATCTGGCCTGCCGAGGGCGAAAGCGCGTGCGGCCTCCGCGGCAGCCTTATGGGCGGTCTCTTCGTCGGAAAAGTCCCGGACAACCCTCTGCCCACCGGGAAGGTGGTAGCTCAGCCGGAAGTAGTGGTATGGCCTGCCGGAGAGGGATCGCTTTGCCTTGTACAGGGTGGCGACGAACGAACCCTTTTTGATCTGCGTTCCCTTCGCTTTGCGGCGCTTCATTGCGTCGCCACTATACCAAAGCGATGTGCAAGCCGTGTGGAACGTCCGGTTTTCCGATGTAACCTGTTGGCTATCATGGCGGAAGGGGAGGGATTTGAACCCCCGGTAGGTTTTATCCTACGCCTGATTTCGAGTCAGGTGCCTTAAACCACTCAGCCACCCTTCCACAGACGAACTCGAACGAGGCGGGAAGAAAGCAATTCGGCGGTCCAGACGCAAGACCCGGTTTCGGTCGCGTCGAGTCCCGGCTCAACGCGTCTTGCTCCGTGGTCCCGACAGACTGCGCCGTCTCCATAGGTCGCAGAGCAGGTCACCGACGGCTGGCAGGACTCGGTGAGGTGCGAAAACGCTTCCCAACTGCCCACGAATGCTGGGCGATATCCCGCGTCCCGCCGCCAGGCGTTCCAGGGTATGACGGGTGTGACTGATCTCCAGACTTCCCAGGGGCGGCGGCACTCCCAGTGTAACATGGTCGGCCGCCACATAGCCCGACGGAAAGGTGGGATCCATTACTGAGAATTCCGGGGGCAGCGTCCTCATGTATTCCGAGGCCTCTGGGCAATCCCAGTTTGACGCTCGCACCTGGTGGAAATGCCGCTGGTATGTCCCGGGGAATGAGCGTGACGGGTGAGTCCAGGTGCCGATGACACCGGCTTTAAGCAAGGCGCGCACCACTGATGTAGTCGGGGCAGGTCGGCAGGAACAGCGGTTGGGCGACGCCGCGAAACGCCTCGCGCCGAAACATCATGTTCACCCCGTGCGGAAACAGGTCGCTTCGGTCCCAATATCGCCAGAGGTGTTCAAAGACCTGGACGGAGCTGTAGTCTGATTGCCGGGCTCCGGGAATCGATTTGATTCGAACGGCTGACTTCGTGGTGCGTGGGCCAGCGAACTTTCCAGGCTGCGAGATCCGCAACCGGATAGGTCCGCGCGAGAGTTTCCAGGGCGCCTCGGGCAAGAATGCATTTGTCATTCAGGATCAGGACGAATCGTCCCAAGCAGCGTCTAAGGCCCGCTGCCAGTTATCCCACATGGGAAGCGGCGACAGGGGAGGACGGAGGTAGGTGATTCCAGGCTGGCCGGCATATCGCGACTCAAGGTCAGAGCCGCGATCCGAGTTGTCCGCAACGATCAACTGCCAACTCCCGGAATCCTGCCGAAGTACCGATTCGATGGTCTGAGCTGCCAACTCAACCCGATTCCGGGTTGGGAGGAGGATGGAGAAGTGCGGGCTCACAGGGAAACCTCCCCGCGATGACGGCCGGTCGTTCCGCGCCCCTTGGCTGGCCGGCTTCCGTCCGGGTCGGCCTGAAGGAGGCCGGGGCCGAGACTCCGTCCGTGAGCCCAGACGCCCAGGTAGACGCAGTCTGACCTGACGGGACCGCCCCGTATGGAGCCGGTACGTATTGAATTCAGTTCAGCGGAGCATCGCTCGATTTCTCCATGCCAAAGGTTGGTTCTGACATTCATGAGATTCCCGTTTTAAGCGGGCGGGAACGCGGTCTGAGTTCACGCCTGCCGGGGAGTTACGGTGTGGTGTGGTTTTCATGGCGTTTGGGTATTGCGCAAGGTGCCGTCGGACTCCCAGCGGTGACGATCGTGGGGCGGGGCCACGCACGTGCTCCGCCGGACAGATTCGTAGCCTTTTGTGGATCGCGGCATGACGAGGGTGACTTGTTACAACTAAGCATGTTCCATGCTCAGATCTCACGGCATGCAGGATTGGATCGACGATGCCCAACCCTTGCGGGAGAGAGGTCGCCCTCAGCCGTCAGCCGGGCGCCGACCCTTACTTCCGCTTCACTTCAGAAGGGGGAAGGCGATGGGTGACGAGGTATCCGGGGGGCAGATTTACTCCTCGTGCACGACACCCGCCTCCGGCATATCCTTGGTTCATGCCTCGAAACATTCCTGTGACGGTTCATTATAACAAGAACCAGACACCGCCTGTGAAGTGCACTCCCGAAGTCGTGAATGTGCCCAAGGATCTTGGAATTCTGCAGTTCCGGCGGCAACCCGGTCAGCGCTGGTCGTTCATCGGAATCAAGGACGCTGACACCGATCAGCCACTGCCCACTCCGCCCTTTGGTGATCCGGTGGTCGCCGAGGATTTGCTGACTCTGGATGACGACAATACGCCCGGCATCGAGCGCACGTTCAATTACTGCATCGGAATCCAAACGGAAGACGGCCCCAAGTGGTCGGATCCCCAGATCGTGAACCGGGCCAATTGAAGGGCGGCCCTGTCCGTGACCGGGGATTTACGTCGGCAGCATTGGCGGCGGCAGGATTTCGATGATCTCGGCCAACGTCTCGCCGCGGGGGCCACGCAGGGTGTTCTGGCGACCATAGAGTGCGGGCGAGCCTTCCAATTGGTTCTGAATGGAACGTGCAGCCAAGGTGCCACCCGGCGAAACATCACTGCCATCCGTCAAAAGGGCCTCGGTGATGAATGAATCGGCCCGGAATTTTAGGTAGGCGGAGGGGCGGCTGGTGTACTCGATGCCGCTGGCATTGAGGATGGCTCCCAGGGGACGCCGCTCTTCCAGGATCTGGGAACGCCAGGGTTCCGGGAATGCCTGGAGGTGAATCTTGATGGCGCCAAATTCGACCGGCTGGTTGGTTCCGTCGATCTCCAGAACCGATTCCCGCCAGTAGGCATCCGGGGTCCGGTGGCTGGACAGCACTCGCAGGTGAATCTGACCGCGGTGGAATTGTTCCAGGGTGCGGGTCATGTCGCGGTCATGCACCAGCAGGAACTGCGCTGGCTCGGGGACTTCGTGCGGCGCCACCACCGTAAAGACCGGCAGCGGACGTCCCTGGCGCCGGTAGAATTCGTCGAGCGGACGGATGGAGGTCAGCGGGGACTGGCTCATGACTGGAGGAAAGGGGTTCACCGGAGGCGTTCGAGGCGCTGGCGGTCGGCGTCGGACTGCAGGCCAATTCGGTCCCTGGGAAGGGGGCGGAATCCGTGGGCAAAGGCTGGTGAATCCGCCGGGAGATCGAATCGAGGGGGGATGGGTGCCTGGGCCAGGTCAGGCGTCACCACGTTGTCTTCAACCACCAGTTCCTCGGCCTTCGCATGCCAGCCTGCCTCAAGCCATTTGCCGAAGCAGACATTGCGGACCACCACG
>JBGAPN010000428.1:0-4911 GCA_044221235.1 Limisphaerales bacterium
CAGGCCTGTGGGGTCCACTGGGAGAAGGTCAGCGTCTCGTTCCCTCGACGACTACTTAGCCCAAGGGTCGCAATTCAATTCCCACCGGGCAATGGTCGGAACCGGGAATCGATGACCGAATGAACGCCGACTTGAGCCGAGGCCGCAGGGCCTCACTCACCAGGAAATAGTCGATGCGCCACCCCACATTCCGCTTTCGCGCGCCCATCATCGGGCTCCACCACGTGTAGTGACCCCCGCCCTTCTCGAACTCGCGGAAGGTGTCCACGAACCCAGCCTTCACCAACGCTGAAAACCCGGCCCGTTCTTCGGGTGTGAACCCGTGGTTCTTCACGTTGGATTTCGGGTTGGCCAGGTCGATCTCGGTGTGGGCCACATTCAGATCCCCGCAAAAGATCACCGGCTTGCGGCGTTCCAGGTTCTTGAGGTAACGGCGGAAGTCCGCGTCCCACTTCTGACGGTAATCGAGGCGGGTCAACTCCCGCTGCGAGTTGGGAACATACACGTTCACCAGGAAGAAGTCGCTGTACTCGGCAGTGAGCACGCGTCCTTCGCGGTCGTGTTCCTCCATCTGGATTCCCTGCGTCACCCGAAGGGGCTCTTCGCGGGTGAACACGGCCGTCCCGGAATATCCCTTCTTCTCAGCACTGTTCCAGTAGGCGCGATAGTGGGCGGGCCAGAGCGGCTCCACGACATCGGGCGTGCACTTGGTTTCCTGCAAACAGAGCACATCCGGGGACTCCTCCTCCAGATACTCGAGAAAGTTCTTCTTCAGAACGGCCCGGAGGCCATTGACGTTCCACGACACCAGCTTCACAGGGCGACAGCATGGCGGTTGACCCTCGCGACGGCCAGTGCACAGGCGACCTTTGCATGGAACTCAGCCCATTCGCCCGATTCAATTGGGACCCCACCGGCAGGCCACGATGTTCAGATATTGAACTTTATCGGGCCCGACCCGAACGCCACACCTCGACCGGAGCCAACTCCACTCCACCTCCTGGCTCCAATCCAAACAGTCCCAACCGAAGGTAGCGGGCATCCTCCGGCCCCGAAGGCCGTTCCGGATCGGTTCGCGACCAGAACGCCGGCGTGAAGTCGCCCACCCGGAAATCCCACGATTGCCAGCGACCGTCCACTTCCCAATCGTCACCGTGCCGATAAACCCGGCGGTCGGGGGTCACCAGTTCGACCCGACGTCGAAACGGCTGCACGGAATCCGCAGTGCGCAGGCGCAGGCGCAGGAGGTCATTCGGAGCGAGGAGAACATTTTCCGGCAACGGCAGGATTAATCCCGGTGTCACTCCCGGCCGTGCGTTTTCCAGGCGCAACCGCAAGGTTCCGTCGATCTGAGGTTCCCGACTCCACTTCGAATCCGCTTCCAGGGCCTGCCACCCGTCGCCCAACCGCTGAAGGAGTGCACCTTCCGCCGAATCCCCTTCTGGAGCCAGCCATGCCGACGCCTGGTCCCGCGATCGGTCCTTCCCAGCCCACGTCACCGTGATCGGCAGACGCGAGGATGGATGCTCCCTCGGACTCGGAATCAACCGCAGTTCCCTCCGGACGGTTCCCCCGGCGGGAACCTGGATGGATTGACGCGGTACCCCTTCATCGATCTTCCAGCCGGTCGGCACATGAAACACCCAATGCCCGTTCACTGCTTCAGGGCCAAAGTTGTCGAGCCGCACGCCCAAGCGCACCGGCCTTCCGGGCGGGTACCGGTACGACACGGCCGCCTTGTCGGCGCGGATCCCGGGGGCGATCCAGTCCAGAGAAACCACGACCGGGGAAGGACGTGGCGCCGGTCCGTCGACGGCGTTCCGGGATTCCGAAACCTCGTGCCACTCAACCCCAGCCACCGAGAATTTCCGGGCCGGAGTCCACAGCATCAGATTGGTCGCCGCACTGGCTGTGAACCGCAGTTCGCCGGGATCCGGCTGCAGCCGTTCCTTGTGGAGTCCCCACCGAACCTTACCGAATCCCCGGGGAAACCGGAGAAGGAACTCGTGATGGGACGTTTCCGGGGCCGGCTTGGGCTGATGCGACGGCGGGAGTCCATCCAGCGCCGGCAAAGAAAAATCCGAGCGGCGGTTGGGACTGACGAAGAGAATCCACCATTCGCGGGAACCGGTGCCGGCACCAGGAACCAACTCCAGCACCCATCCCACGGTGGCGCGATCGGATGCCCTCCTCAGCTCGAAGCGCGGTCGCCAGTCGGAGAGCGCGCGGGAAAGCTGAACCAGGGTTTCCAACGCGGGCCGTGGCAGGCCATCGGGCTGGTTCAGGCCGTAATCGTGCCCCTGTTCCACATGGGCCCCGAGGACGAATGCCAACTGATGTGCAATGCCGCAAAACGGAGCTGCGACTGTGGCGCGTTCGAAAAACGCACGTTGCCGTTCCAGCAGGACGGCAGGCACAGAAGACCCCACGACTGGAAATTCGGCAAATCCCACCTCGGTCACCCAAAGCGGCCGACGTTGACCACTTTCGCGTTCCAGGACGCTGCGGGTCTCCTCGACGGCCGCGGGAAAATCCTGGGCCCAGCCGTAGAGATGCAGATTCCATCCGTCCGTGAAGGCCGCCGTGTTGTTGGCCATCAGCAGTCGGGCGTACGGACCCGGACGCGCCGCCAAGGCGGGCATCAATACTACAGCGTCTGGCCGCCGCGAATGGATTCCCCACCACGCCGCCTTCAAAGTGAGCGCCATCGGTGGGAAGATCCTCGGTAAAATAGAGGTCGGGGCTCATTGCGCACTTCGAAGGCCACAGGACGGAAACTTCATCCACGGAGGCCTGCGCCGCCGCAAATACAGACCACGGATCAGGTTCAGCCGGGCCGTCTGGACAACGGAGAACGCCGAGGGACCAGAATTTCGCCCCGGGCCAAACCACCCGACACCATCCGGCCGGGGACGTTCGGCGCCGGTGCCGTTGATCGAATCCAGCGCCAGCGGCCCGATTCAATCCAGCGATCCCGGCCTGACAAATCGCCGGTGGCATCGGGGTGCAGCACCATCGCCCCGAAATCGGTCTGGCCGGCCACCATCAGGTGTCCAGTGATCAGGACGCCGAAGCGGAGGAGGGCTCGGAGCATCACGGACGGGAAAGACCCTCACCAAAAGGCAGCCCCACCACCCGAATGCGGGAGTCGCCGGCCGGGGTCCGCATCACGAGTTCCGTGCCCACCGCGTTGGCCTCGCGCCGCACGTAGCCCAAGGCCAGCGTGACGTCGAAGACCGGCGAACGGCGGGCGCTGGTGATATACCCGACCTCGCGTTCCCCCTTGAACAATTTGACGCCTTTCGCCGGCAGCGGGTCCGGCGAATCCAACAGTTGAAAACCGCGCAACGATTTCACCACCTGGCCGTAGGTTCGCAGACGCGCGATTGTTTCCTGACCAGTGTAACACCCTTTGCTGTAGCTGATGGCGTTCCGGTCGAGCCCGGCTTCCGGCGGGAGGTTGGTTTCGTCCATGTCCACCGGGAACCGTGGAATCCCGGCCTCAAATCGCGCCAGGTCCAGGGCATCAAAGCCGGCGAGCCCACCTCCTTCGTCCCGGGCAGCCGCCACCAATTTGTCGAACACGGCACCGAGGGCATCGACCGGCACAAACAAATCGAACCCCGGAAAGCCACACCGCGGACGATTCATCAGATAAACCTCCCCGAGGGTTGCATCCGATACGCGGGCAAAGTGGAGTTCTGACTCCGGTAAGGCGGGAAACAACCCCAGACGCTTGACAACTCCGGATGCCCGCGGCCCCTGAACCGTCAACAAGCCGTAGTACGGAACCACGTCCACCACCTGCACGTCCTCCGCGACAATGTGGTGTTCCAACCGCTGGACCAGGGACGCGCTGAGGCCCGGCTCGAAATCGAGCAACAACTCGTCCTGCAGGGCGAAGATGCGGACATCCGCAACCAGCTTCCCCTTCGGAGAACAGAACGCCGCGGCGCAGCCCACCCCGGTGGAAAGTCCCTTCACATCATTGGTCACCTGGCCGTTCAACAGCCGGACCCGGTCGGCGCCGGTGAGACACAGGCGTCCGCGAAAACTCAGATCCACCACTGCCGCGGCAGTGCGCAGCCGGAGATGCTCCCCGGACGGATCTCCGTAATGGTCGACGGTCTCCTCCCCGCCCAAGGTGGAGAACTGTCCGCCCAAGGCGTCGTGAACCTCATGCAAGGCAAGCGGCAACATGTGCGGAAACGGTAATGCCAAATCCCCGCGCCGACGAGCCAAACGGGAGGGGCCCTGAAGGAGTTCAGAAGGTCTGCGCGGCTCCTTCCGCACGCGCCGCCCCCTTCAGTTCCTCCAGGAACACCCCGAGCAATTTCTCCCCGGAACGGTCCTTCCGGTAGCCGGCGGCGATGCAGAGGGGCGGCGGCGGTTCCGCCAGCGCACGCCAGCGGACCCGTCCCGGAAACAACCGGGACATCCGGCGGGTCACCACGGCTACACCGAGCCCGGATTCCACCGCGGCCATCAGGCTTTCCGCGCCGTCGTACTCGCCCGCCACCCGCGGTTTCCGCCCCTGGGATGCCAGCCAGCCGAAGAGGAGTTCCGCATATTCCGGGTAATCCTTCCGGCAAAAGATCAGAAGCGGTCGCGACACGACGTCCGCAGTGGCGATGCGGGTCCGGGTGGACTTGGCCCAATCCTGCCGCAGTGGGACGGCCAGCTGCCACGGATCCCGGATCAACGGGGTCCATTGGATCCCGCGCGAATCCTTCCCGGGCCCCACCGTGACCGCGACCTCCAGCTGCCCTCCCTCCAGTCCGGCCAGCATTTCAGACGTCGACTGGTCGAACAATTCGACCCGGGCCGCCGGGTGGGCCTGACTGAAGCTGCCCACCGCTGTTGCCAGCAGTCCGGAGGCGAGCGACGGCGCATAGCCGACCCGCAAACGCG
>JBGAPN010000429.1:0-4691 GCA_044221235.1 Limisphaerales bacterium
TGGCCGAAACGGTCGGCCGGGTCGCTGTTCAAGCGGGTGAAGGACGGAAAGGCGGGCTCCCTGTTCCGCGCACGAAAGGAACAGGGGCAGATTCTGGAACTGAGCGCGGAACCGCGATCCGAGGTGGACGAACGGGCCGAACCGGAGTCCGGAGAATCCGGTGGCGAAACAGCTCAGTGACTGAGCACGTGCCGCAGATACAGGTAGAGCAGCGGGGCGTTGAACAGCGGGCTGTCGATGAGATCGAGGATCCCGCCAATCCCTGGAAACAGGCGACCGGAATCCTTCACCCCCGATTCCCGCTTGAAGGCGGACTCAATCAGGTCACCCACGACAGCGCCGACGCTGAGGACCAGCCCGACCACCACGGCGTGTCCCACCGTCATTTCCTTGAGCCGTCCTCCGGCCACCAGAGATAGGGCCACGCTGGCCCCGGTCGAAACCATCACGGCCCCGGCAAATCCCTCCCAGGTTTTCCCGGGACTGATGCGCGGGATCATCTTGTGCCGGCCAAAGAGGGATCCGACGCTGTAGGCGCCGACGTCACTGAACTTGGTCACAATGAGCAGGAACAGGACATAGAAACGTCCGTCCACCCCGGGCATGTAATTGATCTTCTGAATGAAGTTCAGGAGCCAGGGAACATACATGAGCCCGAGCAGGGTGGTCGCGATCCCCACGAAGCCCTGGGTGTTCCGCGAGTCGAACAACTGGCGCAGGCAGAGTCCCAGCACGAACAGGACGAGGACGCCCGACTCGAAATCGTTGGGTTTGGCGGCCAGCAGCTGATGACCGCGGGCGTGGGTGACGTAGTAATGGGTGCTGACCATCAGGGCGACCCCCGTGATCAGTCCCCACCATTTGAAACACTTGAGTCCCCGTTTCTCGATGAGCCCGTAGAATTCCCAGAGGCCGGCCCCGGCGAGGAGGATCATCAGCAGCAGGAACACGTAGTTGGCGATGACCGGATTCGTCGAGAAGATGGCGGTGAGCACGATGGCCCACAGCACGAGCGTGCTCGCCAGGCGGCGAAGGAAGACCTGTCCCTTTGTGAGGGCAGGGCTGGGCGGAATCGTCTCGGCGGCCATGACGCCGAGTCTGCTAACAGGAGCGCTGCCGCAGCGGAAGTGCGGGAATCGGAAAAAATTCCGGACAGGTCCTCAGTCGCGTCCCAGAATCCTCCGGGTCAGGGCCGGCAGGCGTTCCAGGTCCATCCAGGTGAGGAAATCGATGGTCTTAAACTCCCGGTCGATGGCCGGCGCACCACAAATCTTGGCTCCGAACGACAAGTACGCCCGGAGGAGCTTGGGGATTTTGGGAGGTTTCGCGGCGGGTGATTCGATGGGACAGGCGAATTGCGGGGTCGGCCGGGTCCGGAACGGGGGCTCCACCAAATGATCCTGAGAGAGGTCGAGGTAGGCGGCGGCGCCGACGGCGGGGTCCTGGGAGGTCAGGGAGCTGCACCCGACCAGGTAGCGCGCCTTGTGCTGCAGCGCGTAATCGGAGATTCCCTGCCAGAGGAGTCCGATCACGGGCAGGCTCCGGTGATCGGCATGAACGCACGCCCGGCCGAGTTCGACGATCTGGTGGGCCACCGGTTCGAACGGACTGAAGTCGAACTCCTGTTCGGAATAGAATCCGCGATGTTTTCGGGCCACCCGGCCGGTTTGGAGACGGTAGGTACCCACGATCTCGCCCGTGTCCTTCTTCTCCACCAAGAGGTGATCACAAATGGCGTCGAAGGGGTCTTCATCACGCAGGGTGGCAAAAGAGCTTTCCAATCCCTCGGAGAGCTCCAGGTTGAACACCAGAAACCTCAGCGTCTGGGCCGCGCGCAGGTCTTCGGCGGTTTCCGCCAGTCGAAGCCGGTAGGGCATGTCGGCAGACGCCCGTGCCAACATGCGCGAGCCTAGCTCGGCACGTTCCGACTCGGATTCTGGGGTCAGGGGCTCTGGGGCGGACATGGTCCGGCTCATGGATGAACAATGAGCCGTCGGCTGGCAAGAACTCACGTTAAAGCGAGGAAACGCAGGGTGACAACGGAGGGACGCCGTTTACGAGGCAATCGCCCCTTCCGCGGCCCCTTCCGAATTGGCCCGCTTCTGGGAAAAGATGAGTTTTTGACCGTCCGAGGTCACCTGAACCGGCTCTCCGTCGACCAGGGTCCCGCGGAGAATCTCTTCGGCCAGCGGATCCTCCAGTTCCTTCTCCACGGCACGGCGCATCGGACGGGCGCCGTATTGCGGGTCGAATCCCTTGGTGATCAGGAAGTCCTTGGCCTTTTCGTCGAAAATGACGGTCACATTCCGGCGGGAGATGCGTTCCACAACCTTCTTCACCTCGAGGTCCAGGATTTCGATCAGCTCGGTCTTGCCCAAGGTGCGGAATACGATGATGTCGTCGAGCCGGTTGAGGAACTCGGGGCGGAAGAATTTCTTCGCCTCGTCAAGGGTCTTGCCCCGCATGGTCTCGTAATCGGCCGTCTCGCTGGGCTTGGCGAAGCCGATGACGTTGCTCTTGCGGAGCACGTCGGAACCGACGTTGGAGGTCAGCAGGATGATGGTATTTCTGAAATCCACCACGCGTCCCAGGGAATCGGTGAGTTTGCCCTCCTCCAGGATCTGGAGAAGCATGTTCATGACGTCGGGATGCGCCTTCTCGATCTCGTCGAACAGCACGACCGAGTAGGGCTGGCGACGGACCTTCTCGGTCAATTGCCCGCCTTCCTCATAACCCACATATCCCGGCGGTGAACCGATGAGACGGCTGACGGTGAACTTTTCCATGTACTCGCTCATGTCGAGCTGGATGAAGTTCTGGGCCGAACCAAACATCTGTTCGGCCAGGGTCCGGGCCAGCAACGTCTTGCCGACGCCCGTGGGTCCCAGCAGGGCGAAACAGCCGATGGGGCGCTTGGGATCCTTCAAGTCGGCGCGGGCGCGGCGCAGGGCCCGGGCGAGGGCCGAGACGGCATCCTTCTGGCCGATGACCACCTTTCCGAGCTCGGCTTCCACATTGAGCAACTTCTGGGTCTCGGTCTGGCCCATCCGCTGGAGCGGGATGCCGGTCCATTTGGAAACCACCTGGAGGATATCGTCCTCCGAGACACGCACACGGCGCTCCTCCTTGTTGGTCTTCCATTCGGACAGGATTCGCTCGAGGCGTTCCTTGGTGGCCTTCTCCCGGTCGCGCAGTTGGGCCGCTCCCTCGAAGTCCTGGTCCTTGATGGCCTGCTCCTTTTTCTGTTTCAGCTGCTCGATCTCGGCCTCGATGTCCTTGACGTTGGGCGGCCGCTGCATGGCCCCGATCCGGGCCTTGGAGCCGGCTTCATCCATCACGTCGATGGCCTTGTCGGGCAGGAACCGGGCGCCGCTGCATGGCCCCGATCCGGGCCTTGGAGCCGGCTTCGTCCATCACGTCGATGGCTTTGTCGGGCAGGAACCGGGCGGTGATGTAGCGGTCGGACAGCTTGACGCAGGCGGAGATGGCCTCGGGATCATATTCTGCCTTGTGATGCTCCTCGTACTTCGGCTTGAGGCCGTTGAGGATCACAATGGCGTCCTCGACGCTGGGCGGTTCGACCTTCACAGTCTGGAACCGGCGCTCGAGGGCGGAATCCTTCTCAATGTATTTGCGATATTCGTTCAGCGTGGTGGCGCCAACGATCTGCATCTCGCCGCGGCTCAGGGCGGGCTTGAAGATGTTGGAGGCATCCATGGTTCCCTCGGCGGAACCGGCTCCCACGATCGTGTGAAGTTCATCGATAAACAGAATGATGTTCTTGGACTTCCGGATCTCGTCCATGACCGCCTTGATCCGTTCCTCAAACTGACCGCGGTACTTGGTGCCGGCGACCATGAGAGCGAGGTCGAGGGTGACAACCCGTTTGGCGGCCAGCAGTTCCGGGACATTGCCCCGGGCGATCTCCTGGGCCAGACCTTCGACGATGGCGGTCTTTCCCACGCCGGCTTCTCCCAGCAGCACCGGATTGTTTTTGGTGCGGCGGCAAAGAATTTGGATGACGCGTTCGATTTCCGCCTGGCGACCGATGACGGGATCCATCTCGCCCTTTCGCGCCAGTTCCGTGAGATCACGGCCGAATGCCTTCAGGGCAGGGGTCTTGACCGCCTTCTTGCCTTCTTCGGACTTGCCGGCCTTGACCTGTTCGCCGGAAGGCTCCTGGGGTGCCTCCTCGCCTTCGGTCTGTTGGAAGCCCGGGTCCAGTTCCTTGAGAATCTCCTGCCGGCAGGCCTCGATGTCGACGTCCAGATTCTTCAGGACCTTGGCGGCGACGCCATCGCCCTCCCGCAGAAGGCCCAGAAGAATGTGCTCGGTGCCGACGTAAGTGTGGTTGAGCGCCTTGGCCTCACGGGCAGCCAGGGCCAAGACTTTCTTGACCCGGGGGGTGTAGGGGATGCTGCCGCTGACCTTGCCTTCGCCTCCGTTGCTCCGGACCTCCTTCTCCACCTCCTGGCGGACATTCTCGAGGTCGAGCCCCATCCGCTGGAGGACGTTCACAGCCACGCCCTGGCCCAGCTTGATGAGTCCGAGCAGGAGATGCTCGGTCCCGACGTAATTGTGATTGAAGCGGTCTGCTTCCTTACGGGCGAGAGCGAGCACCTACTGGGCGCGCGGGGTGAAATTGTTCAGATTCTCGTCACTCATGGCGTTTTGGTGTGCGGGGCGGCAAT
>JBGAPN010000430.1:0-4783 GCA_044221235.1 Limisphaerales bacterium
CAGGCTGGAGAGCTGGACTCCCCCCGCCGCCAAGGCGCTGGACAGGTGAAACCAGCCCTGTGCGTTTCGGAAATAGGAGTCGACCCCCCCGTTGGCGACCGTCGACTCGTAGGTGACGGCCACCACTGATCGGTCCGCGGTCACTCCGCCGGTGTTGCGGGGTTGCCAGGCTTCGGTGGGTGAACCGAGCCTTCGGATCTGGCCGGTGCGACTGTCGTACAAATCCGTTTCCCCCAACGGGAATCCGTCTCCATCGCCTCGCAGCAGGGTGACTTCACCGTCGGGCGTCAATCCCAGCGCCTCGTTCCACGTTCCTCCCGGCGGGAGCGGAATTCCACTCAGCCCGACCCCGTGGACATAGCGGAAGGCGCGCAGGTCGGTGGTGTTGCGGCTGAGGCCGACCATCACCGAACCGTCGGCGGAACAGCCGCGGGCGGCAGGCAGATTGACCGTATGGCTGGGATCCAGGAAAGGAATGAGTACGGGTGCCGAACCGTCGGTGGGGAAGCGATAAGCCCGGGTGCTGTCATTGCCGAATCCGTAGAGAATCCTCCCATCCTGGGAGATCGCGGTTGCCGCGCTGTTGCCGGGCACCGTTCCCGAGGTGGTCAGGTCCAGGGCCACCAGCCCGTTCCGGGTGATCCGCGCTGCCGCCCGCCTTCCCCCCACCGCCACGGACCGGAGCCGGGTGGCGATGTAGGCAGCGTCGGGGGTCAGGGCCGAGGCGGTGATGAAGCTGACGGCGGTGTTGTTCTCGACCAGGTTGGGAAGCGCCTGCAGCCCGCCCGAAGACGTCCACAGCACGGCCGTGTCTCCCCCGGTGGAACCCGGGTTCGCCGAGGAATTCCCGACCGCATAGATCTCAGCGCCAACGCGGACGGCATCCCGGACCTCACTGATGACGCTTCCCCCGGGGAGGTCGCCCATTCCGTGCAGAATGGCCGCACCGTGAGACGGTCCGGAGATGAGGAGGGCCATCGCCATGTACGATGCGTCTCGAATGGAGGTAAATGGATTCATGAATGTGGGATGAACGCGATGATGGGTATCGGCTGCTGCGACTGGTAATCGGGTGGCATGGAACTCTCCTTCGGGTTCCGCGAACCGTGAGGGAGAGGAGGAGCTCGTTCTCAGACTATACGGAAGCATTTCCAACCGGAAGTCCATGGGAGGTCGCGGCGGGCGGGAACCTCGGGACGCGTCCGTCCTTGAATGGAGCAAGGAGATCAGCATCATGCAATGGCCAGTCCGCGGTCGGACAGATTTCGCGTCGGGGCAACCCGGTGATTGCCCCCGAAGCCGGCTGGCCTCGAAGTGGGACGGGATGGGGTGCGGCGGGGAGTCCTGTCCTGGTGTCTCATTCGGGAAACCTATCGCACTCCTTGTGCCTTTCCTTTGGGCTCCGATCGACGGAGCAACTCGCAACACCGTGTTCGGCTGGAACGAAGCCCGTTGGATCAATCCCTTGTATCTCCAAGGCGGCGACTCTATTTTAGTCCATGCATTCCAGATCCATGAACCCTTGGTTCCAAATCGTGCTGGCAGTCGTTTTGCTCGGGCCTTTTTCCGCACGGCTACAGGCAGCGGAAACCTTGTTTGATCCCAGTTTCAGGCTCGATCCCACAATTTCAGGTGCGGTTGAAACCGTCCGAGTCCGATCCAATGGCCGGTTGCTGGTCGGTGGAAAGATGACACTGGGCGAGAGCAATCGAGTTCTCTTGGTCCAACTGCTCCCCGACGGAACCTTGGATCCAAGTTTCCAGTCGCTACCCTTTGACTGGGCGTACCAATACGGGGCCCACCCCGTCGACGTACTTCCGTTGGCGGATGGCGGGATTCTGGTTTCCTACGCGCAGGCACCAACAGACGCCTCTCCCCCCATCTCGTCGCTCGTATTCCGGCTGAGCGCAGACGGCAAAGACCGCGTCACCTGGCCTTACATCCCAGCAGCGATCCGGCTCACCTCAGCAACGAACGGACAGGTAATGGCCTGGGGAGAGCAAGTGTGGAGGGAATCTACGGCGGCCTACCGCCAGGGTTTCCTGCAACAACGTTCGCCCGGCGGCGAATGGGACCGAAGCTTCGATCTGACCGGAATCACGCTGCAGGTGAAACCGATGGAACTTCCCCGGCGGATTGAAAGTTTGGCCGTCTGCGCAAACGGGGATTTCCTGTTGAGCGGACGCTTTGGCGCTTGGGAGCCATCCACGGATGACGCCTTACCCTTCCTCGCGAGGATCACGTCGAAGGGCAATTTGCTCTGGCTCTCGTCCCGGCGGGATATTCGGGAGTCGTCGAGCCAGGTCCACGAGCTCAAGTCCGGTCGAATTCTGTACACGAGTACAATCGACGGCCTGATTCGATTCGAGGCGGATGGGCGCAGGGACACGGGCCAGTGGAAGCCCCCCGCCCTGAGTCCTACGTCCAGCTTGGTGTTGCAGGATGGTCGACTGCTTCTGGCCGGGGCATTCAGCCAGGTCGAAGGTATGGCCCGAAGCAACCTCGTGTGCCTGTTGGACGACGGTCGACTCGATCTGCGCTTTGATCCTGGATCTTCGTTTGGTGGTCTTGATCCCGGTTCTGTCGTCGGTATGGCCCAGCAGGACGACGGACGAATCCTGGTAGCGGGAAACTTCACCAGCTTTGATGGAAACACCGCCCGGGGCCTGGTCCGGCTATTTCCTGAGAATCCGGGCTCGTCCTCATCGGCCAGCGTACTCCAATACCGGGTGGAAAAGCCGGCAGCTGAGTGCGGAGCGCCATTCAAACTTCTGCTGATTCGATCCGGAGATTCGAATCAGTTTCATCAGGTTCGGATTCTGACGGAACCGGGATCGGCAAAGGACGGGGAGGACTTTGTCCCCGTGGACACCGTGGTCCGGTTTCTTCCCGGCGAGGTCTTCCATTCGGTGGTCATCCCGGTGATCCATGACCGCCAGGCGGAGGGGCCGGAGACGTTTTCAGTCCGGTTGGAATCCGATAGTGTCGAACTCCCTGTCGCGGGAGTGAATCCGCTCCAAGTGGTCATCCAGGAGCCGGATTGCCGGGTCTCTTTCGACACCAATGTCCTGAGCGTCGTCGAAGGTGACCCGGCCCAACTTCTGGAGACTGGCTTCGTGAACGTCTTTAATCCGTCCGGGTTGCCGGTACGTGTCCGAACACGAGACCTGACGGCACACTCGGGATCCGATTACCAGTCAATCGACCAAGTGGTGTCGCAGAGTACAGGCCTTCCCATCTAGACCAGGACAATGACAAACCCGACGGCGATCGGGAGTTTGAGTTGGAGTCGGGTGGAGGTGCCTGAAGGAGCGACGGCCCCGTGGAACGAGTCCGGTCTAACCATTCGGGACAATGATCTCTCGGTGGGAGCGTCGCGCGGTGTCGACGGTACAATCTCCAAGGTCCAGGCATTGGACCAGCGCCGTTGGTTTCTGGGAGGCGGTTTTTCCCGGGTGGATGGCGTTGTCGCGTCACGTATGGCACGGTTCCTCTCCAATGGAACGTTGGATCGGAGTTTTGCACCGCCAGCTCAATTGGAGGGTCGCTCCATCGTCGCGGATGCATTTCCCGATGGCCGGGTACTCGTCGCCGGCGATCTACCTCCCGAAGTGGACGTGCAGGGCAATCAGGTGATCCGCCTCAAGGCGGATGGAACGGTAGATCCGACGTTCCGGCCCGCCAGCGGATGGACACTCCAAGGGTGTGGCGGCGCCCGGAATGCCATTACCCAGATCCATGCCTGGCCGGACGGCGGCTTCGTGGCGGTCGGCCAATTGCCACGACTTTCCCGATGCGGGCCCACTGCCCAGGTGGTCCGTTACTCGGCCGCGGGAACTCTGATCGGCCAGTGGGAATTACCCGAGCGGATCGGCGCTGTCCGGCCTGCATCAGATTCCTCCATCCTCGTTCAACACGGCTCCAGCTTGGTGGGACTGACTGGCTCGGGCCAGATCATCCCCGTTTTCGGTCCGGACCACCCTGCCTGGACGGGTTTCGTCCGAGGATTTGCTGCCACGAAACAGTTAATCTGGGTCGACCCGGGGAATGGAAAACTCCTGCGGTTGGTTCCGAATTCGAAGCAGTCGTTCGAAACGACTCGGTTTAGCGTCGGGTCGGCGGTGATCAACCTGCAGTCAGTTTACCTCCTCGATTCGGAGCGTCTGGAGGATGTTCTCATCTGTGGCAGTTTTGTGACGCCGGATGACGAGGCACTGACCGGCAATCTGCTCATCGTGCTGAGTCCCTCCGCACCTTCGATTCGAGTGACCAAGGTAGGGTCGTCCTTTGCGGTCCCGCTGGATGTTGCCCGCAATTCCGTGGGCGAAGTTGCCCTTGCCGGTTGGGTGGATTACCGGTGGATCGATCCGGAGAAGGTTCCCAGCAGTTGGATGCGATTCTCCGCGGCCCTCCAGCCGATAGCGGATCTTCATTTCGACCGGGTCTTTCCAGGCCCGCTGGGATTCGAGCTAAAACTCCAAGGTCAAGCTCCGGACGGTTACCAGATTGAGAGTTCGGAAGACCTCAAGAATTGGATCCCCCGATTTACCAACCCCAATTTCAATTCGGGACAGGTCCATTTGGATACAGATCCCATTACGGAGCGGGCTTCCCGGTTTTATCGGATCCGATTCTAGTGCCTGCGACGGTTGGAAGGTTGGGACTTCTGCTAATGGGGAGGAAGTTGGAGCTGATGGAGGGCTCGGAGCACGACTACTTCGAAGGGAGTGGCCCAGGTAGGGACAGGGCAACCCTCGGGGAGCGCGATCGTGTCCCCTCGTTC
>JBGAPN010000006.1:0-32230 GCA_044221235.1 Limisphaerales bacterium
ATTCCGTGGTTCAAGTCGGGCGGCCAGCATCCAATGGGCACGGGCTGCACCCGACTCTCCCAGCCGCGAATGGGCTAGACCGCGATTGTATTCCAAGGCGGCTGAGGTCCTTCCATTGGTGGGAAGGGCGTCCAGTTGCCGGGCACCTTCGGCGTATCGGCCTTCGGCAAGGGCGGAGTTGGCTGCCCGGAATGCCGCCTCCAATCCGACCGCGGTTGGAACCGGCGCCGTGTTTGTTGCCGCCGCGGTCGTGCTCCATGACATCAGGCACAACGCGATTGCTGCAGCCACGGTGACCGCCTGTCGAAGGCATCGGGGAATTGGGTCGGGGGAGATCATTGGGCTTCAGGGAGCTGCCGTAGGGCCGCCAGGAGTTGCTCCGCTTCCTGAAGCAACTGATTCAGCTCGGCACCGGAAGCCGTGGGTGAAAACCGGGCTTCATCGAGTCGCTCAAACAAACGACCCAGGCGGTCTCCTTCGGTGCGGTCGAGTCCAAGGGCCACGACCCGGTCCACCACATCATCCGTGAAGGCCCCGGGATGCCCCCCGGTGACCAGGCTCAGTTGCAACTGCAGCATTCCGTTCAGGGACGAGAAAAACCCTGCGGCATGTCCCGCCACGGCGTTGCGGCGAAGTTCGTCCAAGTGGTTCGCCACGGAAAGCCGGGTCTTTTGCCGGGCCACGCGGGCCGGATCCTGGGCTCCCCGTTGCCGGAGGATGGGCGCCATCAGCGTCGCCACGTACAGCCCCAGCGGAAAGACCATCAGTCCCCAAAACCAGTGCTGGGTCGCCACGGCCGGTGTCAGGGCTACCAGCGGCCCCAATTCCTGGAGCAGGGCGAGGTCTCCCGCGGATGCGGGCGACGACGCCGGCTGGGATCCTTCGCCGGGCTTGGAGGCGGCACCCGCGGGTTGCGCCTGGGCATTCGCGCCCGGCCGAACATTGACCACCCAGGGGCGTGGACGGTCGGAAACGTACATCCTGGCACCCGGGTCCCAGGACGTCACCCACGGCCATTGGATGGTTTGCACACCGGGTCCATCGGGGACCAGCACCGCCTCGAAGGTCTTGGTGCCGGTCAGGCCAAGCGGGTCGGACTCACTGAAGGAATTGGTCCCCGGGTAAAGCTGGAATCCGGAACCGCTGGGAAGGTCGGGCAGCCGGACGGCGTCAAAATTGCCGCGGCCGGTGACTTTGATCCGGACCGTGATCGGGTCGCCGGCGGCAACGTTCGTCGGCGATGCGGCGCAGTCGATTTGGAAACGGCCGATGAGGCCGTCGAAGTCGGCGGGGCGGCCCTTCGGCGGCGGATTGAGCACCTTCAGGGGCAACGGGTCGCTCTGGAAATTGATCTGACGGCGTTCCACTCCGCCCAACATCGGTTCAAACAGCGATTCCAGTCCCCGGGAACGTCGCCGGGAGGGATTCGAGAAGGAGTACAGGGTCTGGAACTCGGCCGGGCCGACCGTGAGCTCTCCGGCCTTGACCGTGGTGAGGGCGATGGACCAACGGACGACCGAGTAGACCACATTGGAGATGGTTTCTGGCGGGAGATTGTCCACGGTCTGCCGACCCTTGACGAATCCGTCCAATTTGAGTGTCGGTGGATTCTGCCGCTCCGGGGATTTCACGCTGTAGAATCGGATTTCAAGGGGGAATGTTTCTCCCACGTACACCTCCGGTTTGGGAGCCACCAGGCGAAGGAACCCGATCGAAGCGGGATCAAATCCCTGTCCCACTCGGAGGACGAGCGGCGCGCTGGTGTAAGTCTTGCCCCCCACCTCCACCGCGAGCGCCGGGATGGTGATTACCCCGGGTTTGTCCGGCTGCAGCACAAACTGATGTACGAGGGAGGAGGACTGGGAAAAATTGACGATGGAGATCTGACGTGAGGCTCCCTGGTACGCGACGGTGCAGTTGGTGATGGCAGGGAGCGTGGGTGCCGCCACATCTCCCAGGTCGGTAAACACCAGACTGAGCACGACTGATTCTCCGGACGGAATGGACTCCTGCGACAGCTCAGTCCTGAACGACGGATCGGCAGCGACCCGACCCACGGCCCAGACCTCCAGCAAGGCCATGAAGAGGACCAGCAGGGTCCCGACCCATTTTCTGGATGGATTCAATCGGACGCTCATGGTTACCACGGCTTGCGAACCCTCGAGGCGCGTTCAGCCGCTTCCTTTCCATTCCCGTAGGCCCGCAGCATCAGGGCCTTTTCGTCCCCCTTTTGGTTCTCCAGCATTTTGACCGCCTGGGCAGCAGTCATCTCACCATCCTTGGTCCCGGTCGACTCATCGGCTCCCATCGCTTCGGCATTTCGTCCTGCCTGATTTTGACCGGAGTTGGATTCGCCCTTCTTTGAGCCTCCCTTGGCCTGTTCGCCTTCGCCCTGCTGCTGACGGGCGCCGGACTTGTACTTGTCGCCCGAATCCTTCGAGGCCTCCCCGGAGTCGGAATCATGGCCGTCTCCGGAATTGTCCTCGGAACCGGGGGAATTCTTTTTTCCGTCCTTTGGATCCTCTTTTCCCTTCGGTGGATTGTCCGAACCCGGTGAGGATTTCTGGTCTTTCGAAGACTCCGGCTGGCCCTGGTTGTCCTTCGGCTGGCCCTGCTGTTGCTGTTGCCGGTCCTGATTCTTGTCCTGGTTTTGCTGCGGCTGTTGCTGGTTCTGGCGCTGCTGGGGCGGAGGCATCTGGCGCTCCAGCTGTTCGAGTTGTTGCCGGACGAAGGCGTAGTTGGCCGAGGCGTTGGTGTCGGCACCGTTCAGCTTCATGGCCGAAACGAAATTGGTCAGGGCTTCGCTCCAGAGCCGACGCCGACTCTCGGCATCGGTTTGGGATTCGCCCAACTTGAACCGGGCGTTGCCCAGGTTGTAATAGGCCTGTTGCTGCAGTTTCAGGTCCTGGCTTCCCAGGACGCTCTCAAACCACGTGGTGGCATTGGTCAGGTCGCTGTTGCGATAGGCAGCCGCCCCGGCATTGAACCGGAATCGCGGGTCGTCCGGATGGTTCTTCGCGAGCTCGGAGTACTGGGATTCGGATCCCTTGAAATTGCCCTTCCGATACGCCTCGAATGCCTCCGAAGGCGATGGGTCTGCCCCCGCCGGGAAAACGGTTGCGCAGGCAAACCCCAGGACTCCTCGCAGGATCCATTGTCGCCACCGAACTCCGGGACCTCGGCGCAGCCGCCCACCGGTTTTCGTTCCTGTGGATGAACGGTCTCTCATGCTGAAACGGTTGCGGGCTTCATGATGACATCCCGTTTGCGTTGGGCAATGGCTCGACGGTGTTCGGGAACCAGCATTTCGATCACCAGCAGGAGAATTCCGAAGCCGAGCGGCCACTGAAACCGTTCGATCCACTGCCGGGTGCGTCCCGCCTTGACGATGTTGCGGGGCAGGGGCGCCAGGCCCTGTTGATAAAGATTCTGGATGGTCTGGCGGTTCTGGAGCGGCAGATAGAAACCGCCGCCGGCGTCCGCCACTTCCCGGAGCAGGGGCTCATTCAACTGCGATTTCACGGCGTTGCCGCTTTCGTCCTTCACAAACACCGGATTCCCGTAGGGGTCCGCCATCCTCAGAATCCCGCCTTGGGGGGTGCCGACACCAAGGGTGAAGACCCGGAACCCATCCTGCGCGAGTCTCCGGGCATATTCTACGGCGCCCTGCTCATGGTCCTCGCCGTCGGTGACGACCACGATGGCCCGGGCGCCAGTGCTGTCCTTGGCGAAGGCCGCCCGGGCTTCCCGTAGCGCCGATTCCAGTCCAGTTCCCTGGACCGGGATGATGTCGGTGTCCAGCGTTCGAACACTTTGACGGAATGCCTCGTCATCCAGGGTCAGGGGCGCCTGCAGGAATGCCTCCCCGGCGAAGGCAACCAGGCCCAGGCGGTCGGCGTGACTGACCTCCACCAAGTCCAGCACCGCCCGTCGCGCCTTTTCGAGCCGACTGGGAGCCACATCCGAGGCCAGCATGGATCGCGAGACATCGAAGGCCACCACCACATCCAGTCCGGACGCCGCGGTCTCCTCCTCGTTGAACCCCCAGCGGGGGCGCGCCAGCGCCAGAAGCAGCGCCACCACGGCAAGTCCGGCAAGAGTGCGACGGAGAATCTGTCGTGCTGGAGAGACGCCCACCGTCAACTGCGCATAGAGCCGGGATCCGACGAAGCGTGCGGCGGCGGCCTGCTTGCGGCGCCAGGTCCACCAGAGGAACAGACCGGTCATCGGCCCAAGCACGGCGGCCAGCCAAAGCAGGGGAGGGGAGGCAAACGTCATGTTAAGTTCAGACGCGGTTCAGGGCAGTTTGCGCCAGACGGTCTGGCCGAGCAGCAGTTCGAGCAGGAGGAAGCACAGCCCGGGTCCGACAAACCACGCCATCCATTCCTCCACGTAGGCGAATTTGTTGAGCTTGGCTTCCGTTTTCTCCAGGCGGTCGATTTCAGCGTAGATGCGCCGGAGCGCGTCGCTGTCGGTCGCCCGGTAGTATTTTCCTCCCGTTTCATCGGCGATCTTCTTGAGCGTATCCTCGTCGATGTCGACCTGGACGCGCCGGTAGTATTTCCGACCGACGGGGTCGACGCCCTGGGGAACGGGGGCCAGTCCCCGCGTGCCAATGCCGATGGTGTAGACCTTCACACCCAGTGCCTTGGCCGCTTCCGCCGCAGTCAACGGCGGGATTTTTCCGGCGTTGTTCTGCCCGTCCGTCATCAGGATGACAATGCGCGACTTCGAGTTGAGTTGCCGGAGCCGGTTCACCGCGGTGGCGAGTCCGGACCCGATGGCGGTCTGTTCGCCGTTGATCGTCCCCAGCTCCAATCGATCCAGCACGCGCCGCAGGAAATCATGATCCAGGGTCGGAGGAGCGGCCACGTAGGCGTCGGTCCCAAACACCACCAGCCCGATCCGGTCGGCCGGCCGCTCGTTGATGAAGGTGGCCAGGGTGTCCTTGGCGACGGCGAGTCGGTTGGCGCGGTCCCCGTGCAACTCAAAGTCCTCCGCAATCATCGATCCGCTCATGTCGAGGGCGACCGTGATGTCGACTCCGCTCGCCCGGAGCGGCGCCTCTCCTCCGGCGACCTGCGGACGTGCCATGCCGATGATGCAGGCCGCCAGGGCGAGCCAGCGGAGGTTCATGAGCACGGCACCGGCCCGGCTTCGACGCAGTTCGGTGATGCCCTTCACGAGGGACAGGCTGGAGTACACGAAGGCGCTTTCCGGACCACCGCGTCCCCGCAGCCAGGCCAGCAGCGGAATCAGGAGCAGGCCCAGGAGCCATCCGGGAGAGGCAAACGTGAAATTCATGGGCGAGCTCCTGCCGGGGAGGGCGTCCCGGTTCCTGGGGATGAGGCTTTGGAGGGCTTGGTTTCTTCGACCAAGTGCAGGGCGGCGGCATGAAGGTCGGTCAGTTCGCTGCGGTCAGCTTCCGCCCGGGCGAATTTCACCAGGTCGCAGCGGGTCAGGAAGTCAGCCAACAGGGACTTGTGCCGCGTGTCCAAGGCCGAACTGTCGGACAGCTCAATGAGGAATTCCTCCGTGGTCCGGTCCGGCGCATGCAGGCCAAACCGTTCCTCAAGGTAGGTTCGGGCGATCTCGGACACTTCGGTGACAAACCGTTCGGGTTCCCCAATTCGATCCAGGGCCGCCTGCAGCCGGGCCAGCGCCCGCTCATCCGGGGAGGGGATCCATTTTTGGGCGGATTCCGGTGTTCGGCGCCGATGCCACACCCACCAGGCCAATGCCACCAGGGCGCCGACGGCGAGAATGAACAGCAACCTCCACAGCCAGGCCCGCGGTGATTCAATGGCGACGGGGCCTTTGATATCCCGCAGGACAGCCGCCGCCGGGGACCCATTGGTGGCTGCCCAAGCCATGACTCCGCACGTCGCGGGAAGCAGAAGCAGTCGGAAACTCCGGAACCCAAACCGGCGTCCGGACTGGAGAGACGGGATTCGGGTATGATGGGACGTCATTCCTTCCATGGGCTCAACCGTGGCGCCGCCGCCGTTCCCGGGTGTCGAAGAATTGCTGTAGCGCCCGGTCATAGGGTTCATCCGTGCGGACACGGATGGCATCCACCTTGGCCTGACGAAACAGGCGTTCCAACTCGCGGCGGGTCTTCTCCTGGCGCAGGGCGAAGGCGTTCCTCCGCCGCGTGTCATGAGTATTGACCTCCACAACTTCTCCCGTCTCGGCGTCCTGCAGCACCAGCCGGCCCAGGTCCGGGAGAATCTCTTCAAACGGGTCGGAAATCTGGACGGCCACCAGATCGTGCCGTCGGCTCACCTGTCGCAGCGACGTGGCCGAGACGCGCCCCAGGCTTTCACTCCGGACCACCCTGCGCCTCAGGTGAGCGGCAATTTGTTCCCGGCTCGGATTGGTTTCCCCGAGGAAGTCCGACAGGACCAGGATCACCGCCCGGTGGGGAAGGACCCGGTTCGCAAACTCCAACGCCCCGTTGAGGGAGGTGCCCCGGAACTGCGGCTCGTGGTACAGGATGTCCCGGATCACGCGCAGCACATGACGGCGTCCTTTCCGTGGCGGGATGAATTTTTCCACCACTTCGGTGAACAGGATCAGGCCCACGCGGTCCTGGTTGCGAATGGCCGAGAAGGCGAGCACGCAGGCGATTTCGGCGGCAAGTTCCCGCTTCGATTGCTGGACCGATCCAAAGAGGCCGGACGCGCTCAGGTCGACCACCAGGAGAACCGTCAGTTCCCGCTCCTCCCGGAATTTCTTCACGAACGGATGGTTCATCCGCGCCGTGACGTTCCAGTCGATCGACCTCACTTCATCACCCGGCTGATACTCCCGGACTTCGTCAAAGTCCATTCCCTGTCCGCGGAATGCCGAATGGTACTGGCCCGCCATGGTTTCATCCACGAGCCGTCGCGTCCGGATCTCCAATTGCCGGATTTTCTTGAGCAGTTCCTTCGGAATCATTTCGGTAAACCGGCGCGGACAGGCGTGGAGGATCTCATCGGGCGGTGCGACTGGAATCCGGATTCTGCCGACGGGCCAAATTCGAGATTTTGGCGGCCAGGTCGAAATCCAGACCGGTCAATCCTCCGGCGTCGTGGCTGGTGAGCACCAGCGTCACCCGGTTCCAGCGAATATCGATGTCGGGATGGTGCCCCGCCTTCTCGGCGGCCCGTCCCACGGCATTCACGAATTTCAGAGCCGCAGGAAAGTCGGGGAACTCGAAGGTGCGACGGAGTCCGGAACCTCGGCGGGTCCAGTCCGGAACCTGTTTGAGGGCGTCCCGAATCGCTTGGGGGGAAAGTAAGGCGGCGGACATGGTCAATTGATGGTGAGAACGGACCCGTAAATCGGGAGCATGTTCAGTTTCGGGGGGTTCAGTTCGGACGCCGGATGTCGATGCGTTTGAGATCGGACACCCCCAGCTCCAACAATTCAGCGTTTACGTACAGGTCGGTTTCAAAGGATCGCTCGGGAGCGTAGATCGCATTGGTTCGAGCCCGCTGGATGTCGTCGAACGCCAGGGCGTCGAGGGCCACCGGATCGCGGCTGAAGCGAAGTTCATTCAGAACAATGGTGTTGTAGAGGCGGACACTTTCGTCCCCGCGGTACTGGCAGACCAACGCGTCGCTGACGCCGAACACCACCCGGGGAAGCAGGTCATCCAAAGCGCAGATCTCCGGCACCACTTCCGCCAGGAGCGCCGGATTGTTGAGAAACCGGAGCGTGTTGTCGACGGAACCCAGGGCGAGGCCGACCAACTGGCCATTGACCCCGGCGAGACTGTGGGTCAGGACGGGCGAAACCGGGATGACCACATTGATGTCACGCGTCAGCAGCCGGCTGACATAGGATCGTCGCCCGGCGCTCAGGTCTTCCCGGCGGCTGAAATCGAGATCGCCGGCCACCAACCGCCCGACAATTCCCTTTTCGTAGCCGCGGGCCGGGTCGGGATCCCAACCCGCATCTTCACTGGACAGGCACTTCACCCCAAGGCTCTCGGCGAGTGCGAACCAGCCGGAACTGCGCAAGTCGATGGCCCGCTTGTCCCAGATGACGATCTGTCCGGGTCGATGCCCGGATTCAATCAGGGACTCGATCAGCGCCCGCACCACCACCGGCCGGGTACCGCTGATGTCTCCCGGGGCTGAGGTCACCTTGAACCCGACGGTGTCGTTGGTCCGGATGAGCGATTTCCAGGCGGCGGCGGTGGTGGGCTTCCCTGCAAGGGCGGTGAGTCCCCGTTCCACCATGCGCCGAACCACGTTGTAGTTGGGAATGAAATGGGTGGTGGCGGCCGCGTCAGTGACCAGGAACACCTCGGCCCGGGCCTTGGCGGCTGGAGGGGGAGGCGTGTCCGCGGATTTGGGATTCGCGGGGCCGTCCGCGGCCAGGGCGTTCCCCAAAAAGGCGGCGGCCAGTCCCATGAGGAACAGGCAGCCACCGGGCGACATCCTGGGAAGTCGAATCATGTGCGGCGGGAAACATGGCGAGGTCTCCCGGGGAAGCAAAGTCCCGGAATGCAGTTCCGACGGATGGCGTCCGGTTCGAAGTGGTTTGTATTCCCACGTTTCTTGACGCTGAGACCGTCCCGGCTTAACCACGCCGGCGTGACTCGCTTTTTTTGCGCCCGGTTTTGGGCCCTGGGAATGCTGCTGGCGGTCTCCGGCTGCGTTCCCCGGGGTCCGGAGGCGCTGCGGCGTGGCGACGAGGCCCTTGCCGGCGGCCGGCCCGGGGATGCCGTGCCCCTGCTGGAACGGGCCGTGACCGATATGCCATCCAGTGCCGTGGCGTGGAATCAGTTGGGACTGGCGTATCAGGCCATCGGAAAGCCGGAGGAGGCCCGGAAGGCCTATCTGCGGGCCCTCGGATTTGATCGGAACCTGTTCGACATCCAATTCAACCTGGGCGCACTCGAGTGCGAGGCGGGACGTTGGACCGAGGCCGAGAAATCGCTTCGAACCTACCTGGGGGTCGAACGAAACCGGACCAATGTCCAGGCCTGGCGCCTTCTCGGAGAAGCCCAGCTCGCCACCCAGCAGTCGGAAGCAGCGGAACGCACGCTCACCGTCGCCGCCCAATTGTCTCCCAATGATCCCACGCTCCGGAACCGATTGGGCTGGGCCCTCGGGCAACGGCGCCGTTGGAAGGAGGCTCAAGCCCAATTTGCGCAGGCGGTCCGCCAGGATCCCGCCTTTGCTGACGCGCGGTTGAACCTCGCCGTCGCCACTCAGCAATTGGGGGACCGACGCGGCGCCCTTGAGCATTACCGCGCCTATCTGTCCCTGAATCCCGGTGGCGGAGCGCCTGAGGCGGTCCGGCGACAGGCGGAACTGCTGGAATCCCAGCTGGCCCCGCCTCCGGCGGTGAGCACCAACCTGACAACAGTCAAGCCGGTGGCTCCCACCAATTCGATTCGCACATTGGCACCCACCAACGCCGTCGTGTCGGTCCCGACCCCGACCCGAGCGTCGACCTCGGGGCCCGGGGTCGCTCCGAAAACCTCAACCAATCCGGCGACGCCCAACCCCACGGTCGCGACCTGGGTGGCCGCCCCGCCGGCCGCCAATCCGCTCCAAACCAATGCCGCAACCGCCAGTCCGCCGCCGGCACCGGTGACGCCGGCTCCTTCCTCCCCCACTGTTGAAGTCGTCCGGGTGGAAGAAGCGCCGCCCCTGAGGGTGGCTCGGGACCCGGTGAAGCCACCGGTTTCAGCGCCGGCACCGGTCTCCAACACCGCCCCGGCGATCCCCGCTCCGGGCACCACGGGTCCGACCCATTCACCGCGGACGGCCCCGGTTTCTTCAGAAGCCGCCACCACGGCCCCAACAACAACGTCAACAGCGTCAACGGCTCCAACGTCCAGCGGGATGGAGTCGGCCGGTGCGGAGACGGAATCCCGCAAGACCTTCTGGAAGCGGGTCAATCCGGTGTCCTGGGGCAATCCGATGAAGTGGTTCCGGGATAATCCCACGGCCACCAACCGTCCCCCCGCCCCCAAGGAAATCGCCAAGGCCAAGCCCAAGGCCGCCCCGACCAACGCTGCACCGTCGACACTCCCTCTTCCATCCGCCACCCCTCCGACGGCCAACCCGCCAGCAGTGTCAACGGCCGCCCCGCGGCGTCCGCCACCCGCCGCTCCCGCCAAGCCGGTGGTGCCTCGATACCCGCAGGGCAATGTTTCGACATTGACTCCGGGAAATCGGGCCGCGGCCGAGGCGGCTGCGGCCCAGTCGTCGGCCGACCGGGTGGAGACCCTGGAGCGCGCCGTTCAACTGGATCCATCCTGGTCAGCGGGGTGGATGCAGCTCGGCCGCGCCGCCATCGAAGCCGGCCGACCCCGGGTTGCCCTTACCGCGGGGGAGGCCGCAGTCACCCTGGAACCGAAGTCGGCGGCAGCCCAGCAGTTGTTTGCGGCCGCACTTTCCCGGTCCGGCTACTCGGCGGATGCCGCCGATCACCTGGAACAGGCGGTGGAGATCGCCCCCGGAAACGCTGCCGTCCACCTCGCACTCGCCGGAATCTACGCCCGCGAGCTGGGAGAAACCGCCCGCGCCCGAGTCCATTACGAGCAGGTGCTTTCGATTGACCCGCAGCATCCTCAGGCTGCAGCCATCCGCAGCTGGCTGTCTTCCAATCCATGAGCACCCATTCCCGCGCCATGGCTCTCGGTTCACGGGGCCGTCGTCCAAGTCGGCTGGAGGTTGCAGCCTGGGTCCTGGGCTGCCTCACCCCGGGACCCTCTGTACTGGGACAGGCGCTGTATGACCCGACCCTCGGCACGGTCCCTTCGGCCCAGGGATGGAGCTATGTTTCCCTGCCCATCGCCGCCCAGATGTCGTTTGCAGACGGGGCAACCGTGCTCAATACCACGGCTGCGACCCAGATTCTGGCCGGATTTTCCCGGGTCTCACCCACCATTCTCGACCGGAACATGGACTTCACTGTGGCCTTTTCCCTCAAGGTGAACTCGGAAGATCACGGAACCCGGGTCGACCGGGCGGGTGTCTCGGTCACGGTATTGGCCTCGGATCGGAAAGGAATTGAATTGGGGTTCTGGGCCGACCGGGTTTGGGCCCAGTCCGATTCGCCGATGTTCACCCATGCGGAAGAAGCGGCCTTCAACACGACGGTGGTGGCGGTCAACTATACCCTGACGATGGTGGGCAACACCTACACGCTGTTCGCCAACGGGGAGTCCCTGCTGACCGGGCCGGTGCGTGATTACACCGGATTCGTTGGTGCCATCGATCCCTACGAGACCCCCAATTTCCTGTTCGTCGGAGACAACACCACTTCGGCCCGCGCCTCGATGTCCCTGGGAAGCGTGGAAGTGGCATCCGCGTCCCCGGAGCCGCCCGCATTGGGGATTGAGGCGCATTTGGGCGGGATTCGGCTCTCCTGGCCCGCAACTCCGGAGGCGTGGACGCTGGAGGCCACGGAGCAGTTGGGCAGTTCGGAAAACTGGCAGTCCATCAACCCCACGGTGGAAACGGCGAATGGACAGAACTACGCCAACCTGCCGGCGTCGGACGGGGGACGGTTTTTCCGGCTGCACCGTTAGCCCCGGTGCGGCACGATGTTGAAGGTCCGGCGGATCCCGTTCGTCAGGGAGCCGTCCAAGCGGACCCACAATCATGGAGGGATCCCCAACAGAACGCCGTCGATCTGGAGTCCTGCCGGGACTTTGGTCCATCGCGGTGTCGTTGCTTCTGCTCCCCTTCCAGCGGGCAGTCGCGTCGGATCCCGATCCGTTCTGGACCGATCACGTGGAGCCGGTGCTCGAGACCCATTGCCGGAAGTGCCACAATCCCACCAAAGCCCGGAGCGGCCTCGACCTGAGTTCGCTGCCCACGCTGCTTCGAGGCGGGGATCGTGGTGCCGCGGTCCTGCCCGGACGACCGGAGGAAAGCAATCTGATCGCGCTCCTCGCCGCCACGGCCGATCCTCACATGCCTCCCAAGGGTCAGCTGAGCGAGGAGGATTTGGGCGTCCTGAAAGAATGGATCCGCCGCTTGGGGAAGGCGCAGACGAGGGCGACAGGCGATGCGGATTCCGCCGCCAAGTCGGACGCGGCTTCATCTGCCGGGAACAGCACGCATCGTTGGGACTGGACACCCCCCGCGGACTGGAACCCCTCCCGCGTCGTGGACCGGTTTCTGGAGCACGGCTGGGAACTCAAGCACGTGAAGCCGGCCCAACCGGCGGACGACGCCACCTTTGTTCGGCGCCTGTACCTGGACCTGGCGGGACGGATCCCCACGGCGGCGGAGCGGGACCAATTCCTGCGGGACCGACGTCGGGACCGTCGGGAACACCTCGTCGATGAATTGTTGTCCGGACCGGACTGGCCCCGCCACATGGCCGAAGTCATGGACGTCGTACTCATGGGGCGGCGCGGTCCCGATGCCGAAGCCCAGCGCGAGAAGAACGCCTGGTTCGCCTTTCTGGAGACGGTGTTTCGCGAGAATCGTCCCTGGGATCAAGTCGTCCGCGAGCTGATTGTCGCGCGTCCCGAACGCGCTGAGGACCGCGGTGCCGCCTGGTACTTATACGAGCGCAAGGGCAACGCCCAGACCATGGCCGAGTCCGTGGCGCCGGTGGTGTTTGGCGTGCAGATCAAGTGCGCCCAGTGCCACGACCACATGGTGGCCCGGGAGATCAAGCAGGCGCATTACTGGGGATTGGTGGCGGCCTTCAACCGGACAAAGAATGTCGACACGCCGGCCGGCCCCGGGCTCTCGGAGTCGGCCATTGGCGGGTTCGTCTCGTTCGCCAACCTGAAGAAGGAGTCCCAGCCCGCGCTCATGACCCTGTTCAACGGCCGGTCCATCGCTGAACCGTGGCCGAAGGAGGGTGAGAAGGAGGTCGATTCACCCGAGAAGTACCTGGTGCCCCCGCCTGCTGAAAAGCAGCCCGCGCCGGCGCCCGCCGTGCCCAGGTTTTCCCGGCGGTTGGCCCTTGCCGATGCCGTGGGACGCGACAATCCGCTGCTCGCGCGGGCCATGGTCAACCGCGTTTGGGCCCTGGTCCTGGGTCGCGGCCTGGTCCATCCGGTTGACCTTATGGATTCCAAGCATCCGCCGAGTCATCCGGAACTGCTCGACTGGCTGTCCCGGGACTTTGCCGCCCATGGCTATGACATCCGGCGGCTGGTTCGGGTATTGGTGACCACCCGGGCCTACCAACTGGACTCCCGGCCCCGGATGGGAAAAGCAGTGCCGGTCGACTCCTTTGCCGTCGCGCTGGAGAAGCCCCTTTCTGCGGAGCAGGTGTACCGGTCCCTGCTGGAGGTGACCGAAAACACTCCCGACCCCGGGGGACAGGTGGCCGGTCGTCCGGCGCGGGAGATCCGGCACGCCTTCATCCGCCAATTCCCCGACCTCTTTCCCGCGGAATACTCGGCCACCCTCCAGCAGGCCATGTTTCTTTCAAATTCCCCGCTGCTGAAGGCCCTGTTGGAACCGCGGGGGGACAATTTGACCGCACGTCTGATCGCCGTGGAGGATCCTCGCAAGCGGGCGCGGGAAGCGATCCGGGCGGTATTGGGACGGGATCCGGACCGCGAGGAACTGAAGGAAGCCACCCGGTATCTGGACTCCAGGAAGCCTGAACCCGGAACCCAGCAGCTCGTCTGGGCGCTGCTCACCAGCACGGAATTCCAGACGAACCATTGAGATTCCCGCTCCTGACGATGTTGCTGTCTGTCACTGTTCATCCTGGGTCGGCACGTGCGGACGCGAATCGTCGGCGATGCATGGGTGCCGTGGTTGCGGGTGGATCCCGTCCTTCGAAGGCAGGTGCCCGGTTCAATTCCACCGGGCAATTCCTGCACTCCGGCATTTTGGGGTGGATTGAGCTCTCCGGGCTGGGAAGATTCTCAGACGGAATTCCGCGGTGAATGATGCCTCCCGATTCGACAACCTCCGGTCGCGATACGGCCCACGGCGCCCTGTGCGGGCAGCCGGAACATGGAGTGCACCGCCGGAAGTTCCTGACGGGAATGGCGGCGGCGGGTGCGGTGTCCGCGGCCAGTTGGGCGGGACTGTTCTCCGTTCCTGCGTTTGCCGAAACGGTACGTCGCCGCGGCAAACATTGTATTTTGCTCTGGCTCTGTGGGGCTCCCAGCCAGTTTGAAACCTGGGATCCGAAGCCCGGCCGCATCTCGGGCGGGCCGTTTCGCAGCATTCCCACCCGGATTCCCGGCGTGCACTTCGGCGAATTGATGCCGCGCGTGGCCGGAATCGCGGACCAGCTGTCGGTGGTCCGCTGCATGAAGACCAACCAGAGCGAACATCTCCAGGGCATCGACCTGCTGAATCGCGGGGCGGCTCCGCGGCCGCCGTTCATCCGGCCCACGCTTGGCTCGGTGCTGGCGCAGCAGTTGGGGCAGCTCGACAGCCCCATTCCCAATTTCATCCTGCTGGACCCGTGGCCTGAGGGAAATGAGTTCAAGGAGTTCAAGGCCGGCAATTGGGCAGGCTGGCTCGGGGCGCAGTATGGTCCGGTCCGGGTGGGTGGCGACTATCGCATTGAGAATGTGCAGCGCATGGCCGACCTCAGCGCGGCGGACCAGGAATCCCGCAACGCCCTGCGACGGTTCTTCACCCGCAAGTTCGAGAACGAGCGGAGATCCGCGGCCGCCGCGTCGCAGAATGCCGTGTTCGAGCGGGTCAAGGGTCTGATGAGCTGTGCCCACCTGTTCGATCTGGACGCACTCCCCGAACGGGATCGGGAACGCTACGGGCCCGGGGCCTTTGGACTGCATGCGTTGCAGGCGCGTCATCTGGTGGAGAACGGGGCCCCGTTCGTGATGGTGGCGAACGGAATGCCCTGGGACAGCCACGTGTTCCACAATGAGATTTACCAGATGCTCGTGCCCGAGCTGGATCGGATCATTTACAACCTGATCACCGATCTCGACGCCCGGGGACTGCTGGACGACACGCTGGTGGTGATGATGGGAGAGTTCGGCCGCACGCCCTGGCTCAACACGGCCCGGGGCCGGGATCATTATCCGAACGCGTGGTCGCTGGCCCTGGCAGGATGCGGCATCCAGCGCGGAGCGGTGGTGGGTGAAACGGATGCCGATGGTGTCGACGTGGTGGGAACGGCCTATGATGAACGAAACCTCTTCGCGACGATTTTCTCGGCGTTGGGGATCGATCCGTACGCCCCTTACGACGTTCCCGACCTTCCCACCTTTCACCGGGTGGAAAACCACGCCGAGCCCATTCGCGGCGTGCTGGCCTGATGCACGGAACCGGAATCCATGCCTGACACCGCCTCCAGCCCCGCCGCTAACCCGAAGCTGACCAAGCAGAAGGAGTTCAAGTTCCCGACCCCGGTGCTGGCCATGGAGTGCGCCTCCGACGGCCGGACCCTTTACGCCGCCTGCCTGGACGGGACAGTTCAGGCGCTGGACGTGGAGTCGGGAACGGTTGTCCCGCTGGGCCGCCATTCCAGCTACGCCAGCGGTGTTGTGCTGATGCCCGGGGGCAAGGTGCTCGTGTCGGGCGGGTACGACGGAATGCTCCTTTGGCACGACCTGGAGGAACGCCGGGTGATCCGTGAGGTGAAGGCCCACGAGTTCTGGTCCTGGGACCTTGCGAGTTCCCCGGACGGCGCCTGGGTGGCGTCGGTGACTGGACGTTACGAAGCCGGTGGCTATCGCTACGAACCGGCGCCGGAGAGTGAACCGTCGGTCCGCATTTTTGACGCCCGGACGGGAATGTTGCACCGCTCGTTCCCACATGTTCCACCGACCCAGGCGGTCGCCTTTTCGCCCGACTCGCGATACGTCGCCGCGGGGAACCTGATGGGAGAAATCCGTGTCTGGGATGTGGCCAGCGGCGAATCCGTTTCCCAGTGGAAGAACGAGGATCTCACCAGCTGGGGCGTGATCAAAAGCCACCATTTTTTGGGCGGGGTGTTTGCCATGACCTTCAGCCCGGACGGTGCGGAACTCTACGCCTGCGGCATGGGTCCGATGGTGGATCCGATGGCTGGGAACGGCGTTCAACGGTGGCAACGGTTCGACTGGCGGGCGGGAAAACGGCTCGACCAGACCCACGAGGGGGAAAGCGGCCAGGGTTTGATGGAAGCTCTCGCGTTCCACCCCTCCGGAACGCTGTTTGTGATGGGGGGACGCCTGTTTCAAGGAACCTGGAACCTCGCGTTCTTTGATACGGCGACCGGGAAGAGTGTGGCGTCTGTCGATGCCAAGCACCGGATCACTGGGCTGCGGTTTTCCGCGGATGGCTCGCGGTTGTTCCTCGGCAAGGCGCGAGGTCAGGAGCGGACCAAGGACGGGAAGTGGCCGGATGCTGGCCTGGTGGAAGTGCACGGGCTGGAACTCTGACGGTTCGGGCAACCGGGACGGCAGACCCACGGTGTGGGTTGCGTTCTCCCGGGCGCGATGGCAGCCATTGAATCCCAGTCCGAGTCGCTTCCCAACTCCATGTCCCACCTGGGACACGGAATTGGGAACGGTTGAAACGCTGTTGGCGGATGCCAAGTGTGTCGAGGGGAGCGTTGGGCCATGGATACTCGTCCTTGACTCCGGGCTTCCGCGTTCTGAGGTTCGCCGGGCTTCGCTTCCTGCGTGACCTGAATGCGGAACATCCTGGGCATCTCAGCATATTACCATGACTCCGCCGCCGCTCTTGTTTGCGGCGGCCGGATCGTCGCGGCGGCCCAGGAAGAGCGGTTCACCCGTCGCAAGAACGATGAAGGGTTCCCCAGCCAGGCGGTGGCGTACTGCCTGCGCGAAGGCGGGCTCCGGCTGGATCAGCTCGATGCGGTGGTCTATTACGACAAGCCCATCCTGAAGTTCTCCCGAATGCTGGAGACGTATCTCGCCACCGCTCCACGCGGCTGGAGCGGATTTGTTCGGAGCCTGCCGGGTTGGTTGTCCGGCAAGCTCAACCTCCGCTCGACCCTTCGCGATGAGCTTCCCGGCCTGCCGGATTCCTGCCCGCTGCGTTTCACCCAGCACCACGTTTCGCACGCCGCCAGTGCGTTTTATCCATCGCCCTTCGACGAGGCGGCGGTGGTGACGGTCGATGGCGTGGGGGAATACGCCACCACGACCGTGGGGCAGGGACGGGGCAGTCACCTGGAGCTGCTGGAAGAACTCCGGTTTCCGCATTCGCTCGGGCTCCTGTACTCCGCCTTCACGGCGTATTGCGGCTTCCGGGTGAACTCGGGGGAGTACAAGCTCATGGGTCTCGCGCCTTACGGGGAACCCCGGTATGCGGACGACATCCTCCGCGAGTTGCTCGACCTGAAGCCGGATGGTTCGTTTTGGTTGAACCTCGACTATTTCGACTTCCTGCACGGCGACCGGATGGCGGGGGAACAATTCCACCGCCTGTTTGGCGGACCGCCGAGGTCTCCGGAGGAGCCCGTCACGCCGCGATACTGCGATGTGGCGCGGTCCATTCAGGCGGTTTCGGAGGAGGTATTGCTCCGGTTGGCCCGTCGCGCCCGGGAACGGACCGGGATGCGTCACCTGTGTCTGGCGGGTGGCGTGGCCCTCAACTGCGTTGCCAACGGACGCATCCTGCGCGAGGCGGGATTCGACCGGATCTGGATCCAACCGGCGGCGGGAGATGCCGGAGGAGCATTGGGAGCCGCATTGGCTGCCTGGTATCAGGATCAGCCGCGGGCGGTGTCCGGGGAGCGCGACGCCATGCAGGGAGCCCTCCTGGGACCGGCGTTTTCCGACGAGGAGATTGAATCGGTTCTGCGGCGGGAGGGCGCGGTTTACGAGCGTCTTTCCAGCGATTCCGAGCTCATCACCCGGGCGGTGGACTTCCTGGCGGATGAGAAAGTCGTCGGCTGGGTCCAAGGTCGGATGGAATTCGGGCCCCGGGCCCTGGGATGTCGGTCCATCCTCGGCGATCCCCGCTCCACCACCATGCAGTCGGTGATGAACCTCAAGGTCAAGTTTAGGGAATCGTTCCGACCGTTTGCGCCGGCCGTTCTCCGGAACCGCGTGACGGACTATTTCGAACTCGATTCGGATTCCCCTTACATGCTGCTGGTGGCGCCGGTTCGTCCGGAATTGCGCCGGCAGCCGGAGGGGACGGAGGCCGGTCTCGACCGCGTCCGCCAGGTGCGATCCACCCTGCCGGCGGTCACTCACGTGGATTTTTCCGCGCGAGTGCAGACGGTTGATGCCCAGGACAACCCGCTCTTTCACCGCCTGATTTCCGCCTTCGCCGAACGCACCGGCTGCGGCGTGTTGGTCAACACCTCCTTCAACGTGCGGGGCGAGCCCATCGTGTGTTCGCCAGAGGATGCCTGGCGCTGCTTCATGAATACCGAGATGGACCACCTGTTTGTGGGCCATTTTCACCTGGAACGTTCGCGTCAGGTCCGGCGCGGAGTCGACCGGAACGTCCCGCTGACCCCCGATTAATGACGACGCTTCGCCTCAAGGAAGACCCCCGCGAATGGCGGACGTTCAGCCTGTCCTTGGCGGGTGCCATGACGCTGTTCGGGGTCCTGCTGGGATGGCGCAAGGGCTGGGGTTCCGGACTTGCCGCCTGGCTGGTGGCAGCCCTGGTCCTGGCTGTCCTTGCCGTGGTCGTTCCAACGTCGGTTCGTCCGGTGTACCGGGTTGGCATGCGCGTGGGCTTCTTTCTGGGGCGCATCGTGGGTGCGGTTCTTCTCACCGTCGCCTATTTCCTGGTGGTCGCTCCGCTGGGTGTGTTGTTGCGAATCACGGGCCGCGATCTGTTGCGGCTGAAACGCGATCCTTCGGCGACGTCCTATTGGGAGCCTGCACGCAAGCCCGGTCCGCTGGACCGCATGTTCTGATCCCGACAGGCTCCCTCAACCGGGTCCGGGGGAGCCGGAAGGTCGCGGCCGGTTGCCGCCAGGATCCGTTGGCGCCATTCGTCGGTGGTCACGTCGAGCGGGCGGGCCCGGCAAATCGACTCAAATCCCGGGAAGTTCCAGAGGTTGGGAAAGTCGCGGCATTGCTGCGGCTTCACGGGATTCACCCGGCAGTCGCGACCGTCGAGAAACACGCAGGCACCCTCCGGCTGATTGAGCAGAATCAAGCCGCTGCGTCGGGCGTTCAGGCGGGTAAACCGCTCGATGAATCCCGGCGGATCCATGCCCAGGTGAGCGGCCATTCTGTCGATCTCCACCGCGGTCAGGACCACCTGCCCGGGCCAGCGGCAGCAGGCGGTGCAGCGGTCGCATTCGTGGAAGATCGGCATGACGTTCGGCGGTCAGTGGACCGCCAGGAGACGTTCGGCGGCCTGTCGAACCCGGTTGGCCAGCTCCATGGGCGCCATCACCCGCGCCTTGCCACCCCATCCCAGAATCCAGCGTTCGATCTCCGACAAGCTGCCGAGGCGCAGGTGCATCTCCACTCCACCGTCCTTGAGTTCCTTGAGGGATTGGGACGGATGCCAGCGTTTTTCCCGGATGTAGTCGGCCACGGATTCGTCGAACCGCACCACCACCTCGAAATCGCCCTCACGGGAATGGACGCCAAAACTGTCATGCAGGAGTTTCTCCAACTGGAACCGCTCGGGGCGATCGAAGGTTTTCCCTGTGGGCGCGGCCGACTGGATGCGGGACGGCACGAATCGCCGAAGGTCCTTCCGCAGGTGGTCGAAGGCGAAGAGGTACCAGTCGCCATTGACGTTCGCGAGCTGGTACGGATCCACGATGCGTTCCTCCTCCTGCCGGGCACCGGGTTTGCGGTAGGTGAGCCGGAGTTGTTCCCGCTTCTGGGCGGCGCGGGTCAGGGTTTCCAGGAGGGGCGGCGTACTCGCGACCGGTTCCGACGTGGTATGGAAGGTGATCGCCTCGTCCCATTGGGCCAGGTTGAGCGAGACGGCGTCCGGCAGTGCCTGCTCCAGCTTCTTCAAGGCACCCACCAGGCGGGCTTCGAAGGGAGTGCCCCGGTACTGCTGCAGCGCCTTCTCCGCCACCAGCAGCGCGAACAGCTCACCCTCGGTAATCTGGAGCGTCGGAAAGGCGTCCACTTCCTCCGTGTACTCATAGCCATTGCGCTCGGACCGGAACTCGATGGGAAGTCCGAGCCGGTCCCGCATGAATTCGAGATCCCGGTGCACCGTTTTGGTGCTCACCTCGAGTTGCCGGGCCAGGGATGAGCAATTCGGGAATCCCCCCTCCTTGAGCGTCGCATGAATCTGCATCATTCGATCCAGCGGCGGGCGGGTGGAAGGCAGGTCTCGGGGGACGGGACGTTTCATGCTTGGACTCGGCGAGCGTGTGCCAGTCCGCCGCAACCTCAAGCGGGAAGCGAGATTCCCGGTCTCGATTTCACAGGCCGGCGCCCAGATTTCTTCCGCGATGTTCACTTGCCGCTTGCCGCGGGCGGCTGTTTTCCGGCAGTTAACGGTGCACCACGTTCCACGTTCATGAGCAAGACCAAGAAGGCCCCGGCCGCTCCGGCATCCAACAATTTCCCGAAACTTCACAACGCCATGTGGCCCGGCCTGGTGGGTAAGGGCAGCCCCGGCGCCGAGCCGTTCATCGACCTCGATACCATGCTTGACCTGACGGCGAAGGCCGAGGTGAACGGGGTCAAATTCGACGGGGTCGACCTCTTTCTCTACAACCCGCACATCGACATCGACCTTTCGGACGACGGCATCAAGGCCCTCGCCGACAAGATCCGGAGCAAGGGATTCGTGGTCGGCTCGGTGGTGGCACCGGTGTGGTTCGACGGTTCGGCCATGGGCGACGAAACCAAGCGCGCCAACTGGGTTACAGCCGTCCGCAAGGCCTGCCGGATTGCCCGGAAATTGCGCGAGCTCGGGGTCCGTCCCCACGGGGTCGTGCGCATCGATTCAGCGGCGTCCGTGACCGACTGGGACAAGGATCCCAAGGGCAACACCAAGCTCATTGCAAAAACCTTCAAGGAGGGCGGCAAGGTGGCCAAGGACCATGGTGAACGTCTCGCGGCCGAGGGTGAGATCTGCTGGGGCGGCATGCACTCGTGGAAGTACATGATCCAGACCCTCGAGGCGGTCGGCATGCCGAAGGTTGTCGGGTTCCAGGCGGACATGGCGCACACGCTCCTCTACACACTGGGGTACAACGCTCCCGAACACCGGATTGTGCCCGAGAAGTTCAATTGGGAACCCGAAGTATTCCACAAGGCCATGAAGAAGATGACCGATGCGCTCCGGCCTTGGACCATCGATTTTCACGTCGCCCAGAACGACGCGACCGTGAAGGGCTCGGGCGACCACGAGAAGACCGGCAAGCACTGCCCGGTCACGGATCCCAACGGCAAGCTGAATGTCGGGCGCGATGCCGGTTACTGGCTGCGGGACGGCCAGGGCAAGGTAACCAAGAAGATCCGGCATATCTGTTGGGATGGATGCATGTTCCCGAACGATATGCTCATGAAACAGGAGACATGGAACAACATTCTCGCCGGCATGATCCAGGTCCGCGAGAACCACGGCTGGCGGGAATAGTCGGCGTCGGTCCGCAGGGAATCGACAACAGAACGGCAGCGCGGTCGGGGCACCGGTTTGGACTCCGACGGTTAAGCGGAGCCGAATTCCATGAAACCCCGAGTGGGTGGCGCTCCGCCCCTGAAGGATGCCGCTTCGCCCCGGCGCTCCGGCGGTGTGTTCCGCTTGGGACTATGCTACCCGTGTTCCTCGCATGACAAACCTTGCTGATCTTCGGCCGCTCCGGAGTCCTCGGGGGGCATTCACGCTGATCGAGCTGCTGGTGGTCATTGCCATCATTGCGATCCTGGCGGGGATGCTCTTGCCGGCGTTGGCCAATGCCAAAGCCAAGGCCCAGCGCGTGTCGTGCACCTCCAATGCACGGCAGCTGTCGGTGGCCATGATGATGTATTCCCAGGAGCACAACGGGCAGTTCCCGCCGCGTTTCCCGGATCCGGAGGCAGGGCCGGCCTATCCCTGCAAACCGTGCCGGACCACCAACTGGCTGGTGTATGCATTGCCATTTACGGGCAACACCACCAATCTGTTCCGATGCCCGTCGGACACGGGTGTGCCCCTGGACATTGCTGCCGACCCCATGAACCAGACCTCAACCAACCGTCCGAAGCGGATGGCGGATTTTTACGGCAGCAGCTATTGCCTCAACACGGTGGTCACCCGTCTGGGAAAGGAGTCCGCCATTGTCGAACCCTCCAATACCTACTATGGAGCGGAAATCTGGTCCTGGCATCCGGTCAAGGCATTTGCCTTGAACAATTTCAAGAATCGCACCGACAAGGAGGTGCGGGTGGCCTACTTCGTGGATGGTCACGCCGGCTTGATCTCGGAACTTGGCCTGGCCGCCCAATGTGTCCCCCCCGCCGCTCCCGGGATCGGGCCCGTGCCCTGAATATGAAGTGTGGCCCGAGCATGTTGCTGGTCTGCCTGGTGTTGGGGGTGGCCGGAGCGGGTTGTTCGCGGTCGGGCAGCCAACTGTTGGGGCAGGAGCCCGATTCCGCAGTCGTCAGTCTGGCCGCCGCGCGTCAATCACCTGGGACCGGACCGGTCACCATTTCGGGGGTCATGGTGGAGAAGTGCCCGGAAGCGGGCTGCTGGTTTGTGCTTAAGGACTCCACCGGGGTATTGAAGGTGGATACAAAGACCGCGGGGTTTGTGGTGGTGGAGGTCCCCCTGAACCGGACCCTGACGGTCAAGGGGCAGATCGTGACCAATGGTACGGAAGTCCTGTTTGCCGCCACGGGAGTCCGGTATTGAACCTCCATGTCACCTGACGACATCAGGGCGCGATTCCGACTCGGCGTGGCGGTGGTTGCGACCGTCCTGCTGGCCCTTGCCAGCGGATGCGGCAGGGCGGTGGATGATGACCCGGGAGAACTGCGGGATACGGCGCGGATTGAGGGTGCTCCCATGGTTCCGTGGCGGAATCCGGCTGCGGATGTTTTCGAATGGTTTCCCGGTGCAACCCACAGCGACTCCGAAATCCGCATACTGAGCGGCTTGCGGCCCGAACTGGCCCGGCGGTTGGGGCGTCCGGCCACGGCGGAGGAGAATGCCCTCTATCTTCACCGGGTGTGGCGGGAGTCGGCATTGCTCGGCGAGGTGGCGATACGCCGGGTGAAGGGGGAATCGGGCGCTGTGGAGATGGTGGTGGCGTTTGAGCCTGACGGACGGATCCATGGGATCCGGTTGCAACGCTGGAGGGAACCGGCGGCCGTGGCGGAGGTGATCACAGGGCCCTGGCTGAAGTCCTTTGACGGGTTGACGGCGCGCGACCTGGCACCGACCGCCAGCCGCTCCCCAGGTATTCCCGAAGGGGCGCGGGCCACGGCACTGGCGATGGAGGATGGCGTACGAAGCCTGCTCGTATTGCGGGAACTGGCCGCGGGCCCAGGTGTGGTGCGACGGCCGGCCCCGGAGGCGGCCGCAGGCCATTTTCACTGAGTCCACCATGTTCCGTCTGGCCTTTCGAAACCTGTTCCGTCGTCCGCTGCGCCTGGTGCTCGCGGTGTCGGGGGTGGCCCTCGGCGTGGCGGTGTGGCTCGGACTCATGGGACTGGGAGACGGCTACCGGCAGGGACTCCGGACCGAACTCGACCGGGCCGGCGTGCAGTTGATGGTGGTTCCGCTGGGATGTCCCTACGACGCCGCGGCGCGGGTGCTCAAGGGGAGGACCCTGGAATCCTCGCTCCCGGCCGCTGCGCTGGACGTCGTCCGGTCGGATCCGGCCATCGCCGTGGCGGCGCCGCTTCTGATTGCTGCAGTGCCGCGGGACGAGGAGAAGCGGACCGATCTTTGGGTGGGACTGGATGAAGCGTCGCTCGCCCTGCGGCCGTGGTGGAAGGCGGCTGATGGGGAGCGGTGGTTCCGGTCGACCAACGGGGTGATCCTGGGTTCCGAGGCCGCGTCGATCGAGCTGAGGTCGCCGGGAGACTTGCTGCACAGCCCGGAACTCGGCCGGAGCTTCCGGGTGGAGGGTGTATTGCAGCGGGGCGGAACCAGCGATGATTCCCTGTTCTTCATTCCGCTGGCCACGGCGCAGCAGATGTTCGGGCAGGAGGCGCGACTGACGGCCATTGCCGTCCGGTTGAAGGATCCGGCGCAATTGAGAGCCGTGGTCCAGCGCTTCCAGGAGATTCCCGGGGCGCAAGTGGTGACGATGACGGAAATGATGGGCACCTTCCTGCGCCTGCTGAGCAGCGTCCGGGCCCTGTTGATGGCGCTAACGCTGGTCGCGTGCACCGTGGGTGTCCTGGGCGTCGAGAATACCCTGTAGGCGGCCGTCGTGGAACGGACCCAGGCATTGTGTCTGCTGCGGGCGGTCGGCGCCTCATCCCTGCAGGTGATGATCCTTCTCCTGCTGGAATCGCTGCTGCTGGTGGCGCTCGGGACAGTGCTGGGCATCCTGGTGGCGCTGGTCGGCGGGCCCCTGCTGGAAACGGCCATCAAGCCGCTGCTCCCCATGGCGCCGAGCGGCTCCCTGATGCAGATTGGGTTGATCCGATTCGCGCAATGTGCCGTGGCGGCGGCGCTGGGAGCCCTGGTCGCCGCCTGCTATCCCGCATGGCGGGCGGGACGTCTTCCGCCGGCACTGGCGGCCAAGGCCGAATGAATCTCTCCTGGTTCCAGCTCGCAGTGAAAGAGGGGCGCCGGCGGCCGATGCGGACCGCCATCACAGTCGCCGGTGTTGCGGTGGCTGTGGCGGCGCTTGCGAGCCTGCTGGCGTTTCAGCGCGGTTATCAACGGGGCCTGGTCGGCGAAATGGAGCGTCTGGGCGCGCATGTCCTGGTGGTGCCAAAAGGGTGTCCCTTCGACGCCGCTTCGATCGCGCTCCATGGCGCCAGTTGGCCCTGTTATCTGAGGGCTTCCTACTTGGCCGAGGTACGGGCGGTTTCGGGGGTTGCAGCCGCAGCCCCCGCGTTGATGAGCGCATTCCCGCGTCCGGACGGAACCCAGACTGTGCTGTTCGGTGCGACGGAGGAGATGCTGGCTCTCAAACCGGGATGGAAGATCCAGGGCCGGTTCCCGTCGGAACGTCACGAAGTTCTCGCGGGAGCCGACGTCGCCCGAAGGTACGGCATCCACCCGGGATCCGAACTGGATGTCCCTGAATTGAAGGGTCGCCGGCGGGTTTCCGGAGTGCTGGAACCCACGGGAGGGGCGGATGATTCGTTCCTGTTCCTTCCACTGGAAACGGCGCAACGCGAACTCGGGCACGAACAGGCGCTGACCCACATCCTGGTCCGGCTTCGGAACCCGGAACAGCTGGACGACGCCGTTCTGAAGCTTCGGGGCTGCAATGCCGGGATGGACATGAACATTGTACCGCTCACGCACCTGTTCCGAACCATCCAGGGCATGCTGGGGTCCACCCAGCTCTGGCTCGCCTGCGTGGCCGCGGTGGCCTTGCTGACCGCGGGTGCGGGAGTCAGCAACGCCGTTCTCATGGCCGTCACCGAGCGCACCCGGGAAATCGGGGTCCTGCGCGCCCTGGGCGCGTCGTCCGGCGATGTGTTCCGACTATTCTGGCTGGAGACCTTGATGGTGTGTGCCACCGGGGCGCTTCTGGGGTTGGGGGCGGCGGCGTTCGCTTCCCGGGCCGTGGAGACGTGGCTTCGCGAGCGCCTTCCCTTTGCCCCCTCCGACACGTTGGTGCAGTTGGAACCGCGGGTCGTCCTGGTCTGCCTCGGCGGAGCGATCGCGTTGGGCACCGTTGCCGGGTTTTTTCCCGCCTGGCGGGCGGCCCGCCTGACTCCGCAGGAGGCCATCCGAACCCCATCCGGCGCCTGATGAATCTCCGCTCCCCGATGACCATGAATGAAATCGTGCCGGCGGTGGTGGCTCAGGGACTGTGCAAACATTACGCACGCGGCCGGGAAAGGGTCACGGCGCTGGCGGATGTCTCGTTTGAGCTCCATCGCGGTGAGTTTGCAGCGATTGTGGGACCTTCCGGGTCGGGCAAGTCCACCCTCCTGAACCTGCTCGGGTGCATGGACACGCCCTCGGCGGGAACGCTCCGATTGGATGGACAGGATGTCGGACAACTCTCCGATTCCGGACGCACCCGCCTTCGTCGGGACCGTTTGGGGTTTGTCTTCCAGCATTTCGGGTTGGTGCCGACCCTGACCGTGGCGGAAAACGTTTCGCTACCCGCCTTTTTCGCCCGGCGCCAAGACCCGCGGCGTGTGGACGAACTGCTGGATCGGGTGGGGCTGGGTGCGCGGCGAGATCATCGCCCGCATGAGCTATCCGGAGGTGAGATGCAACGGACCGCCATTGCCCGGGCCCTGGTCAATCGCCCGCTGCTGCTGCTGGCTGATGAACCGACCGGGAACCTCGACAGCCAGACCGGTGAGGCGATCCTGGACTTGTTTCGGGAACTTCATGCCGAGGGATTGACGCTGGTGGTGGTGACCCACAACGCCTCCCTGGCCGCCGCTGCCCAGCGCCGTCTCACGCTTTCGGACGGGCGGTTGGTGAATGAATTGGCGAATCCAGCCGCTGCAACCTGATCGGTCCGGCGCTCAGTTGAGCTTCCGCACCCAGATGTTCCGGTAGCGGACGGGATTTCCTGAGCAGGATGGGACCCTTGGAGTGACGCCTTGGAATTGTGCCGCCGTGGTGGCTTCTCCCGGAACCGGGACATGGTCCTGAACGAGGACCCCGTTGTGGAAGACGGTGAAGGATCCGGGCTGGACTTTGCCGTCGGCAGCGGGCTTCGGCGGGTGGAAAACGATATCGTAGACCTGCCATTCGCCCGGCTTTCGGCTCGCGTTCACGAGGGGAGCCGCGTGGCTGTAGAAGGCTCCGGCCTGACCATTGGCGTAGGTGGGATTCTGGTAGCTGTCGAGGACCTGAATCTCGTATCGGCCCTGCAGGTAGATGCCACTGTTGCCGCGGCCCTGTCCTTCGCCCTTGACCTCGGCCGGCGCCGCCCATTCGACATGCAACTGGACGGGGCCGAATTCCTCACGGGTCATGATGTTCCCCTTGTTCACCTCGGCATAGCCGTCCTGGATTTTCCACTGCGGTGCCCCGCCGTCTCCAGATTTCCACGCGGAGAGATCCTTGCCGTCGAACAAGACGACCGCATCGGAAGGCGGTGCCCCATTGGCTCCGGGGGTCACCACTGGCGGAGCAGAGTCGGCTGCAATCAGGCGGAAGGTCAGGGAGAGGACGGCGAAGGTGACACGACACAAATGGGGGTGCGTGGGACGAATCATGATGAACGAAGGATGGGAGCGGTTGCGTGGAACCTCCAAGCACAATCCCGTCCTTGGGTGTGTGCGGAGTCCCTCACCCCGGCCCTTCCCCTTCCTCCTGGAATCGGAAGGAAGAGGGTGCGGTGCGAACCTGGGCGCGCCCTCTCCATTGAGGACGCCGAGATCAACGGACACGAAGGGGATTGGTATCCGGTCAGGTCAGCGGCACTTCGTAATAGTGGAGGGCCCATTCCTTCATGTACCGGACCCGGCTTGGAGTGATGCGGTAGATGAGCAGGGCGGGATTGTCGATGGTGCCGAGATACGAGCGGAGCAGGGGATTGGTCTCCCAGATGGCCTGGAGGACTTCACGTTCGGTGACCACTTCCGCCACGCCGGTCAGTCGGACCTGATTGTGACCGTCATCAATGTAACACAATTCGCACCGTGGATTCGTAGCGAGTTCGACGGTCTTATGGTACGAGCGAAGGTTGGCGACGTAGATGACGAAACCGTCCACCCGGACCGGGGACACGGGACGCAGGCGAGGCTGCTCCCCATCCAGCGTGGCCAATTGTGGAAAACGCGCAGACCGGATCACCTCCTGGGCAAGGTCGCGCAGTTGTTCCGGGGTATAGGAGGGAATCGACTGGGGCGCTGGCATGACGGCATCGTATGCGGGCTTCCCGGCGCTTGGCCATCTTGCAGTCGGTGGAAGGTGATGCCCGGCCGGCGTCGCGATTCACGCCAGGTAAGTAAGCCTCGGAACTGGGGAACGGGTGGAAGCGGCCAGCAATTCGCGCGCGGCCATCACCGCATGGATGGCGGAGTCTGGCGTTGGGGCGACGACATTCTTCACCCAGGCGGAATGATGAAGGCTCGAAGGGGCCTCGGCGTTGAGAATGCAGAGTGTGGGTGTCCGGAGTCCGACGGACATGTGATATGGTCCCGTGTCCCCGGTGATGAACAGGTCGCAGACACAGAGGAATCCGGTCAGTTCGGTCAGACTTAGGGAGCCGTTCAGATGGAGTATGGGGTGGTTGCAGCGCTTTCGGTGGAGTTCCACGAACTCGTTGTCGAACGGGACTTCAAATGGGGCGCCGAGCCCGACGGCGAGTTGCATCCCATCGCGCTCCTGCAATTCGGCGCAAACGCGGGACAACACGTCCAGCGACGGGCGGCGGTGTCCAGCGCCCGTGGTGCCGCAGCCGATGTTGAGCCCGAGAATGCGGGACCCCGAAGCCGGAGGATGGGTGGTGAGGAATCGCTTTCGATAGTCGAATCCCTCCCGGGTTTCGCGCAATTCGATGGGAGTGTTGTTCCGCTCGATTCCCAGGGCGGACAAGGCCACGTAGTCGCGGTTGGGATAGTGGAGTGGAAAGGCCAAGCCGCGCTTCCGGGCGAACGTTTGGGTGGATGGCGCCACATGACGGAAGAACCAGCGTCGCAATGGAAACTGGGCGATTCCGGCCGTGGGCACCCTGTAGCGCCGGCCCAGGTACCAGGCCAGGATGGGCGTGGTCATGCCGTTCGGCTCAAAATCAATGACCAGGTCGGGTTGGACGCGGTCACCGAACTCCGCCGCTTCACGCAGCAGGTTGTTCCATCGTTTCTTTCGTTCGCGTCGTTTGTCGCTCGCGCGAAAGCTGCTGAGCAGGTGATGCCGGGCGACGAAGTTCTCCGAGTTGTAACCGGGATTGTCGGTCAGGAAGAGCAGGTGGATCTTGCACCCGGGGTACGCCATCTTCATGGACTTCCAGGCGGCGGAACTCATCAGCAGGTCGCCGATTCCGGCGCTGTGGGACTTGATGGCGATGATGTTTCTCGGGACGGACATGGGACTCCGGCCCGGATCTGAAGGGGTGGAAGTCCCGGGCGCGGCCGGGATTTCTACGGAGGGACGGGCAGGACGACAAACAAATCCCGACCCCGCTTGGAAGGGGCACCGGGTTTGGAGATCGGCGTTGACCGAGGAGAGGGTCAGCGCGCTGCAGGAATGGCGGCGGCGGACTGGGCTTCCTGAAGTTCGCTGGGATGAAACTCCTGGCGCTTCAATTCCTCGAGCAGGGGTGCGACTTCCGGAACCTTCCCACCGCGAAGGAGCGCCTCGGCCCGTAGGGCCATGAATTCCATGTCGCGGGTGGTGCGGGTTCCGGTCAAAGAGGTCGCCTGGATGGACTGGTCGATGCTTTCCCGGGCTTCGTCTGTCCGCCGGAGGCGAAGGAGGGCCCGTGCGCGGGCCAGACGCACCTCTGCAAGCCGGCGGCGGGTCGGCAAGTCTGTGGCTTGTTCGATGGGTTTAAGGGCCTCGACACCCCGGTCCGCCTCCCGCAGGGCCTGTTCAAGGTTGCCCTGGAGTTCGTGGGCGCGGGACAGACTGGCCCGCGCCCCGGCAAGAATCTGCCGGTATTCGGCGGTCGCCGGATCCGCCTGGACGAGGTTGCCAAGGATTTCCGCGCTTTCCGTCAACGTGACGCCCGCTTCGACAGGTGCGGGCCGGGCCAATTGAACGCGTCCCAGTCCCAGGAGAATGGCGGCCAACTCGCGCTTCCAGGTGAGGTTCGACGGATCGTGCGCATTCAGCCCCCGCTGAAGATCCCGAGCCTTGACGTATTCCGCCTCCGATTCGTCGAGATGACCTTGAAGTCGGAGGAGCAGTCCCGTCTTGCTGCGCCCGATGGCCTCGTAGTCCTGCCACTGGCGGTTATCGGGTTCTACCTTGCGCAGGTGAACCCGGTTTTGGATGTCGGCTTTGAACTGCTCAATGGCGCCGGAGAGGTCGCCGGATTCCCGCAGGGTGTCGCCCAGCCACGACTGACTGTCCGCAAGGCCCCACCGCCATTTGAGGTTGTCGGGCTGCTGATCCAGCAAACCCTGCTTGGTTTGGACGGCGGCCCGGAACTGTTCGATGGCGGACGGCAGTTCACCGCGCTGCCGGAAAAGGGTCCCCATGTTGTTCTGGGCCTCTGCCAGTTCCATCTGCCAGGCGGGATTGCCGGGATCACGCGCCACCAGCGATTTGGACAGTTCGAGGTATTTCTGGAACTCGACTTGCGCCTCATCGAGGCGGCCTTCGGAGAAGTGGATGTAGCCCACCCAGAAATGCGCGCTGCCCAGCGAATTGATCCAGTCCAGCTCGTTTGGATTCCGATCGGCGACTTCATTCGCGAGTTCCAGCGCCTGGCGGAACAGTCGCTGGGCATCCTCCGTTTTTCCCTCCGCCAGACGGACCTGTCCCACCTGCATCAACGCCCGCGCCTTGCGGTGGCGGTCGGCGTCCTTGATTTCCGAAGGAGACAAGGCCGCGAAATAGTCGAGCGCCTTGTCCCCCGTTCCGGACAGCAATTCCAGCTTCCCGACGGCATCCAGCTTTTCCCGCAGATCGCCGAGCATGAATCCGATCAGGTCCTCGGCCTGATTGCGGTGGCGGTTGGCGCGGTCTCGGGCCTGCTGGACATCGAAGGTGTACTTGGCGCCCGCAATGGCGATGGCGATGACCGCGGCCACCAGGGCGATTCGGATGGCTCTCCGGCGGGGACGCTCCCGGATCCACCGCAATCGCTCCAGGACGTCAAGGGCGGTGGGCCGCGCTGCCGGCGCCGTGGCTTTGAGCCGCTGGATCAACGCCAGGAGGGGCCGGGACGCCGGGCCTGGGCGCTCTGTCTTTCCGTGGGCGGCCCGCGCGATGATTTCCCGAGGCGACAACCGGGTTGGGTACGGGGGAACTCCGGTGAACAATTCCTGGAAGATAAGTCCCAGGGAATACATGTCGCTGGCGGTGGTGGCCGGTTCGCCACGGGCCTGCTCGGGACTCATGAAATTCGGGGTCCCCAGGACCAGCCCAACCTGGGTACGAAAGGACGCCAGATGTTCCTCGGACTCCAAGCTGTCGGACGAGTCGGCGCCGACAGATCCCGGGGTTCCCGGTGGGTTGAAGATCGGAGCCGGGCCGGTAGGCGTCTGCTGTTCCGCCGTTCCCGCCCCGGCGGAGACGGTGGGCAGGTCCGTCCAGGGCGCTTCCACCGTCGCCTGCGAGTTTTTGACGGTGTTGTCCGAAGGATTGGCAGGTCCGGTCCCTATGGCGTCCCCGGCAATCGTCGTCTCGCCCGTGACCGTTTCCGCCTCGGTGTCGGCTGTGTCCGAGGGCATGGATGAGCCGGATTGGGCCGATGGCGGGAATGGAGACGGCTCGGTTCCCGTCGCAGGGGATTCCGGCGTCGAGGCGAGCCCGAAATCCACGACCTTGATGTCGCCGGTCGGCGTCACCATGACATTGCTCGGCTTGAGGTCCCGGTGGACCACGCCGCGTTCATGGGCGGCGGCCAGGGCGATGGCGATCTGTTCCGCGATGCGCAGCTTCTGGGCGAAGGTTGGGGGCGTCTCCACCTGCAACAGGGCGGTCAACGGCCGTCCCTCGATGAATTCAAGGACGATCACATCGGCCTCAGGGACCGTCAGGTAGTCATGGACCCGGCAGATGTGCGGATGGTCCAGTTGGGACAGCACGCGAGCCTCGCGCAGGAATCGCGCCCGGGCCGTGACATCCAGCCGGCGTTCAGCGCGGATGGTTTTGAGGGCGACCTTCCGGTGCAACCGCTCGTCCATCCCCAGGTACACGTCACCCATGCCCCCGTGTCCGATGGGAGCGAGGATCCGGATGTGTCCCAAGTTGGAGCCGCCGGGAATCATGGAGGAAAAGGGAACCTGTTTTGAGGAAGGCGGGGGTTCGTGGATCGGCGGGAACCCTCGCCGTCAGAGGCCTGAATGGCTCGATTCGCGCGAGACTGGCGCCGACCTTCCACGGGGTCGAGGCGGAACTGGATGGCAGTGGCGAAGGGCGGCGATCCGACCGTGTCCAGCTCAATGGGCCGGCAACGCCGAACGATTGACGGCGACCGCCACCTTGGAGTCCGCCGTGCCGTAGTAGAGATAGAACGCATCCTTGAAGCGCACCCAGCCTTCGATGAAACAGACGTTGCCCACCTGCCCGGTGATCTCGAACGGACGGTCCGGGGTCAGGAAATAGGCGTCGCTGCGATGGAGGATGCGGGCCGGATCGTTCCGGTCGAACAGCAT